>DNXU01000406.1:3892-9610 GCA_003505715.1 Cyanobacteria bacterium UBA8803 | reverse complement strand
CCTCACTCCCTCATCCCCTCATCCCCTCATCCCCTCACTTCTTCGCCCCTTTCCCTGACAAAATCCTGAAATCCTCTCACTGAGATACCACTAAAGTGCAGTTTTGATACTAAAATGCAGCAAACGTTCAACCGTTTTTGATTCGTGTTCTCTTAGGAAAGAAATATCATGGGTGATTTAGGACGCGGCCCTGTAGGAATCATTGGCGCTTCCGGTTACGGTGGTGTGCAGCTTGTACGTCTGCTGATGGATCACCCGGGAGTCGAGGTGGTTTATTTGGGAGGAGATAGTAGTGCGGGTAAGCCATTTTCTGAGCTATACCCCCATCTAGGTCATTGCGTCGATCTGACGATCGAGTCAATTGATTTAGATAAGATCGCTACGCGCTGTCAGGTCGTGTTTCTCTCTTTACCCAACGGTTTGGCCTATCAGATGGCACCAATCCTTATGGCTAAGGGATGTAAGGTACTCGACCTTTCGGCTGACTATCGGTTTAGAAACTTGGAAACTTACAAAATTTGGTATGGGGGGGAACGTAACGACCAGGAAACAGCAGCATTGGCTGTTTATGGCTTGCCGGAACTTTATCGCGATCGCATTGCTGAAGCCCAACTAGTCGCCTGTCCGGGTTGCTATGTCACCACTAGTCTGCTGGGACTGGCACCTCTGTTGAAGCAAGGCTTAATTCTTTCAGATACGGCAATTATTGATGCCAAATCTGGGACATCTGGTGCCGGACGCATGGCCAAGACTAATCTGTTACTGGCAGAAGCAGATAACTCTATTTCTCCCTACAATGTTGCCCGCCACCGACATACCCCGGAAATCGAACAGATTTGCAGTGAGTTGGCGGGTCATGATGTCATGGTACAGTTTACTCCTCACTTGATGCCAATGGTACGGGGACTCTTGGCCACCGTTTACGCGACTCTGCGCGACCCCGGATTAGTACGAGAAGATCTGGCCACCATTTATACAGCATTCTACCGTTCGTCTCCGTTTATCAGGGTCTTGCCCAGCGGCACCTACCCCCAAACCAAGTGGGCTTGCGGTACTAATCTGTGTTATATTAGCATAGAAGTAGATCCCCGTACTGCCCGGGCGATCGTGATGTCAGTTACTGATAACTTAATTAAAGGCCAAGCAGGCCAAGCAATTCAATGCATGAATTTGATGATGGGTTGGCCGGAAACATTGGGATTACCGCTTTTGAGTTTTTATCCTTAACTAGCAGGCGGAAGTCCCCACCTTCAGAACTAGCAAGGTTGGGATAAGGAGCAGAAAAATGCAGTTACAGAGTTTTTCACATCTTCCCAAGAACTACCACTAATAATCTAGAATAATACTGTTCAGCACGCTTATGCAACTAGTATTCCTCACCTACAAGTGTCAGACTAGGTAATTTGGGTAATGAGGAATAAGGAATTGGGAATAGGTAATGGGGAATTATGATTACAATTCTGAGAAGATGGTAGGCAGATTGTATCATATTGAAACCGCTAACTTCAAGCGACAGGTTCAATCTGCTCAAGAGCGCTTGGAAATGATTGAGTCCTGCGCCAACCAATTCCCAACGTTCTCAAAGGAACTACTACAAGAAGCGATCGCAGAACTCTCTATTGCTTTAGAGGAGTTGCATCTAACGACAGAAGAGCTACAAGAGCAAAACGAAGAATTGCTAGCCACTCAGCAAGCGCTGGCATCTGAGAGTAAGCGATACCAAATGTTGTTTGAGTTTGCTCCCGACGGTTACTTGGTTACCAATGCTCAGGGAACGATCCGGGAGGCTAACAAAGCAGCTGCAATCCTACTCAATATCAAAACCCAGTTCATGGTGGGCAAACCTCTAACCGTTTTTGTCCCTTTAGAAGACCGCACTACCTTTTATGCTAAACTGAGCCAGATCAATGACTTAGGAGGAAAGTTAACGGACTGGGAAGTGCGCCTGCAACCTCGGAAAAGGAAAGCTTTTCCAGCAGCGATTACGGTTGCTACCGTCCGCGACTCCCAGAGCGAATTAATTGAACTGCGCTGGCTGATTCGGGATATCAGCCAGCGCAAGCAAGCAGAAGCCATAATTCTCAATCATTTGGCTCAACAACAAGAACTCAACAAACTCCAAACCCGTTTTCTCAGCACAGTTGCCCATGAATTTCGTACTCCCTTGACCACGATCCTAGCCGCTGCTTTCGTGCTGTCAACCTCCATTCCCACCAAGCAGAAGGAGAAAGCCCAACGAAATTACCAAAAAATTAAAGCTGCTGTTGGGCATATGAACCGACTTGTAGAAGATATTCTAGTCTTTGATAAAGCCAAGACTGGCAACTTAGAGTTTAACCCCACACCAATAAATTTAGAACTGTTCTGCCGCACTTTAATCGAAGAAGAAAAATTGAGTTGTGGTAACGATCGCACAATTCAGTTTAGGAGTAGCGGGAATTGCTCCGATGTCTATCTAGATGCGAAACTGCTCAAGCAGTTTTTGGGTAATTTACTTTCCAACGCACTGAAATATTCTCCTCAAGATAGCCCCGTTGAGTTTGAACTAATTTCCGAGAGCAGCCAAGTCACCTTTTACATTCGCGATCGGGGGATTGGTATCCCTTTACCAGACCAACCCCATTTGTTTGAACCTTTCTACCGCGCCGAAAATGTCGGCAATATTCCAGGAACGGGATTGGGATTAGCAATTGTCAAAAAGGCAGTGGAAAGCCATAGAGGCACAATATCTTTTATTAGTGAATTTGGAGTTGGTACTACCTTTACAGTAATTTTGCCTTTCTAACGGAGAGAGAAAAGGGAGAGAGAAAAGGGAGAGAACAAAAATTATTCCTATCCCCTGTTCCCTGTTTCCTCTCCCTAGTAGCCTACAACCTGGACAAAGCATGTCTATTCCCGATACCTCAAACGTTTAGCGGAGGTTGGGCAACCTTCAAACCAGCTGTTTCTTGAGCATACTCTGGAAGCTCGATCGGAACTGGCTCCACTTTCCAGATATCTTGACAGTATTCGCGAATCGTGCGATCTGAAGAAAATTTACCCATGCGAGCTGTGTTAAGAATGGACATCCGAATCCAGTTCTCTTGATTGTGGTAGGCTTGGCTCACCCGATCTTGGCAGTCAATATAGGACTGGTAGTCAGCCAAAAGCATGTACTCATCGCGGTGCAGCAGGGAGTCCACAATTGGCTTGAACAAGTCCGGATGTTCCGGGGAAAAGTGGCCAGAACCAATGCGATCGATGACCTCTTTGAGCTGGTTATTGGTGTTGTAATAGTCCCACGGGTTGTATCCCCTGGCCTTCAAATCGAACACTTCCTCAGCCGTTAAGCCAAACAAGAAGAAATTCTCAGCGCCTACAACCTCCCGAATCTCAATGTTGGCACCATCTAACGTACCGATGGTCAGCGCTCCATTAAGGGCAAACTTCATATTGCCAGTACCGGAAGCTTCCTTACCAGCCGTAGAGATTTGCTCGGAGAGATTGGCCGCTGGATAAATCCACTGGCCCAAAGATACGGAGAATCCTTCTAGGAATACAACCTTGAGGCGATCGCCAACATCCGGGTCATTGTTGACTACTTTAGCTACAGCATTAATCAAGCGGATGATTAGTTTAGCCATAAAGTAACCCGGAGCCGCCTTGCCTGCAAAAATAAAGGTGCGCGGCAGGATACTCGTGCTGGGATTGCGTTTGATCCGGTTGTAGAGGCTGATAATATACAACACGTTCAACAACTGCCGCTTGTATTCGTGCAACCGCTTTACCTGAACGTCAAACAAGGAATTAGGATCGACTTCAACGTCGTTGAACAGCAGGATATAATCCACCAGCTCTTGCTTGTGTGCTTGCTTAATCGAGGCAAAGCGGTGACAAAATTCCGGGTCATCGACGAAAGCTTCAAGCTGATGGAGTTCTTCCAGGTGATTTACCCAATTCGTGCCAATTTTCTCGGTAATTAGCTCTGAGAGCTGGGGATTGCTCAATAACAGCCAGCGGCGGGGTGTGATGCCGTTGGTTTTGTTATTAAATTTTTCCGGCCACATCTCGTAGAAATCCCGCAGTACCCGTTGCTCGAGCAAATCGGTGTGCAGTTGAGCTACCCCATTAATACTATGGCTACCCACACAGGCCAAGTGCGCCATGCGGACAAATTTCTGGGGGCCTTCCTCTATCAGCGACAGACGAGCCACTCGGTCTCCGTCTCCGGGATACTGGATGCGTACTTGATCTAGGAAGCGGTGATTGATTTCATAGATAATTTCGAGGTGCCTGGGTAGCAGGCGCTCGAACAAGCTTACTGGCCAACGTTCCAGAGCTTCTGCCAACAGGGTGTGGTTAGTGTAACCGAAGGTGTGTTTGGTAATATACCAGGCTCGGTTCCAACCCAATTCGTACTTATCCACCAATAGCCGCATCAATTCAGCCACACCGATAGATGGGTGAGTATCGTTGAGCTGGATAGC
This sequence comes from Cyanobacteria bacterium UBA8803, assembly GCA_003505715.1. Classification (GTDB taxonomy): domain Bacteria; phylum Cyanobacteriota; class Cyanobacteriia; order Cyanobacteriales; family Coleofasciculaceae; genus UBA8803. The sequence goes on along the minus strand of DNXU01000406.1, from coordinate 5,144 downwards.
GACTTTCTCGTGGAAATGGTCAAAATTCTTATGGGTGCGGCGGTAAGTATTGATAATGTCCTGTAGCGAACAGCTCACGAAGAAATACTGCTGCTCCAACCGCAGTTGCTGACCCTGGGAGGTGTTGTCGTTGGGATAGAGAACTTTGGAGATATTCTCAGAAAATATCTTGTCCGTCACCGCACCAGCATAATCGCCGCTATCGAACACCTGGAAGTTGAACTCTTCCGAAGCACCCGCACGCCACAGGCGCAGGGTATTCACTGTATTGTTTTGATATCCCGGCACTGGCGTATCGTAGGGTATCCCCATAATTTTACGATCCGGAGTCCAACGCACCCGTTGATGGCCTTTTTGATCCTGGTAGACTTCCGTGTGTCCCCCGAACTGTACCTCAACCGTTAATTCCGGGCGTCGGACTTCCCAGGGGTTACCGAAACGCAGCCACTTATCGGGGTGTTCCACTTGAGCGCCATCTTCAATCCGCTGGTCAAAGATGCCGAATTCGTAACGAATGCCGTAGCCAATTGCCGGAATTTCCAACGTGGCCAGGGAGTCTAGGAAACAAGCCGCCAAACGGCCTAAACCGCCATTCCCCAGTCCTGGTTCGGCTTCAAGAGCCATCAGGTCATTCAGGTCGAGTCCTGACTCTTGGATGGCTTGACGAGCTTTTTCATACATACCCAGGTTGAGCAGGTTATTAGCCAGTTGGCGACCCATCAAGAATTCTGCCGACAGGTAATGCACTGTCTTGACATCTTTTTGGATGTAGGTGGTTGCTGTGTTAATCCAGCGATGGAGTAGGCGATCGCGCACCGTATAGGCCAGTGCCATATAGTAATCGTGGGGTGTGGCTAAGAACTCATTCTTGCCCTGGATGTAGTACAAGTTATCAGCAAAGGCTCGTCTGAGAGTCTCTACTGTCATGCCAGTGCGATCGTCTTCCACCTGAATTTCAGGCTCAGCAGGCCAAGTAGGTTGCGGCACGGGTTCGTTGCGATTGGAATCGAAGAATTTGTGATTCATAGACTAAGTTAGGACTGATGATTCTAGTGGCACCCTGCCTGAGCTAATCTAATCCCTAGAGTTTGCAGATGCCAATATCAGAAGTCGGGAGTTCTTCCACTTCTACCAGCCAGCTTAGCCTCATCAGACCTCGAATCGGAACGTCTGTGACAATCTATTACAGGAGACGGAGAGGGAGTGAGAGGTTGAAGGGGTGATATCATATCCGGTTAAACACCCATAATAT
>DNXU01000406.1:756-3834 GCA_003505715.1 Cyanobacteria bacterium UBA8803 | reverse complement strand
CTTGCAGATATGACTTAAATCAAAACCCGCCCTTCGACATTGTTGCTGTTCCCTTTCACCAATAACAACTTATTGGTTTTCCCTTCATACTCAGCACATTGCTGGATGAGTTTAGCCACTAAACCTGTCCAGCCAGTTTGATGGCTAGCGCCAATACCTGCTCCATTGTCTCCGTGAAAATATTCGTAGAACAAAATCAAATCTTGCCAGTGAGGGTCAGTTTGAAACTTCCCACTTGCGCCATAAATAGGCCGTTTTCCAGCTCTATCCCGTAGAAAAATTCCTATCAGTCTTTGAGATAGTAAGATTGCTACATCCCAGAGGGTCAGCATTTGGCCGGAACCCTTTGGGCATTCTACCTTGAAATCATCACCTAGATAGTAATGGAATTTCTGGAGGGATTCAATCAGTAGGTAATTTACAGGGAACCATACTGGTCCCCGCCAGTTGGAATTGCCCCCAAATAAACCCGTGCTTGACTCAGCAGGTTCGTAGTCAACCCGATATTCTTGACCATTGCACTGAAAGATGTAAGGATGTTCCCGATGAACGGCAGAGACTGACCGGATACCGTAGGAGCCGAAAAATTCGCTCTCATCTAACATTTTTTGTAAGATACGCCGCAGCTTGTCTTTGGAAACAATTGAGAGTAACCGTTTGGCTCCTATGCCAGAGGTTTCCATACAGGCAACATTATGCTTGAGGTCAGGACGATTTTTGATAAACCATTCTAAGCGTTCTTTAAAAGCGGGCAATCGATTCAAGGTTTCTGGGTCAATGGTAGTAATTGCAAATAGGGGAATCAGACCTACCATGGAGCGCACCTTTAAGGGGATTTGCTCCCCATTAGGTAGGCGGAGTTCGTCATAGTAAAACCCATCAGCTTCCTCCCATAAATGAGCTTCATCTTCGCCAATGTGGTTCATGGCGTTGGCGATATAGAGAAAATGTTCAAAAAATTTCGTCGCAATGTCTTCGTAGACGGGATTGTCTAGAGCTAACTCTAAGGCGATCGTTAACAGATTCAGGCAGTACATGGCCATCCAACTAGTGCCGTCCGACTGATTAATATATCCCCCTGTCGGTAATTGGGCGCTGCGGTCAAATACTCCTATATTGTCCAATCCCAAGAATCCCCCTTGGAAGACATTTTTACCTTCCGCATCTTTGCGGTTCACCCACCAGGTAAAATTCAGCAGTAGCTTCTGAAATACCCGTTCTAGGAATTGCCGATCCTGGCGACCATACATTTTTTGCTCGATCTTGTAAACGCGCCAAGTTGCCCAAGCATGAACTGGGGGGTTGACATCACTAAAGTTCCATTCGTAAGCCGGGATCTGGCCGTTAGGATGCATATACCATTCCCGTGTCATGATATCGAGCTGATACTTGGCAAAATCTGGGTCAATCATGGCCAAGGGAATGGCGTGGAAAGCTAAGTCCCAAGCGGCAAACCAGGGATATTCCCATTTATCCGGCATGGACAGAATATCCGCATTATCGAGATGAAACCAATCATAATTTCTACCGCGTTTGCGTTTGGCAGGTGGTGAAGGTTGGGTTGAGTCACCTTTGAGCCATCCCTCTACGCTGTAGTAGTAGTACTGCTTGCTCCACAACATGCCAGCAAATGCCTGCCGCTGCACGTTGCGCATATCTTCGCTCATCGGGAAGGAGGCAATACGCTGATAAAATTCATCGGCTTCCTTGATGCGGGTTTGTAAAAGGGTGTCGAAGTTATTGCCAAAGGGTTGCCCTGGGCTTGGGGATGAGAGCGAATTTTGGTTAGAAGCATTAACATTGCCATTCCCAAGCTCACTTCCCCCCTCTTTACAGAGTCGCAAGCGAATAGTTTTAGCGGCTCCGGCTGCAATTTCTAATCGATAATAAGCGGCGGCTTTAGTGCCGATTTTTTGGTGGTTTATAGCATCTTGGTGGCCGTTTACTACATAATAGTTAATGCCGTCTTTAACGTAAGGTGAAGCATTTTCTATCCCGTATAGACGTTGCGTGTTAGTTTCGTTGTCAGTAAATAGTAATTCGGGGGCATCGGCACAATACAAGCAGTATTCTCCCAAAGTAGGGTGAGACGCGGCAATGGTACTGAACCCCTGTTCTGGTAAAGACTTGAGTATCGGTTTGGGACGATCTGCCTCCCAAGACCAAGTGTTGCGGAACCAAAGGGTTGGTAACAGATGTAGGATTCTGGTTTCTGGCCCCCGGTTATAAACCTGAATTTGAATTAGAATATCTTCAGGCTCAGCTTTGGCATACTCGACGAAAACATCAAAGTAGCGGTTATCGTTAAAAGTACCCGTATCCAGTAACTCGAATTCCAACTCTTGGCGAGAACGGCGTTGGTTTTCTGCAACTAATTGGGTATAAGGAAATGCTTGTTGGGGATATTTGTACAGACATTTCATGTAGGAATGGGTAGGGGTGCTGTCAAGATAGAAGTAATATTCTTTAACATCTTCCCCGTGATTGCCCTGGCTTCCGGTTAAGCCAAACAAGCGTTCTTTCAAGATAGGGTCTGCACCGTTCCAAAGAGCGATCGCAAAACACAGCTGTTGCTGGTCATCAGAAATTCCAGCGATGCCATCTTCGCCCCAACGATAAGCACGGGAGCGAGCTTGGTCGTGGCTAAAATAGTCCCATGCAGTGCCGTCAGGGCTGTAATCTTCGCGCACGGTTCCCCATTGCCGTTCGCTCAGATAAGGCCCCCAGTGTTTCCAATGAGCTTGACGAGTGCGGGCAGCTGCCAATCGGGTTTCTTCCGGTGTCATGGTCTTTCTGGTTTTTATTTATTCGCTATCTGCAAGTATCCTTTCGACTACTAAAAGAGCAATTAAAATCTGATAAGAAATAACTAAGCTGTAACTGAGAGATGAGGGATGAGGGATGAAGGGAGGACTATTCTCAATAGGGCGGTTGAAAAAACCCCAGCTACACAAACACACACCTACTTGGGCTGCGCAGGTTTCTAAACTCTGGATTTTACATTAGTCCGTGCAGATGGACTTTATTAGGCACCATGAGCGATCGCTAGCACCAAAGCGATGAAGATAATTCTCCCTT
>DNXU01000406.1:0-701 GCA_003505715.1 Cyanobacteria bacterium UBA8803 | reverse complement strand
CTCATCCCTCATCCCTCCTCCCTAATTCCTCCTCCTTCCTCCCTCTCCCTGTTGCGAACGACTCTCAAAGTCATCGATTTCCGTATCCGGTGGCAATGTGGTCGTGGTTGAAACTTTCTTAAAAGTGGTGGCATTGTTAAATGCTTTAGGCCGTTCTTGTCCCGGCATAGTTCCAGCTATTTGTACCTGTATCTGGCTAGCGTCGGTGAACTGCAAAATAGTCCTCACAGTTGCCCCTTGCACCAGGGTGATATCAATGCCCATTGGTTTACTGCTGGCATTGACCTGGTAGCGCATTTCTATAGCCCGTTGCTTTTCATCTGGAGGGGGTGGGGCAGTCATGAACAGCTTGCCATCTGGCGTAAAAATCCAGGTAATAGTCTGATTAGGTGCCAATTCTCCTTGCCATTCGCCGATCAAATTCTCAGCTGTAATATTTTTGGTAGAAGCAATTTGAGCTTCAGCGACGGCGGGTGCTAGCAAAAAGTTAGAACGGACAGTGACCCCTACAGTTCCCAGCAGTCCCAAACATAGACCAGATACCAGTAGGCGACGGGACGAAGCCAGAAAACGGCGATGGGTCAGAAAAGAATTACTCATAAAATTGAAGTCCGGAAACTAGCGAGATCCTAGCATTACCAGCCCGGAGATGAGGGAGTGAGGGAGTGAGGGGGTGAGGGAGTGAGGGGATGAGGGGGTGA
>DNXU01000620.1:233-6068 GCA_003505715.1 Cyanobacteria bacterium UBA8803 | reverse complement strand
CCCATCCCCCATCCCTCATCCCTCATCCCTCATCCCTCATCCCTCATCCCTCATCCCTCACGCAGGGTGTAAAAATGGTAACAAAACAACAAATCTTACAGTGGTTACAGGCTGTGGCGGTAGTTTTAGAGCAAAACAAGGACTACCTAACCGAACTAGATGCTGCCATTGGTGATGCGGACCACGGTATCAACATGAACCGAGGTTTTCAAAAGGTGATCACTCAGTTACCCACTGTGGCAGAAAAGGATATCGGTAGCATCTTTAAAACCGTCAGCATGACCTTGATTTCCACCGTTGGGGGTGCCAGCGGGCCATTGTACGGCACCCTATTCTTGCGAGCGAGTACAGTAGCTGCTGGTAAACAGGAACTGAGTAGTGAGGATATGGTGGCGCTTTTCCAAGCTTTTGTAGAGGGTGTGGTACAACGGGGTAAAGCCCAAATTGCTGATAAAACGATGCTTGATGCTCTTTTACCAGCATCAAATGCTTTTAAGCAAGCAGTAGCAGTGAAAGCAGGTATCCTAGATGCCTTACAGCAGGCGGTAGCAGCCGCTGAGGTAGGGATGAATAGCACTATCCCTATGGTGGCTAAGAAGGGGAGAGCCAGCTATCTAGGAGAACGCAGCAGCGGTCATATAGATCCAGGAGCTACCTCGACTTATCTCATGCTCAGAACCCTGTGGGAAACTCTAGAAAATCCTTTTGCCTCACTTCCACTCTCCCCTACCTAATTTCAATTTTGTCAACAACGGGTTAAGTTTTTATAATTGCTTTTCAGTGTTAGGAGAATTCCTTTGAACTACTTCCACGAGGCAAAAGCGCATTTTGTGGCCAGTCACCAGCATCCGATTAACCAGATTCTGCACCACATCACCAACGTACTGGCGATCGCAGCTGTGTTTCTGCTGTTCTACGACTGGCGATTAGTACTGATCTGCTTAGTGTTGACTCAAGTCCTTGCCCTAGGGGGACATGCCTTCTTCGAGAAGAATGAACCAGCCTTTAGAAAGTATCCTGGGATCACTATACTAGCGTCAATGTCGTGGTCATTAGAAAACTGGTTCGGTCTGCGCCAAGTCTGGATGTCCTGGACTCGTCAGCAGAAAGCTTAGTTATCCATCAGCCCTTAACGGTCAGTTATTCATTATTTTTAAGCGATCGCTGACAACTGACTACCCCAACTGACCAATTCATTGAGGAGTGTTCATGTACCAAGATTTACTGGTAGTCGATGCCGACGCCCATAAACTAGAAAATCCCATGATCATGCGGGATTATTTAGATCCGGAGTATCGCGATCGCGTCGGTTTAGTGATTGATAGTCTCGGTGACCAACGGGCAAAAATCGTAGACTTCAATCCAGCAACGGGTAAAAACGACTTCCTGCGGATGTTTCCCCAACCTCAAGGTTTGGGGAAAGGAGGCTTTAGAAATCTTCATCCAGATACCACTTTAGGGGCGATGTTCAATAAGGTGCGCCTCGAACATATGGATCAAGAAGGGGTTGATGTCCACGTCATCTATGGCACCCTCAATCTGATCTTTTCTAGCATTCTGGATAAGGATTTAGCGATCGCCTTGTGCCGCGCCTACAACAATTACATGGCTGATGATTGCCAGGGTTACGACAACCGACTCAAACCCATTGGTGTCATTCCCCTGCAAGATGTAGATGAAGCGGTTAAGGAAATGTATCGCTGCGTCAACGAACTAGGCATGATTAGCGTAGCTGTTGCTCCTAATATGCCAATTCCCCATCCCAAAGCACCCGATGCGTTCCCAGAGATTCGCACTTGTAAATCCATTAGCCACCCAGACTTCCGGCCAATTCTCCAAGCCGCTGTAGACTTAGACATTGGTTTGGGCATTCACGGGGGGCCGGGTTCTTATATGGTGGGTGGGATTTCCGATCATATGGAAACCTTCGTCCTCACCCATATTTTCGTGCAGCGGAACCAGCAGCAGCTAGCTTTAGCTCGCATGATTTTTGATGGAGCCTTCGAGCAATTCCCTACTCTCAGGGTTGGCTTTTTAGAAGGGGGTTGCGGATGGTTGCCCGATTTAGCTCATGCCTTCCACGAACACTGGGAAAAGCGCATTCGCGACTTCGACCCCAAACATCCCTATCGCCCGTCCTTGATGGAATTTACCAAGCTCATGATTCAAGAGCGGGGTGGTACTAACAATGTCAACATCATCAGTCAGGCCAAAAACCTGTTTGATTTGTTGTGGAATGCCGCTCACGACCCGACCAAAATTGATGATGCCAGCCTGTACGAGCATTACGACTTGCGCCACCGCGATCCGCTGGAGTATTTTGAACGGGGACAAATCTTTACCTCGTTTGAATCAGACGATCCCAGTCCAGGTTACTTACACATTGCCATGGGTGAAATCGGCAAGCATTTGGCGTGCTTCTCCGGCGACTACGGGCATTGGGATGGCGTTCTACATGATTGTGTCAAGGATGCTGCGCAGGCGGCTAATTACGATCGCGATCATCTAGAGCTACTGCTAGGCGGCAATGCCCTGGCTCTTTATGGCGATCGCTTGCGCCAATCTCTACCCGAAAAACTCATGGTTCAGAGCCTCTAGTGCAAGAGGGCAAAAGGCAGGAGGCTGCTATGCAGAAGGGAATAAAGCTTGTACAGTAAGCTTTTTAAGCTTTTTTCAATGGTGGATTATGTCCCCAGGCTGTACTAGACATTCATCCCCTTGATTGGAGATAAATCGTAGAGACGTTGCCATGCAGCGTCTCTACGATGTAATCAATCAGAGATTGGTTTTGGTTATTGGTTGTTGTTTATTATTACATAACCGCTTCAACTGTAGTAAACCCCTAATAAAAAACAACCAACAACAAACAACCAACAACAAACAACCAACAACTAACAACCATGCGCGTTTTACTCCTGTATCCCCTGTTTCCCAAATCATTCTGGTCTTTCGACAAAGCCCTAGAACTGGTAGGGCGTAAGGTCAGCCTTCCCCCTTTGGGCATGATTACCGTTGCGGCGATCTTGCCTCAGACGTGGGAATTCCGTTTAATAGACCGGAATGTACGGTTTGAAACCGAAGCCGACTGGGCGTGGGCCGATCTGGTTATTGTCTCTGGCATGATCGTTCAAAAATCCGATCTACTGCACCTGATCGGTGAGGCGAAGCGACGCGGCAAACGAGTAGCTGTGGGTGGTCCTTACGTTACTTCCGTTCCTGAAGCAGCAATAGCAGCAGGGGTAGACTTTTTAATTTTGGATGAGGGCGAAATTACTCTACCTCTGTTTGTTGAAGCACTCTTAAGAGGTGAAACCTCAGGAATCTTCCGGGCTAACGGCGAAAAACCCGATGTCACAACTACACCAATTCCCCGATATGATTTATTGGATTTAAACGCTTACAGCGATATGTCGGTGCAGTTTTCCCGGGGATGTCCTTTTCAGTGCGAGTTCTGCGACATCATCGTCCTCTACGGACGCAAACCTCGCACCAAAAACCCCGCCCAACTGCTGGCTGAGTTGCAAAGACTCTATGATTTGGGCTGGCGGCGTCCTGTTTTTATGGTGGATGATAATTTCATCGGCAACAAGCGAAATGTGAAACTTCTGCTACGGGAACTTGGCCCGTGGATGGCAGAACACGGTTACCCTTTCCGTCTATCGACGGAAGCCTCAGTAGATTTAGCCCAGGATCGAGAACTGCTGGAGCTAATGATAGCCGCTAACTTCAGCGCCGTCTTTTTGGGGATTGAAACACCAGATACCGATAGCCTTGCTCTGACTCAAAAATTCCAAAATACCCGCAATTCGCTCATGGAAGCGGTTCAGACTATTAATCAGGCAGGGTTGCGGGTTATGGCTGGGTTTATTATTGGCTTCGATGGCGAGAAACCTGGAGCAGGTCGGCGTATTATTGACTTTGTAGAAGCTACTGCAATTCCTCAAGCCATGTGCAGTATGCTTCAGGCGTTGCCTAATACTGCCCTGTGGCATCGCCTTCAGAAAGAGGGACGCTTGTTGGAGGGAGATGGCGAAGCAAACATCCACCAAGCCACTTTGACGAATTTCATCCCCACCCGTCCCATCGAAGAAATCGCCCAGGAATATGTTAATTGCTTTTGGGAACTTTATGAACCACACCGCTATCTGGGACGAGTTTATCGGCATTTCCGACCGATGAAGCGGAAGTCTCGCAAAAAGGCATTCAAGATTCCGGAATGGGCAAATATCCGGGCAATGTTACTGATCTTTTGGCGACAGGGCATCTCGCGCAATACGCGCTTTCAATTCTGGCGTCAGTTTTTCTCAATGCTTTGGCATAATCCAAGTCTAGTGGAGCCGTATTTAGTCAATTGTGCTCACCTCGAGCATTTCTTGGAGTACCGTCAAATTGTGCGCGATCAGATTGAATCGCAACTCACCATCAAGGCTCCCAAACGGGAAGCTGCGATTTTGATAGGGAGTTCCCAATAAAATTGGATTGAGGGCTTAGATATTCCCCGCTCTCGCCTAGGCGGGGATTCTAAGTTAAAGTCTCAAGCAAAATTGCAGCACAGCTAATTGGAATGAGTGAGCTAGAGCAATACTACAGAATATTGGGATTAGAGCCGGGAGCGTCTCTAGAAGAGGTGAACCAAGCTTACAGGGACTTGGCCTTTATTTGGCATCCTGATCGCGTTCCTGAAGAAAATCCCAGGTTGCGCCAAAAAGCCCAAGAAAAGTTGAAGGAGATTAACCAAGCGCGGGAAAAACTGCGATCAGATCCCATAACTCCTCCCCAGCCATCCTCCAAACCATCACCGCCGCAACAACCTTCCCCATCGCGACGTTATTACCAATCCAAACCACCACAGCAAGAGTCTTCCCAATGGCGCAGTTACTATCAGTCCAAGCAACCTCAATCACAAGCGCGATCGCAATCCCATTACCAGCCCAAGTGGCCTTATCCCGATCTCAGTGGAGCCAACTTACAGGGAGCTGACCTCAAAGAACGAGACTTTTCAGGGCGAAACCTAGAGCTAGCTAATCTGAGTAATTCTAACTTGGCCGATGCTTTTATGCATAACGTGAATCTGACGCGGGCAAACTTGGAAAGTGCCAATCTCTTCAGAGCTAACCTATTTCAAGCGTGTCTAATTCAGGCCAATTTGCGGGATGCTAACTTAATAGGAGCTGATTTAAGTGGTGCTGATTTACGTGGTGCCGACCTCAGGGGAGCCAAGGTGGGAACTAAAGACCGATTGTTGGTTAAACTAACTGGTGCTAATTTGTCAGGTGCTATCTTGCCCGATGGCACCATTCATAATTAGTATGTGCAATTCTGGCCAAAATCAAGTAAATATACTTATCAAGAATTGAGCTTGGCCAATGCCCTCCGTAAAATTGCGGAGGTGGTCAGTTGGGAGAAAGGCTATTTCGGTCAATTTTACTGAGTCATTTGGGTATCTCCAGACATAGCCTGGTAATGGAAGTACAACCAGATCTACTGACTCTTCGTCATGGATCTGTAGTGCGATCGCTTTTTATCGTAAGGGCAGTATTGGTATGGAACCTAATCTGACACGGGCAGTATTTGTTGAGTTTAGTTTATCACTGTTAGGCTTTCTGTTACTCGCCAGTTTGTTGTTCTTGTGGCAGCCAAAGGGCCAGAAAAATTATGCAGCGGTTGTTGACATTAACACAGAGATTACCGCTGCTTGGCAACAAAACTGAAAATTGAGAATTGAGAATCGAAAATTGGCATTTTCCGGTCACAAGTTGTGAGCAACAGTACAGGGTGTCTAATCTTCAATCTTGGAAATAAAAAAATATCCAATGTAGGGGCGAGTCGCTGTTT
>DNXU01000620.1:0-121 GCA_003505715.1 Cyanobacteria bacterium UBA8803 | reverse complement strand
AGCACTAAAGTGCTTACTACAAAAGATCGAGGACACACCGAACTCCTCAGGAATTTTCTGGGTTTCTTGACAACCTTCACAAGCGATCACGCCCCTAAGATCCTTCATCCCTCATCCCTCA
>DNXU01000581.1 GCA_003505715.1 Cyanobacteria bacterium UBA8803 | reverse complement strand
CAAATTTCTCTATCGACAATAAATCCGCCCTACCCAAAGTTGGGGGGGCAAAATTATGGTGTGTGCGCAGTCTCCAATACTACTACAGGAGCTACCAGGGTTTCTATTTCTGAACCAACTATCTCACCGATGCCTAAAAAATGGCCATCTTCGTGGTGAACCCGTAAAGGACTTGTAGGTAAGTTAGCGATCGCATCCCAAGCAACAATACGCTGCCCCAAACACCAGCGGCGAGCCTCAGATGCGGCTAAGGTAACTTTAGGTAGATAGCTCAAAGGAACTGCGGGTGGAATAGGGTTAAACCTCCCTGCTTGTACCTGTTCCTCTAGTTGCTCTAAGGTAAGACTATCTGCCAAAGGGAAGCCACTGCTGTGAGTGCGAGTCAGGGCAGCCAAGACACCACCAGTTTTGAGGGATGTACCCAGATCGCGGGCGATCGCTCTAATATAGGTTCCCCCACCACAAGCGATCGCTACATCCAGTTCCGGAAACTCTCCCGGACGCCAATCTAATACTTCAATCCGATAAACTTCTACAGTCCGCTCCGGTACTTCAGCAACTTCACCAGCCCTAGCTAAATCGTAGAGCCGTTTGCCCTGTACCTGAATGGCACTGTAAATAGGCGGAACTTGTTTAATCTTGCCCTGAAACTGCTCTAGTAAGGGCAAGACAGTCTCTAGGGTTAACCCACTAGCTGATTGAGTCGCGACAACTTCTCCTTCTAGGTCATCTGTTGTCGTCCTTACCCCCAAGCGGATCGTCCCCTGGTAGGCTTTATCAGACTGTAAGTACTGTAACAGCCGGGTCGCCTTTCCTAGGGCAATAGGTAAGACACCTGTAGCTGCTGGATCTAATGTTCCCCCATGTCCTACCCGCTTGAGACGTAGCAGACGGCGGACTTTGGCAACGCAGTCATGGGAGGTAAATCCATTAGGTTTGTTTAAGTTCAAGAATCCTTGCACGGGTTTTGTGGCGGACTAAGGTTTAAAACAACAGCAACATTCAAACTCTACTCGCTGAGTGATTTCCTCCTGTGGGCAATGATAACTAGAGTTGCACTGAATCAATCCTTTCAGTTGCCTAACTCCCAATTGACTATCTGAGGAAATATCAACGTTCTGGTTGAATGTTGCTGTTGCTATGGCAAGGAACTTCGTCGCTATCTTCTGAGCAGACAGATTCTAGATGATACAGGTGTTTCTTTCCTCCTAACTAGCATGTAGACTGAGCTATTTTATCTGTCGCCAGAAGCTTTATAGCCTTAGTTATTAATTTAGCACTCTCTTTTAAGAGTACAAGAATTTGATACAGATTTTTACCTTTGTTTGAAAAACCACCAGAATCTGATAAGTAAGTTTACCGAGGCAAGGTGATAGTCTCTGGTTGGGGATCAGAAAGGGAGTCGCCTTCTTCGGTATCGCTCTCCCCAGTAGCGGACAGTTTCATCAGCTGCTCCGGGGTTAAAGAGTTGACCAGACTCAACGGCATTAGGTCTTGACTGAGGAATTGAGTATAGGAAGCGCTCAAGTAGCGTTGGTATTCAGGTTGACCCGCAATATAAGTTTTAAAAAAAGCTACGCTCAAGGCTTTCATATAGTTTTGGGCAATTACGGGATCGGGACCAATCACTGGCTCGGGCAGTTCTATACTATTGGTGGATGCTCCTAAAGCAGAAAAGTGGGTTCCTTTATTAAGCAAAACTAGGTACTTTTGTGGAGTTGTCAGCCAGGTAAAGGGTTGAATTTGTTCGGGCAAAGCAGGTGATACGGTATCGTTACTACCCGCAACGAGCATCAGCGGGACTTGAATCTGACCAATTTGGGATTTACCAAAGATAGTGCTGCCAATGGGATTAATGGCGATCGCAGCTTTGAGACGCGGATCTGCTAATTCATATTGACTCGGCGGCAATTCTATGGCACGGCATTGAAGCAGTAGGGACAAATTTAAAGAATTATTCAACGAGCTGCAATCTTGTTGCAATTCTTCTAAATTAATACTGGCTCCCGCTAATGTTAAGGCTGTATAACCCCCAAAGGATTGACCGAGTACGCCAACCTGTTGTAGGTTAAGCTTTCCTTGAAAAGAACGTGTCAACTCATCGAGCAAAAACTTCACATCTAATGGTCGGTCAATTAACTCTGATGGGGGTGTCACCTCGCTAGCAAGACCTTTGCTGAGCGCGTCCAATTGCTGGGCGTTACTCCCAGGATGTTCGGGTACGGCGACAGCAAATCCGTAAGACGCCAGATGATTTGCTAAATAGGCAAAGGTCATGCGATCGGAACCCAATCCGTGGGAAATGACTACTAGGGGAGCTAACCCACCCGTGGCAGGCAAGTACAGATCCACCGGAAAGCTGCGCTGGCGGGACAGATCATTGAGCGTTAGCGTTTGCTGGGAATAGCGAACTGAACCTAGCTGCCGCAAGTCCAAAAGTTCCGAGAAACCGGGCTGAATCTGGGTAGGGAACTGGTAGTTAGTCTCAGCTATAGCTTGGGCGATCGCTTGTTGGTTGACAGTCTCGATCGCCATTTGGGTTTGTCGGCTCAGATTCGAGAGATCTTCAACAATTTCGAGACTGCGCGTCGAGTTAATCCGAATGCCGTAGGTAGGAAACTCGCGCAACACGTTTAACAGGGTCAAGCCTTCGGGGTAAGCTGCTGCTTTGATCAGCGCTGCCCGAATGGCGTAGAACCCTTCTTGACCAGCTTTGGTTTGGATAATTTCCCCAAACCGCTGGAGGATTTGCTCTCCTAGAGGGGAATAGAGAAATTGGGCGATCGCGACTGGAGTTACATCAATGGGGGCCATCAATACTTCGCGCAACTGCTCCAACTGTTGCGGTTCGACATGGCTAGCATAAAATGCTAATTCCGGCTCAAGCCTACCCTCTTTGGCATAGACTTCCAGCTGTGCGATCGGCAGGGAAAATTCTAAAGGGCCGTAGGGAATGTAAATCCGCTCTGCTCCCTGTCCAGGACTGGGAATAGCTAATGGAGCAAGCCACAATCCCAAATTGAGCAAAGCCAGTCCCAGCCGAGCAGGTAGCTTAAGCGCTACCTGAGGCTGGGAATAACCGAGCGTTGCCATCGGCTTGGAGTAGCTCTTTCTTGTACCAGCCAGTTTTAGTTGCAAATAATTTTCTGTTGACATTACCCACTTATTTTCCGCTAGCCATAGATTCGTAAGCTGGCAAGAGCTTTAAAGAACAAAATAATTTCTTTCTAACACGGCCTGAAATTTTTGATAGGATTAACCCAATTTTCTTTTCTAAAAGCTATGAATTTCCAGCCCCAAATAGCTATTGTATTTTATTGGCAAAGCCTGTAGCGTTCTGACCAAAGCAGATCCATTGAGTTATTGAGGAAAGAGTATGGATACATTGAAAGGACGAGATTTGCTGGGTTTAGCAGACCTAAGTGGTGGTGAAATTCAGGAACTGTTACATTTAGCGGCTCAGTTAAAAGCAGGCCGGATTAACTTGCGCTGTAATAAGGTACTGGGACTTTTATTCTATAAGGCGTCTACCCGAACGCGGGTCAGTTTTTCGGTGGCGATGTACCAACTGGGCGGTCAGGTCATTGACTTAAACCCCAATGTTACCCAAATGGGGCGGGGAGAACCTTTGGTAGATACGGCACGGGTCTTGGATCGGTATCTCGATATCTTGGCAATTCGCACTTTCGAGCAAAAAGAGCTGGAAACCTTTGCCGAATATGCTCGGATTCCCATTATCAACGCCCTGACTGACTTAGAGCATCCCTGTCAGGTATTAGCAGATTTGTTGACGATTCAGGAGTGCTTTGGTTCCCTAGCAGGGGCAACGGTGGCTTATCTGGGAGATGGCAATAATGTGGCTCATTCATTGATGTTGGGATGTGCCCTCATGGGGATGCATGTCAGAATTGCCACACCAGCTGCCTATCAACCGGATAGTAGCATTGTCGAGCAGGCCATGCAGAGGGCAGTGAATACTGAAGTGATGCTGACTAATGACCCCATTGCTGCTGTTAAAGGAGCCAATGTTCTTTACACCGATGTCTGGGCAAGTATGGGTCAGGAGGCATTAGCCGATGCTCGCATTCCTATTTTTCAACCTTACCAACTTAACAAGCAACTGCTGAGTTTGGCTGACCCTCAAGCGATCGTACTGCACTGTTTGCCCGCTCATCGGGGAGAAGAAATTACAGATGAGGTGATGGAGGGGTCGCGATCGCGAATTTGGGATCAAGCCGAAAATCGAATGCACGCTCAAAAAGCTTTACTGGCAAGTATTTTAGGAGCCGATTGATATCACGTCCGGTTGAACGTGGCACTTATTGGTCGAGGGATATTGGCGATGAGTTCTCGGTGATTACTCATGTGCAACACGAGGCTATTAGAGGTCAGATTAACCGGACTCAAGAAGAACTCTAAAAAAGGCAGATATAAAATCCTGTCCTACTGGACAAATGAGGGAATTTAGTAGTACTAATGTTCTATAGAAGCAGTATTCACCACTTCCAGTGATGAATGGTTTTAATTCAAAAATTTGTAAGGGCAGGTTGACCTGTATTTTGACCAGCAAGTCCAAGTATCGAGCCAACTGTTCCTACAAATGGAAACTCAAACTCACACACAATTTCTTGTAGAGGATTATGGAACCCCTCACCCAAGCCCAGCAAGAGCTTTATGATTGGCTGGTGGATTATATTCAAACCTCAAAGCACGCCCCTTCAATTCGGCAGATGATGCGGGCAATGAATCTGAAATCGCCTGCACCCATTCAAAGTCGGTTAGAGCATTTGCGCTCCAAAGGATACATTGAATGGACAGAAGGCAAAGCTCGCACGATCCGGATTCTGGGCGGGACATCGGCAGGAGTACCCGTATTGGGCGCGATCGCAGCAGGTGGGATGGTAGAACCTTTTACCGAAGCGGTAGAGCATTTGGATTTGTCTAACTTGTTCTCAGAACCTGGTAACTTTGCTTTGCGGGTTACTGGCGACAGCATGATTGAAGATTACATTAATGATGGGGATCTAGCGATCATGCGACCTGTTCCCTCTCAAGAGCAACTGAAGAACGGTCAGGTTGTCGCGGCTAGGGTAGAAGGACAAGGTACGACGCTGAAGCGGTTTTACCGTGAGGGGGATAAGGTGATGCTCAAACCTGCCAACTCCAAGTATCCTCCCATAGAAGTGATGGCGGCTAAGTTGCAGGTACAGGGTGTCTTAATAGGAGTATGGCGCGACTGTGACCCTAATCTTAAACCAGCAGGGAAATATTAAGCTAAATTTCAGCCAAGTTGTACAGGAAGCAGGGAAAGCGGGAGGAGCAGAATTGGAGCTTATATGGTGTCCCTACTCCCTCTCCCTTTTCCCTCTCCCTATTTTCAAGGCTGAACCTGCACCCAGAGTAATCACAAGCAACAAACCCAATGCAGAAGCTGGTTCGGGAACTGGCTGGGAAGACGCCATGCGAAACTCACCAGCTGCTAAACCCAATGCAGCCTGAGGGGCGGTGATTTTAATATGGGAAATTATATCTCCATCAGTGGTATAGAACCCGAAATACTTAGCCCCTCTAAAACCTTGCACGTTTTGCGTCAGGGTTGTTGCCGAACCATTGGAGGCTATTACTTCAATCTGAAAGGTAAAGAAGTTATTTGGCTCCACATATAGGTCGAATGCCGCAATATTAGAAGGCAGGCTGATATTCATGAAGTTGGTACTATTTCCGGTAAAGTACACCTCCTCATCGTAGCCATGGCTCCAGGTTTGCCAGCTACTACCAATATCTCGCTTCTCAACTACTGGATTGAATGTCAAGCTTCCCAGTGGGGATGAAAGCGTTGAAATAAAACTAAACTCTGCTTGGAGCGGATCGTTAGGCACTTCCACCATGTCGAAACCCAGAACGCTTTCTAGGGTATCCGAGCCTGTTGCCCATGAATGGGAATTATCTAAAGCAAAAATTGCTGCATTCGCGACAGATGCATTAACCAAGGTAGCGCCTAGTGCAACAAATGCTGCTCCAGCGGTAGCCATAGATAACTTTTTGATGAGATTTGAAGTATGCATATAATTTCTTACTTCCGAAGTTTAATTGTTGGCAGTTATTCCTTATGAAGATGCTGTTATTGTCTAAATTACACCAATTATTTAGAGCTGTCGGTAGCAAAAAGTAGGTATATTCACAATTAGCTTTTATGAATTTTATATAAAAACAAGATTGATTTTACAAAGTTATTGCAAAGAAGTAGGAAGTTTTTAAAGCTCCTATAAAGGAGTAGTTAGTTGTATAAAGTTTCTGTAAAACACTAGGATCGATCGTGAAATTTTCCTGAAGAGACACCAATCTAGGCGTAAATTTTTGTAAATTAGCGGCTTTCTCAACTAACGAATCAATATACGCTGATATACTTTGGGCAAGCCGAGCTGAATTGCGGATATAGTTTGTGGCTCAACCATAAGCAACGGGTGTGTTTGCTGGTATCTCTACTGGAAGGAGAAATCCTTATGAGTATTGAAGAAGCCATCGAACTGGTGCAAAGCTTGGTGTTTACCAAAACCAACAGCTACTTGGATAACCTGCAAATCAATATCCTGCGAGGCTCTTGGGAAAATCAAACCTACGATCAAATTGCGGAAACTTACTGTTTTTCTACGGCTCATGCCAAAACAGTGGGTGCCAAGCTATGGGATTTCCTCTCTCAAGTGATTGGCACAAAAGTTAACAAAAAGAACATTCAGGTAGTTCTGCAACGCCAAGCCAGAGAGCAGGTGGCAGCGGATTTGGTAACGGATGTCAGGGATTTAACGGATGGATGGTCTGGGGTAGGCGCAGTTTTTGGGGAAAGCGATCGCCTATCAGCTAGGTTAGCAATCAACTCTGTGGTTGCTTCAGCTCCTGAAATTCCAGGGGGTCAAGTGCCTCTTGATTCTCCCTTTTATGTCGAGCGTCCCCCGATTGAAGCACGCTGCTGTGAGGCGATTTTGCAACCGGGAGCTTTGGTTAGGATTCAAGCTCCCAGGCAAATGGGTAAAACTTCCTTGATGGCCAGGATTTTGCATCAAGCCACGCAGGAGGAATACCGCACGATAACATTAAGCTTTCAGCTTGCTAGTCGCAATGTTTTTACTAACCTGGATAGATTTTTAGAGTGGTTCTGCGCCACGGTTGGCAAAAGCCTGGGGTTGCCAAATCAGTTAGCTGATTATTGGGATGATATTCTAGGCAGCAAGTACAGCAGCACCGACTACTTCGAGCAATATCTGTTAGCTCAAATCGACAGTCCGGTGGTACTTGGCTTAGATGACACTGATATAGTCTTTCAATACCCGGAAATTGCCTCAGACTTTTGTTGCCTGCTAAAAACCTGGTATGAGAAAGCCAAGTATGGCAATGACCTTAGCGGAATCTGGAAAAAATTGCGGTTGTTGGTGGTCAATGCTACAGAATTCTACATCTCGGTGAATCTCAATCCATCGCTTTGTAATGTAGGTCTATCCCTTGATTTGCCAGAGTTTACACAAGAGCAGGTTCACGATTTAGTCAGGCGTTACGGATTGCTTTGGCAGACTCATCAGGTGGAGCAGTTAATGTTTTTGGTGGGCGGTTATCCCTATCTGCTCAGAAAAACTTTGTACCACATTGAGTATGGAGATGTCACCCTAGAGCAGTTACTGGCAAAGTCGGAGGCACAAGGGCAAGTTTACGGCGAACATCTTCGCTGGCACTTGTCGAATCTCCAACAGTATCCAGAACTGCTGACAGCGTTAACCCAAGTTGCAAGTTCACCGATGCCAGTTGAATTAAATCGGATGCAGGCGTTGAAGCTAGGCAGTATGGGACTGGTGCATCCGCTCGGCGATCGCGTAGTAGTGCCTAGTTGCGATTTGTATCGTCAGTATTTCAGCTGTTGAAAAGCAGGATGTCGGGAGTTGGGAGTTGGGAGTCGGGAAATACTACTTTTATTGGCACTGCCTTCTTACCTAGACTGAGGTTCTGACTGAAGGTCTTCGAGATAGGGGAGCAGCCCTAAGTAAAATCCTATCCAATAGCCAAGGCGCAATACGGCTGCACCATACTGCTAAATGGCTTTGCCATCCTACCAAAATTTCGGGTGATTCCTTTTGCAATCCCACAACTAGCACCTTAGCCACTCGCTCCGGAGTCATGGGCATAACCCACCGAAACCACTGCAATCCTCGCACCATATCAGTATCGGTTAAAGATGGTAGCAAAGCAATCACCCGGATATTATAGGGCGCGAGTTCGCCTCGCAAGGCTTGGGTGAACCCCAAAATTGCAAACTTGGTGGCGGAATACGTTGCCATCGTCGGTGCTGCGACCTTGCCCATTAAGCTGGAAACGTTAACGATAATCCCATCCTGTTGCGTGGCCATGCGTTTGGCAACTAAACGTGTGATGGTGTAAAGTCCCATGAAATTAATGGCGATTTCTTCCTGGACTTTAGGGAGTTTGGAGCGTAAAAAGGGTGTTTGGTGAGCTACTCCAGCACAGTTCACTAGTAGATGAATTGGCCCTTTTGTACGCCATGCTTTGGCAATTCCAATATTTACCTCTACCACATGAGTTAAATCTAATGCCAAGATCGTCACTTCTGTTCCAAGTAATTCGATTTCCGCAGCCACTTCTTCTAGGCGCTGGCGATCTCGTGCTATCAATAACAAATGCTTCACGCCTTGTTTGGCTAATTCTAAGGCGATCGCTCGACCAATTCCACGGGAAGCACCAGTTACCAAAGCTGTCTTTCCTTGAATGTTCATCACTCAAAACCTCGCTTAGTTGATTTTTTAGTATGCCGTTCGCTCATACTGAGTTGAAGGATGCCATGGTTCTCTAAGCCTCCTCAGCACGCTGCGAGACGACATGTGATTTTCTGTTTGGGAAGGCGAACAGCTATCAACGTCAGTCGGGACAGTATCAGTTTTGACCGCTGATAGCTCAACAATTACCATCAACAACGGTGCCCTTTTTAAAAGTTGGTAGCCGTTGGACAAAATGTTTGCAGCAAGACATTTCTCTAGTATCGGGGCAGCCTACCTCTAACTTGTTGGCGAACCTGAGATATGTCTTGCTGTTAAACTTCAGTCAAATTGGAGTTGAATAGTCGAACAAGCAACTAGCAAGCCCTACATCTTTTCGGGAACTCATTTAAGCTGGAAATCGCGCACTGTATTGCCGTTTCCGGCAACAGGCTGCTATACCATTTCACTAAATAACTACCACTTACAGAGGGTAGTTGTTTGCTAATGGCTTAATCGCTAATAGATAAAAGGCATTTAGCCATTAACAATTAGCCATTAGCTAGCTTGTCACCATGTATCTGGCTTGTCTGCTTGCTTTGTGCTTACATAGAACTCTACAGAGGCATATCTGGCAAATCATGGGTGGAATTAGTTAATTGGTGAAGAGCCAAGATTGACGTAGAGCATGGATCATAAGTCGTGATTACGTCTCCTAGATACGAGCTTCTAATAGAAGCAACTGACAACCACACTCTAGCAACTCCTGCAAGATGCTGCAACATTTTTTCATAAAACATTTGTAACATTTCTTGACAAGACACCGAACTCGTGTTTGCCATTAAAAATAGGGAGTTGGAACTGCAAGGTTGACTGAAACTAAACCAGGAAATCCTATAAGAGAATTCTATAAATAGGAGCAGGCAAAAGGGAGTGAAGGGGTGAGGGAGTGAGGG
>DNXU01000178.1:2333-4396 GCA_003505715.1 Cyanobacteria bacterium UBA8803 | reverse complement strand
TAGCCCCTCGCGATTCAGGTGGAGGTAGACGAACTGTTTATCACCACCGCATCAGTTATGTACGATGCCGTTTATATTTCTGGCGGACAGCAAAGCATTGAGACGCTGAAGCAGCAAGGAGACGCCATTCATTTGGTTAATGAAGCATTTAAGCATTGTAAGGCGATCGCGGCCACAGGTGAGGGTGTTGAACTGCTGAAGGCATCTAATATTACAGGCGTAAAGCTGGCTGATGCGCAAGGACAAATCCAATCTGACAAAGGTGTCGTCACCGCCCCAGCTGCATCGGATATGCAATCTTTTGCTCAACAATTTATCCAAGCGATCGCGCAGCATCGCCATTGGATGAGAGATCACAAAGAGATGGTGCCAGCGTGATCGTCTCAGATCAATAAGTAGTAGAAACCCACCTTCCGCACCCAGAAGTGTGACATTTCTAGGTGCGGGATGTGGGTTAAAGATTGCTGAAATAAGGTCTAATAATATCACTTTTTAATCACATTTTTTGGCAATACTAAAAATAGATTGATTGGAAATTGATAACTCTAAATCATTTCCATATCCGTTCGTTCTGACACACAGTTGACTAAGAATTAATCATGAATACCATTCTTTTCAAACGGAGTTGTTTTTTACTAAGTATGGCTATTGCGATCGTTGGAGCAAGCAGGCTTCAAGCTCAAGCTCAAACTGAGCCTACTGTTCTGAGAGCAACTCGCTCTGGACCAAGCTATATCGGGGTTGGCGGTAACATTGGTTTTCGTGGCGATACTCGATTAAGCGAAGATAGTGTTAATGTCTTTAGCAAAATCGGGCTGACAGACAGCTTGTCTGTCAGACCCAGTGTTTTGGTTGGTGATAATCCAGCTTTTCTGGTGCCTGTAACTGTGGACTTTGCACCGCCCCAAAATCTGGGAGTCAGGGTAGCTCCTTACGTTGGAGGCGGAGTAGCAATTTCAACAGCCAGAGATAGCACTATTGGGCCAATGCTTGCTGGTGGTGTAGATGTGCCTCTATCACGTCAAGTTACGGCAACTGCTGGCGTGAATGTCGGTTTTATTGATCGCACTGATGTAGGACTGTTACTAGGAGTTGGCTACAACTTCTAACAATGGCTAACTTGAGCTGTTTCAACCTTAGTTTACTAAGAGGATGCGGGGTGTAGGGTGTAGAGAAAATTGCTCAACACCCTACACTCCATACCCCGTATCACTTTCCAGGTGCTTTATTTTCTGCCCTCCTGCCTGTTCTTAAAATTGCTACTTTCCAGCTTGACTTGAGAACCAGAATTATTAGTGCGATAAACAAAGTCTCGTTGGCCAGCATTCACTATCACTTGCCAACCGGGAACCACAACCTGAGCGCAGAAGGTGCCAGAGAACGCTAGTCCCAAACAACCATCAGGCCAATCTCGCTGTTCTGCCTGGACAATGCTCAACTCCTGATTAGGCAAATTCGATCGCTTTGAGGCATCCTGTAAGACCACCTGAACAACGGCATCTGGTAAATTTCCATCCTCTTGCGGCGGAATCGCTATTTCTTCAGACTGCTCGTTGCTGGGAACTGTCGTCGTGCTAGGTAAATTGCGATAAACTGCTTTGGCAACTAAAAAGGTGATACCTGTACTCAAAGGTAAAATGATAGTTAAAACCAAGGCAATAATCAGCTGCTTGCTTTGGCGACTTATTCGACCGAAGTGTTTCACGACTATTAGCTCTCCTGCAATGCTTTGTCTGGAACTTTGAAAATTGGCCCAGTGCCTTTAGTGAGGTTGTTGGTTGTTGGTTGTTGGTGTCTCCAGTGTTGACAACAAATGTGATAGGGAAGTGACAGTGCCCTCAAGTATTTATCTCAATTGATTAAGGGATTGAATTTTATTAAGTTTTTATAATCGGTAACATTAATATCTAGGCTCTCAAGAGAAGCTTGTGCTAGCAAATATTAGAAACCGTTTCAACTATTTCAGAAGGAAAAAGGCTCAACCAGCTCAGCTAGAGCAGCTACAAGCGGAGTTGCTGGCAGAATCAACTCCCAACTTACCCTATCTGGTTTTGATTGTCGGC
>DNXU01000178.1:0-2273 GCA_003505715.1 Cyanobacteria bacterium UBA8803 | reverse complement strand
TGTATAAAAAGGTTTGTAGTAACTAATATCGACGCAACCGGACACCATATGAAACCGTATCATCAAATTCCCATCGTAGAATGTGGAGAGCCACTTGTCCCCATTCCTTTAGAGCTGTTTGCAGTAGAGTCCCCTCATCCGTACCAAAAATTGGGAGCGCCTTATGGCGGAACCTCACCCTATTACCTCCGCCAAACAGTTCTGAGTGCGCTGATTACCGCTCAAACTTACCTCGATCGGCAACATCCAGGGTGGCGTATCCAAATTTTTGATGCCTATCGACCCGTGGCAGTTCAACAATTCATGGTAGACTACTCTTTTGCTCAGGTCATTCAGACACAAAAATTAAATCTAGCCACACTATCTGACGAACAGCAAAACGCCATTTGGCAACAAGTTTATCAAATGTGGGCAGTACCCAGCCCCAATCCGATGACGCCACCACCTCACAGTACGGGCGCTGCTGTGGATATTACCCTAGTGGATGATACAGGTCAAACCATTGACATGGGTTCTGCGATTGATGAACTCTCAGTGCTATCTCATCCCGATTACTATGCCGATCGCCCAGAACAGCAATATCATACCTATCGGCAACTGTTGCGGGATATCATGCATTTAGCGGGATTTCGGCGTCATCCTGGAGAGTGGTGGCATTTCTCCCTTGGCGATCAGATGTGGGCTTGGCTGTGCAATCAAGAAAATTCTGCTGAGCAAGTTACTGCCCGTTATGGCAGAGTTNNTTACCTCGATTTGAGGAAGAGGGGAAGTGCAGCTAACAGCTATCCGATATGCTGATAAAAGACCGTTACCTCAGCAAGCAGAACACCGAACTTTAGTAATAACTTATGGTTGCACCCAAGCAGGTATTTGTTCTTTTATTCAATGCCCGGACAGACAACGAAGGCATTCACTCCCTCAGAGTTGGCGATCGCAACGTCGTCTTGATGTTTGAGTCAGAAGACGATGCTACTCGCTTCGGGTTGATGCTGGAAGCCCAGGATTTTCCAACCCCCACAGTGGAAGCCATTGATACGGAGGAAATTGAAGAGTTTTGCGAAAGTGCAGGTTATGAGTTGCAACTCGTTGAAGAAGGAATGCTGGCAGTGCCGCCTGAAACTAATGTGGAACAGACTGACTGGCAAGCTGACGCTCAGAAAAGTGAAGAACTCGATCTTTCCGATCTAGACCACCTGCGCCGTCAGCTCGAGAACTTGTTGTAAAGTTGAAAATGCTTAATGTTCATTGTTCATTGTTCATTGCTCATTGTTCAATAGGAATTGCTAAACCATGAACGATGGACGATGGATGCTGAACCAGCACAAGGTAGAAACATGGAGAATTTGGAGGAGCGGGGTCATCTACTAACTGAGCAGGTTAACCCCAACAGTCAGAACCTGGATCAGCTAACCTCGCTGGAGTTAGTAGATCTTTTTAATCAGGAGGATGCTAAAACGCTCAGCGCGATCGCAACTGCCCGCACTCAGTTAGCCCAAGCCATTGACTGCACGGCTAATGCTCTCGCTCAAGGAGGACGCCTCTTCTATGTTGGTGCTGGAACTAGCGGACGTTTGGGGGTACTAGATGCTGCTGAGTGTCCCCCCACCTTTTGTACTCCCCCAGAACTGGTACAGGGCATCATTGCTGGAGGGGCAGGTGCATTGGTGCGCAGTTCTGAAGATTTGGAAGATAAAGCCCAAGATGGGGTAGAAGCGATCGCTCATCGCCACGTAACGGAACTTGATGTAGTGGTTGGGATCACGGCAGGTGGTACAACTCCCTTCGTTCACGGTGCCATCCAAGCAGCACGGCAGCGAGGAGCCAAGACAATTTTAATCGCCTGCGTCCCTACCGAACAAGTCAGCCTAGAAGTTGACTTAGATATTCGACTCCTAGTTGGCCCGGAAGTCTTGGCAGGTTCCACACGCCTGAAAGCAGGTACTGTAACGAAGATGGCCTTAAACATCCTTTCTACCAGCGTGATGGTACGACTAGGCAAAGTTTACGGCAATCGCATGGTCGATGTAGCTGTTACCAACAAAAAACTCCACGATCGTGCCCTCCGCATCCTGCAAGATCTGACCAGCCTAAACCGAGAAGAGGCAGGTTTCTTGCTAGAACGCAGCGGACGCCGAGTGAAACTAGCACTTTTAATGCATTGGACAGGATTAGACGCCGAAGAAGGCGAACATCTCCTTAGCACCAACCAAGAGAATCTCAGGAAAGCAGTACTGAGTTGTCAGGGATGAAGGATGAAGTATGAAGTATGAAGT
>DNXU01000423.1:983-10599 GCA_003505715.1 Cyanobacteria bacterium UBA8803 | reverse complement strand
GGAACTTACTATGTGGGTATTTCTCAATATTATAACGACACCAACAGCAATTATTCTCTAACCTTCATCAACAATACCAATCAAACCCCCGTCACCACCCTAGCCTTTAGTTCTCCTCAATTTAGCCTGAATGAAGATGGCACAGCAGTCGCCGCTGTAACGGTGACTCGCAGTGGTGTTTCAAACGGGGCTGTTAGTGCCACAATTAACTTGCAAGATGGCACGGCTCAATCCCCAAGTGATTACAATAATACTCCCATTACCGTTAATTTTGCCGATGGTGAAACCAGTAAAACTGTTGCAATTCCGATTGTCAATGATGACATTATAGAACCGGATGAAACTGTCCAACTCACACTAACCAATCCCACGGGAGGGGCAACCATTGGACAGCAAAATAGTGCTACCCTGACGATTCTAGCTAATGATCTGCTTGGTACTTTAAGCTTTAGTTCTCCTCAATTTAGTATTATCGAAGATGGCACACCAGTTGCTGCCGTAACCGTTACTCGTAGTGGCAGTTTAGATGGTGCAATCAGTGCCACGATTAACTTGCAAGATGGAACAGCCACTGCGCCAGATGATTACAATCATACTCCCATCATCGTTAATTTTGCCGATGGTGAAACCAGCCAAACTGTTACTATTCCTATTGTTAATGACAGTATCTTTGAAGCGAATGAAACCATTAATCTTTCCCTGACTAACCCCAGTCAGGGTATCGCTATTGGGACACAGAGTACCGCTATCTTGACTATCATTGATAACGATGCTCCCGATCTAGTTGTCAGCGATATTATTGCTCCTCTTGAATCTTTGTCAGGACAACCCATCGATATTTCTTGGACAATTACGAATCAAGGAGAAGCTGAAGCTAATGGAACTTGGAGCGATCGCGTTTATTTGGTCAATGCCGATACAGGTATTTATGTTCGCAATTTAGGAACACACGAGCTCACCGCAAACCTTGGAGTCGGGGAATCTTTACAACGCATTCAATCCTATACTCTGCCAATAGATTTCATTGGGAATTACCGAGTCGCTGTTACTACAGATTATTGGGGAAATATTGCAGAAGGAACACAACAGGAATCCAATAATACCACCGCCGACGATCGTCCGATTTCTATTCAACTTTCTCCTGTACCTAACCTGCAAGTCAGTAGCGTTACTCCACCAGCAACGGCTTTTTCAAGTCAAGATACCGTTGTTCAATGGACTGTTACTAATGTCGGTACGGGAGCAACCAATGCACCGATTTGGTATGACAAGGTATATTTATCTTTAGATCAAGCTTTTGATAATACCGACACTTATTTAGGACAAGCAATAAACCCCAGTTATCTCAATCCCGGAGATAGTTACAGCAACAATTTAACGGTTACTCTTCCTCGCGGAATTGATGGTAATCATTACTTCCTTGTCCGGACAGATGCTAATAACAACATCACCGAAATTGGCAACGAAGGTGATAATTTCGGTGCTAGCGATCCTACGGATGTAAATTTAACCCCACCCCCAGATTTACAGGTAACAGCGGTGAATGCACCCAATGGGGTATTCTCTGGACAACCAATGAATTTGAGTTGGACGGTGACAAATGAGGGAACGGGACGTACTTTAGAGACAGGTTGGTACGATCGCGTTTTCATGTCTGAGGATGAAACCTTAGATGGAGGCGATCGCAACTTAGGCACTTTCTATCATAATGGCGGATTGGAGCCAGATGAAAGTTACACCGCTTCAGCAACAGTCAATTTACCAATTGGTGTAGCAGGGAATTACTTCTTCTTCGTCCAAAGTGACATCAACAATAACGTTTACGAATATTTCTTTGAAAATAACAACAGTAACTACGATACCACTGCCACAAACATTACTCTGACACCACCGCCAGATTTAGAGTTTGAATCCCTACTTATCCCCAATAATGCTCGTTCGGGTGGTAATTTAAGCATTAATTACCGAGTTACTAACTTTGGTGCGACGGAAACGCCTAATTCTGCTTGGACTGATACCTTCTATCTTTCCACAGATAATGAATTTAATTCAGCGACAGACATTAGATTGGGGAGTATCTCTCACTTCGGTATCCTCAACCCTGGTGATGGTTACAATGGCACTGCTAATTTCAGACTCAGTAATACTTTAACAGGAACTTACTATATCTTCGGGGTGGCAGATAGTGGTGACGCGGTATTTGAATTGAATAATGACAATAATGTGTCCCAAAGTGCCAATCAAGTACAAATAGTTTCCCAACCTCCCGATTTAGTAGTAACAGAAGCCATTATTCCCGCCACAGGGGAAGCAGGGAAAACCGTAAAA
The DNA here is from genome assembly GCA_003505715.1 of Cyanobacteria bacterium UBA8803. Taxonomy (GTDB): domain Bacteria; phylum Cyanobacteriota; class Cyanobacteriia; order Cyanobacteriales; family Coleofasciculaceae; genus UBA8803. Next base: position 8,271 of record DNXU01000423.1, on the reverse strand, counting down.
GTGCAATGGACGGTGAAAAATCAGGGTACAGGCGATACCATTGCTACCAGCTGGAGCGATCGTATTGTTGCTTCTACTGATGGTATTTTAGGCAATGAAGATGATATTAGTCTCGCCAGCTTCACCCGCACCGGAATTTTAGCACCCAATGCTACCTACAGTCGGACAGAAACAGTTATCCTACCCTTCAGCTTAGAAGGCAATTATCAACTATTTGTCCGGACTGATACAATAAACAACGTCTATGAGGACAGTAATGAAGAAAATAATAATTCTCATGCTTTACCTCTAACAATTTATCGCCAAACCCCAGATTTACAAGTTACGGAGATTAACTTACCTAGCACCATTCAATCAGGTACACCGATTAATCTGAGTTGGACAGTTGCTAATTTAGGCGTAGGTAAAACTAATAGTAATTATTGGTATGATGAACTCTATTTATCCCTCGATACCACCATTAGTAGCGATGATACTCGCTTAGGATCTGTTTTCCGTTCAGGTGCGTTAGAGCCTTCTAGTAGTTATACCGCAACAGGAACGTTTAATCTACCTGTCGATCTCAATGGTAGTTACCATATTTTAGTACGAACAGACCGAAATAATGACGTTATTGAAGGTATTTTTGAGAATAATAATGTTAAAGCCAGCGATAGTACCAGTGGAGGAGGTTCGGGCGGTGGTTCGGGTGGCGGTTCGGGTGGCGGTTCAGGTGGCGGTTCAGACGGTGGTACAATACCGATTACTCCTGTTNNGGATCTAAGCATTGAGTCAGTAGATGCACCTGCACAGGGTATTGCTGGACAGCCTCTAAGTTTAACTTGGACTGTCGTTAATAATGGGGAAAATACAGGACAAAATTGGTATGATGCCGTTTATTTATCCCGCGATCAAGTATTCGATCGCAACAGCGATATTTATTTAGGATATCGCAACCATATAGGTGGACTCAATGGGGGTGATACTTACACGGCAACGGAATCCTTTAATGTACCGCGTGGGTTAGCAGGACGTTATTATGCTTTTGTAGTAACAGATAGCGGTAATAGGGTTTATGAAAGGAATGGAGAATCGAATAATACCAGTTATGATGGCTTCTCGACAGAAATCATCATTCCCCCACCATCGGATTTAGTCGTTACAAATATTACTGTTCCGGCTAGCGGTATTCCAGGACAAGGCATTAATATCAGTTACACCGTTCAAAATCAAGGCACAGATACCGCCTCTGGTAGTTGGACGGATTCAATTTATCTCTCAACGGATACTCAATGGGATATTGGCGATGCGTTAGTCGGACAGGTGGCACATTCAGGGGATGTTACCAGTGGTAAAAATTATACAGGGACAATCAATGGTATTGTGCCAGGGGTGAATTTAGGCAATTACCATGTTATCGTTCGCAGTGATATTCGCAACCAAGTTACTGAAGTAAATGAGGGGAATAATACAGGAGTTTCTAGCAGTCAAGTCACCCTGGATGTAGAAACATTAACCCTAGAGACACCTGATACAGGTAATTTAGGACAAGGACAATCAATTTACTATCGTTTCGATGCCACAGCAGGACAAGCCATTCGCCTCAAATTAGATAGTAGTGTTGATAGTTCTTTCAACGAACTGTACGTGCGCTATGGGGAAATGCCGTCACGCGGACAGTTCGATTTTACTACCGTACAACCGTTTAATGCCGATCCAGAGATCGTTATCCCCATCGAACAAACAGGAACTCACTATGTCCTCGCCTATGGAGATAGCGTTGTCGGTTCTCCTACTTATGAAATTGTCGCCCAAGATATTCCCTTCTCTATTACCAATGTCGCCACTAACACGATTGGCAACACTGGCGAAGCAACCCTAGAAATTCGCGGAGCAAAGTTTTCAGCCGATACGACTTTCCAACTGAGAGCAGCCGATGGTAGCTTAATTGCAGCAGAAAACGTCTATTTAGAGAATTCCACCCTCGCTTATGTTACCTTCGATCTCTTTAGTGAAACGCTAGGGTTATATGACGTTCAAGCTAGAGAAGGCAATAGCACAACCATTTTAGAGGATGTTGTCACAGTTCAAGCCGCCAATGGTTATGACTTAGATTCCCGTATTACCGGACCTGAAGAAGTCCGTCCTAATCGGAATTATCGCTTCAATGTAAATTATGGCAATGAAGGGGATACAGATGCGATCGCTCCTCTGCTGATCGTTGAAAGTGCTACCAATACTCAACTAGGAACAACTTTAGATGGATTGGCTTCCGGTGTGCCACTACATCTATTGGGTGTGAGTAATGAAGGTCCGCAGGAAATTTTGCGCCCTGGCGATCTCAATACATTGCCTGTCTATTTCAATAGTAATACTGAACCCGTTAACTTCCGCGTCCGTACCTATTCGGCTGATAATACTACAGCTATTGATTGGAATAGTTTTGAAGCATCGATTCGTCCAGAAGGGTTAACGGATACTCAGTGGGATGATTTTTTGAGCAATATAGTCCCCCGTGTTCAGACTTATGGGGATTATGTGAAGATGCTCAATGATATGTCTGAGCAACTATCGGGTGAAGATAATCCTATTTATGATGCGCGAGATCTGTTTGCTCGGATGATCACCACTAATCCCGATTATCAACCACTTTCCTCAATTTCTGGTCGCATTTTAGATGCTGCTACAGGCAATCCGTTAGGAGGCGTAGAAGTAGGAGCATACGAAATTCAAAATGAGGTACAGCGTTTAGTCGGCACAACAATTACTGATGCCCAAGGTAACTATACTCTGCTGTCTCTGGAATCGGGCAATTATCAAATACAGTTAGATACTCTAGGTATTGACCAAGATCGTAATGGAGAAATTGATACCACCGCCCCCAGTGTTACTGTTACCAATACCGACGATGTCAGTGGTTTCACTGTCTATGCGGCTTCTGCACCTCATGTTGATGAATCTAAAGCTTCCTTGGTAGTAGATGGGTCAGGAGTTTCTCATATTCTTTGGAATCGGAATGGAGAAATTTGGCACGCTTATTTTGATGGCACAAATTGGGTTGATGGGGCGGCGATTCCGGAAGTTAGGGGGGATGATGTCAGCATTAAAGCAGCGAATAACCTTATTGGCGGCACTGGTGCGGGGTTAATTGCCACTTGGCGAGTTGGGAAGGGCAATGAATCAGAAGTTTACTACAGTATTGGTCGCAGTAAAACAGAAGGCGGCTATGAATGGTCAGCTCCTGAACAGCTAACAGATAATACGGTATATGACAATCACCCGTCAGTTATCATTAATAGTTCAGGTCAGGCATTAATCGTCTATGAACGTTCTAATTACAACATGCTAGACGATAGCGATCTATACTATAGCCTGTTAAATATTCAAGCCAATAATCTTACTTGGCCAGCAGCAAATTCACTATTAAGAACAAATACAGGTGAATTGCAACTACAGGATGTGGCATTTTCCAGAAAATTCGAGATCAAAAAAGATGGCTCGGTTCCTAAGATTATTCCCATTATCGGTGGTAGAAGTGGTCTTGATATCTCAGCTACAATTTCTGGCACTATTGGCTGCGAGCTTTCTGCGAGTGGTGAAGTAAAAGGCTCATTAAAACTGTTTGATGGTAGAGCTGATGGTTCTGTTTCTGGCTCTGTTGAAGCCAATTGGAAAACTAATAAAGAAACATGCAGCTATGAATTTGACAAAGCTAGGATGGGGCTATCAGCTGGTATTTCAGCTGATATTCCTGGTTGGGTCTTTAAAGTTCCTGGTGATGGATTTATTTTCGATACGCTCTTTGAGGCAGAAGTTGGTCTGAGCGTAGGAGGAAGCCTTGCCGGTAACGTTGAGTGGAATAGTTCGGCTAGTTTTCCCTCTTTTCCCACGGGAGGTGATGTCAGCAGTACTTTGGATCTTGGTCCCTACGGTAAAGCCTCTATTTTAGATAATTTAGCTGAGGGGAAAATTTCAGGTACTGGTTCAATGAAAATTCAGGTGCTACCTCAGTTTCAACTGAGTGAGCTATCTTTTAAATTGGCAGTTGAGGGTACGGTTGGTCCTTGGACTGTTACCTGGTCAAAAACTTGGACAAAAGAGTTTGGAGAGAACAGCTTGATTAATCTCTCCAATGAAATATCAACTAGTGCCACTTTGCCTGAAGGTTTAGTAATTACCTACGCTCCCTTGACTGGAACAGGTAACGTTTACGGAACTAACAGTGTATTAGCTAATGTATCTAATGATCTATATAATGACAGGCTAGTAGAACTTGCTACAGCACCAGATAACTCGCTTTGGATGGTTTGGGCAAAAGAGAATATTTCTGATACTGAGGCAGGAAGCAAGCTATATGTTTCAACATTTAATGGTACTGACTGGAGTAATCCTACACAGATACCAGGTAGCTTAGGCTATATTAACGGAGTTGATTTTGTTTTTGATGCAAATAATAATCCTCTCCTTGTTTGGAGTGCTGTTGATTCAAGTGGTGTTACTTCTGAAACTTCAACAGAAGAAATATACAACCGATTTGGTACTGGAGATATCTTTTACTCTGTTTATCAAAATGGTAGTTGGTCTATACCCGGAGAGAACCTTGTTTTGACTGGCAATGATAGTCAACCCGTTTTAGAGAAGGGAGCAAATGGGCAAATAGTTCTCTCTTGGCTCAACAAAAATCCAGGTACATTAGACCAACTAATGGCTACTTTCTGGGATGGAACTAGCTGGCTGGCTCCCATACAAGTTGCCACAGGTGACATTCTGGGTGAAGTTTCGATTAGCCAACTCAATGGTTATACCAGTCTCTTCTGGACTCAAGATATTAACCTCGATCCAGAAAATACTGAAACCAGCTTATTCTATAGTCTTTACAATAATGGTTGGTCTACTCCTTCTTTATTTAATGCCATTCTCGCTCCGTCAGAAATCAATGACATTCCTGGTTTGTTAAGCGAAGAAAATATCGAAACTTTGGGAATTCCCTTACCGTCACCACCAGAAGACTGTTGTGAGTGTGAAGAAGGCGATCCTGAATGCGAAGAAGATGACGATGATGACAATGATGATGATGACGATAATTACGAACCCCCCGTCCGTCGTCCCCTCGATCCTAACGACATTTTAGGCCCCGAAGGCTTTGGTGAAGATCGCTGGATCGATACCGATGAACCTTTCCGCTACACTATCCGCTTTGAAAACGCAGCCAATGCCTCTGCACCCGCCCAAGAAGTAGTCATTACCCAACAACTCGATGCGGATCTCGATTGGCGTACTTTCCGAGTGGATGATTATGGTTGGAGTGGGGCGACTTATGAATTAGCAGGCGATCGCGGTTTCCATAACACTCGCATCGATTTAACTGCTACTAAAGGCTTTTATGTTGATGTTTTCGCAACCATTGATATTACTACAGGCTTAGTCACTTGGAAGATTAGTACCATCGATCCCGCCACCGGAGAAGCACCCCTAGACGCACAGGCTGGATTTTTACCCACCAACGACGAAAATGGCGCAGGGGAAGGTTTTGTTACCTATAGCATTCGGGCAAAACGTACCGCCCAAACGGGAGATGTCATTGATGCAGAAGCAAAAATCATCTTCGATACTGAGGAACCCATCAATACTCCACCCATCTTCAATACCCTAGATGTTACTAAACCTATTAGCGAAGTTAGTGACTTACCCGCTACCACAGAAACCCCAGAATTCCTGGTAAGTTGGGCAGGCACAGATGAAGGATCAGCCATTGCCAGTTACACCATCTATGTTTCCGATAACGGCGGTGACTTTACGCCATGGTTAACTAATACCACCCTCACTGAATCAACCTATAGCGGAACTCCTGGACATACTTACGAATTTTATGCCGTCGCTACTGATAATGCAGGTAATACCCAAAACATTCCCACCACAGCCCAAGCAACAACCCATGTTGCAGGTGGTGTAGCGACAATTGGTGATTTTGTGTGGGTAGATAGTAATGCAGATGGCATCCAAAATTCAGGCGAATTAGGACTGGCAAACGTTACCGTCAATCTCTACAATAATGCCGCCCAACTGGTAACTACCACCACCACCAACGCTGAAGGCTTCTACAACTTTACTAACATTGCCACAGGCGATTATACAGTTGAAATTATTGCCCCGACTGGCTATCTATTCAGTCAACCTCATCAAGCTACTGACGACAATATCGATAGTGATGTAGATGTAAGTACCGGGAAAACAGATATCTTTATTGCCAATGCCGGAGATAATCTGACTTGGGATGCCGGATTATATCAACTCGCCAGTATTAGCGGTCAAACATGGCATGACTTAAACGGAGATGGCATCAAAGATAACAATGAACCGAGATTGTCAGGTTGGACAATTTATCTGGATGCCAACACTAATGGACAATTAGATAATAATGAAATATCCACTGTTACTGATGCAAACGGTAATTACCAATTCACCAACCTGCATCCTGGTAATTATACCGTTGCCGAAGTGATGCAGCCCGGATGGCAACAAACTTATCCAGTCGTTGATATCACGACAACTGCCTCTAATGTTTCCCTATTTACTCCTAATAGTCCAATTGCAATTGAAGAGGCTGTCTCTTCTACCCCAGCTACCTCTTTAATCAATCTCGATGAGTTCTGGGCAGACTCACGTTTTGCCAATATTAAAGGACAAGGATACACAACCGTTATCATCGATACGGGTATTGACCTAGATCACCCGTTTTTTGGTGCAGATAATAATCACGATGGCATCAGCGATCGCATTATTTATCAATACGACTTCGCCCATAAAGATCATAATGCTAGCGATCAAAACAATCACGGTTCCCATGTCGCTAGCATCGCTGCTGCGGTTGCTCCTGGATCTAATTTGATTGCCCTTAAAGTCTTTAAAGACAACGGTTCCGGCTACTTCTCCGACTTAGAAAAAGCCCTCCAATGGGTTAACCAAAATGCCAATACCTATAACATTACATCTGTCAACCTTTCTTTAGGAGATAGTCAAAACTGGACAACAACAACAGCGCGTTATGGGATTGGCGATGAATTAGCCGCGATCGCCTCCCAGGATATCATCATTTCTGCGGCTGCGGGCAACAGCTTCTACAGCTTCAATAGCAACCCAGGATTAGCCTATCCTGCCATTGATCCTCATACCATCTCAGTAGGAACAGTTTGGGCAGATGATTTTGGTTCGCGCACCTTTGGGAATGGAGCAGCAGACTATAGTACAGGGAGCGATCGCATCGCCAGTTTCTCCCAACGCCATCCTCTCCTTGATGTCTTTGCCCCCG
>DNXU01000423.1:409-976 GCA_003505715.1 Cyanobacteria bacterium UBA8803 | reverse complement strand
ATTTTGATTACAGGTGCTAATGCTAATGGCGGTACGATGACAATGGGAGGCACATCCCAAGCAGCCGCTTTTATTTCGGGTATCGCTACCTTAGCTCAACAAATTGCTCAAGAAGAATTAGGACGAAAACTCACCCTCGGCGAATTTGACCATCTCCTTAATACCACGAGTAACCTAATTATTGATGGAGATGATGAAAATGATAACGTCAATAATACCGGGTTAACCTTCCCGCGAATTAATGCTTTAGCCTTAGCCGAAGGTATTCTTACCCTCAACAACCAACCCCCACAGACTCCCACCCTTTCCCCAGACACTGACACAACCAACACACCTTCAGTTGTCCCCAGTGACACTCTCACCCTTACCCATACCGTTACTCTCAGTGCTGGTCAAATCGCGACAGGTATTGACTTTGGCAACCAACAGTTTAATCCTGGTGCTTTAAACTTTAGTAGCGCAGAGTTCAGCATTCAAGAAGATGGTACACCCATTGCGGCGGTAACTATTAATCGCACCAATGGCAGTGATGGTATAGTCAACACCACAATCACCCTCACTGACGAT
>DNXU01000423.1:0-207 GCA_003505715.1 Cyanobacteria bacterium UBA8803 | reverse complement strand
TCCTCACCATTATCGATGATGATACAGAATTAGCCTTTAGCGCCACTCAATTCAGCGTCAAAGAAGACGGTACACCAGTTGCCGCCGTCACCATTACTCGCACTGGTAATTTAGCCGGAATCGTTGGTGCCACAATTATCCTAAGCGACGATACCGCCACTTCTCCCACAGATTACAATTCTAGCCCCATTGAAGTTAGTTTTGCCG
>DNXU01000259.1 GCA_003505715.1 Cyanobacteria bacterium UBA8803 | reverse complement strand
CCCTGAGCATAGCCGAAGGGTAGTTGCTTAAGTGTAGAAATCCGTATCAGCTGTTTAATCCGGATATTACTCGATCGCCGATGTAACGATGGAAAAGGATGAGAATAATTCTGCCCATCATCCATCATCCCTCATCCATCATCCCTCTCCTCTCCCTCTTTTGGTAATATGGGCAAAAGCTTAATCATCCTGTAATTTTATCAAGCTGCCTCGCTCAAACGATAAAATGTCCTACTTGAGGTAACAGTAGAGGAAATATGGAACCGAACCCACAAAAATCAGATTATACCGAGAGCACATCCCCAGAGCCTGTGGCTACTCCAGCAAAAAATCTTAAAGACGCCCAAGTAGATGTCAACATCGATCAACCTGGTGCGATCGCGCAATTTTCTTCGACTAGCCGAAGCACAGATCAGCCTTGGCAGGAATTGGCGCAACCTGTTTTTGAGTTTTTATCAAAACTGCCCGGTATAATCAGCGGATTTTATTACGAGTACCAACAAGGAATAATTATCTTCGGGCTGGTGGTAACGGGGTTTATCGGTGTGTATATCACCCTAGCAGTACTGGATGCGATCAATGACATCCCCCTGTTGGCACCTCTTTTTGAACTGGTAGGGATTGCCTATACTGCCTGGTTTATTGCCCGCTACCTATGGAAAGCCGAAAGCCGCAAAGAGTTAGCACATGAGTTTAACTCTCTCAAAGGACAATTATTCGGTAGAGACTCACTCGATAGCTAACGCTCTTGATTTTAAAGCAGGCTATTTGCGCCTGTCTGAATAACCATACAACAAAGCCTGCCTCAATTAAAGATTTAGGCAGGTTTTGTTTTAGGGGTGTAGGGTGTAGGATGTGGGAAAAATTGGCCAACACTCTACATCTCACATCTCATACCCCACACCCCAAAAGCTAAGAAAATTAACGAATTGTATTTTATGTAACAGTTAATATCCCACTACACTCTTTTATTCTCTTGCCATATCAACTTTAAGTTCAAGCCTCATAACGATGGAATTAAATCGGCTCAAACGTATAACAGGGTTAGCTTTACTGGGTTTAGTGTTGGGTGCCTGTGGGACTCCCGCACCCACAAACTCACCGACTGCTCAACAATCTCCGGCATCAAACGAGCCGACTCAAGATGCCTTGACAGTTGGTTTGATTCTGGTTGGCCCCCAAAATGACGCAGGTTGGAGTCAAACGCACTACGAAGGCATGAAGTATGTGACGCAGAAACTGCCGAATGTGAAATTAGAATATGTAGATAAAGTTAATCCCGCCGATCGCCCGAATATCAAAGGATCTCAGGTAGCGGATGACTTGATTGCCAAGGGGGCTAAGTTAATTATTTTCAACTCGGATGACTTTAAAGACGATGCTCTAGAAACGGCTAAGAAGCATCCTGATGTCCCTGTAATTCACGCCTCAGGGGACTACGCCTGGAAAGAGGGCAAAAATTATAAAAATCAACCGAATTTGAGCAACATCATGCCTCAGATGGAATACGGCAGGATGATTGCAGGCTGTGCCGCTGCTTTGAATACACAAACTGGAAAAATTGGTTTTTTAGGGCCTCTAATCAACGATGAAACTCGCCGTTTGGTTTCTGCCGCTTACTTGGGCAGCAAATATTGTTGGGAAAACTATCGGAAAAAGAGTCCTCAAGACTTAAAATTTAAGGTCACTTGGATCGGTTTCTGGTTCAATATTCCTGGAGTTACCCTAGATCCCACTAAAGTAGCCGATGACTTCTACAATGGGGGTTACGATGTTGTCATGACTGGCATTGACACGCCAGAAGCTGCCGTCCAGGCTAAGAAAGCTGCTGATGCTGGTAAAGATGTTAAATTCCTGCACTATACCTTAAAGACGGGTTGCGATCTAGCTCCAGATATCTGCATCGGCGTACCTATTTACAACTGGGGGCCGTCTTATCTGGAAGCTATAAAACAAGCCCAGTCAGGTAAGTTTCAAAGCGAGTTTGTCTGGGCTAAACCAGATTGGCAAAATTTAAACAATCCGGATACCTCTACGGTTGGCTTTGTGCGGGGGAAAGCTTTATCACCAGAGAATAATAAGTTTCTCGACCAATTCATTAAAGGATTGGGCGACGGTACTATTAATCTCTATAAAGGGTCGCTGAAGTTTCAAGATGGTACAGACTATTTAAAGGCAGGAGAAACAGCAACCCCACAGCAAATTTGGTATATGCCACAGCTACTAGCGGGGATTGAAGGGCCGAGTCAGTAAAAGCGGGGGAGAAGCGAATTTTCATGTAGAATTTTTCCTAATGAAGGTTGAATTGCAAAATATATCTAAACGGTTTGGTTCTGTACTGGCGAATGATGAGGTATCGCTAACCGTTGAGGCGGGGACAATCCACGGGCTACTGGGTGAAAACGGTGCTGGTAAAAGTACGATCGTTAAAATTATCAGCGGCTTCGTCAGTTGCGATCGCGGCCAAATCTTGTTAAATAGTCAACCAGTCCAACTCAAAACCCCAGAAGCTGCCATTGATGCAGGCATTGGCATGTTACACCAAGATCCTCTGGACTTCCCCGCGCTGTCTGTTCTAGAGAATTTTATGCTCGGTTGGGGAATAGGCAATGGGCAGACAAAAGATAATTTATCCCATTTCCCATTCTCCATGCTGCTGCCCAAATCAAGAGCAGCAAGGCAGTTGAAAAAGTTGGCACGGCAGTTTAATTTTACCTTGGATATTCATGAAACACTAGAGAACTTGAGCGTGGGCGAACGGCAACAGTTGGAGATTTTAAGGCTATTGTCCTTGGGAGTACAAACTCTGATTCTGGACGAACCAACCACAGGAATCTCAGCTACCCAAAAAGAAGCCCTGTTTGGGGCAATGAAGCAATTAGCAGCAGCGGGTAAATCAATTATTTTTGTGTCTCATAAACTCGAAGATATCGAAGTTTTGTGCGATCGCGTCACGGTGATGCGTCAAGGCAAAGTTGTCGGTCACTGTGATATCCCTCAGACTGAAACAGAGGTGCAATCAATTGCACCTCTACTTGTAGAAATGATGTTTGGTCGAGAACTAGCACAGCCTAACAAACCCAAAACAGCTCAAGCTGATGTAGCATTGCAGCTCAACCATATCTTGATTAAAGATGACCGCCTCAACCTAAAGGTACAGCATCTCAACGTTCAGTGTGGCGAAGTCATTGGACTAGCAGGTTTAGAAGGTAGCGGTCAACAATTACTGCTGTTATTGTGTGCTGGTTTACTTCCTGCTACCTCTGGTACTCTCTATATTAATGGCACAAACATGACCCCTAAGTCTTATTCAGACTACCTCAAAGCTGGGGTAGGATTATTACCCGCCGATCGGCTGCAAGAGGGGTTAGTAAGAGGTTTGTCAATCCAGGAGCATTTTATTTTACATCAACCTTATCACCATTGGTTTATTAACTGGAAAGATACTCTTGCTAGCACGGTACAAGCCATTAATCTCTTCAACATTCGCGGCCAACCTAACACTACTGTTGAACGTTTATCCGGTGGCAATCAACAGCGCACCCAGCTAGCTTTATTGCCAATCCCCCTCAATCTCTTACTGATGGAACATCCCACGCGAGGGTTAGACATTGAATCATCTCTCTGGGTGTGGCAGCAGTTAATAGCTCGTTGTCAAACGGGCACCGCAATTTTATTTACCTCGTCAGATTTAGATGAAATGATGCAGTATAGCGATCGCATCATTGTCTTCAGTGGCGGCAACATCTCTCAACCGATTAGCACCACCGAATTGACTGTCGATAAACTAGGACAGATGATAGGCGGCAATCTGAATTAGTTAAGAATTATGAGCCTTAAACTAGGGTCTTTCATACCAAATTCCCAACTCAAACTTCAAAATGCATGTTGGGTTATTGTCACGTTCGCTTTGATTGCCCTGATTATTTTCCTAGCAGGTGCATCACCACTACAAGTAGTAACTAGCTTATGGAATGGCGCGTTTGGTACTCCAGATCAAACAGCAAGAGTTTTCGCTACCTTAGCTCCCCTATTACTCTGCGCTAGCGGACTCATCTTTACCTTTACAGCAGGTCTTTATAACTTAGGAATCGAGGGACAAATAACTGTAGGAGCGATCGCCACCACATTTGCCTTACGAATCCTACAAGAGAGCTTACCAGCCTCCTTAGTCATTACTTCAGGCATCATTGCTGGTATAACTGGCGGCGTAGCGTGGGGACTCCTGGCAGGTATCTTGAACGTTTACGGCAAAGTCAACGAAATCTTTGCCGGATTAGGATTAAACTTTGTGGCACAAGGATTAGCCCTCTATTTAGTTTTTGGCCCTTGGAAACGTCCCGGTATTGCCTCCATGAGCGGCACAGAACTATTTGATGAATCCCTCTGGTTACCCACCCTTGGCAACACAGAAGCAACACCAATTGCCCTGATTCTAGCAGGATTGGGACTCATTTTAACAGTAACAGTTCTACGAGGAACCTATTTCGGCTTACAGTTGCGAGCAGTTGGCCAAAATCCCAGAGCAGCTTACATACTAGGAATTCCTGCCCTCAGACAATTATTAAATGCCTTTGGAATTTGCGGAGCCTTAGCAGGGATTGCAGGAGCATTACAAGTAGTAGGAGTATTTCACCGCCTAATTCCCAATATCTCCAGCAATCTAGGTTTTCTAGCACTATTAGTAGTAATGCTAGCAGGCAGCAGCATCCTCTGGATTTTCCCCATATCCCTCTTTTTCAGCGCATTAAATATTGGCAGCTTACAACTCCCACTATCCTTAAACCTAGAATCCTCTTTAGCCGGGGTAATTCAAGGAACTTTAGTATTATGTGTCCTTCTAGGAAGAGGCTTGAGCAAACAACCAAAACTAAACCCAAAAACCTAAACTCTCCCCATCCGTTATATCCGTTACCAAAATCCGCTGCCACATCCGCCGCATGGACATTATAGTTATCCTATCAACAGCGATCGCCACCTCCACCCCATTAATCTTTGCCTGCCTTGGAGAAACCATTACAGAAAGAGCAGGAGTAATTAATCTCTCCGCAGAAGGCACAGTTCTGATGGGGGCGATGACTGGGTTTGCACTCGCTAAATATACCAATAACCTACTACTAGGCTTTCTCGGCGCTGCCATTGTCGGTGCCACAATTGCGGCAATCCTCGCTTTTGGTGCCATCACCCTCAAACAATCTCAAATTGCTATTGGTTTTGTCCTAGCACTACTGTGTAGCGATTTGTCATCCTTCTTAGGCAACCCAATTGTACGGGTATCAGGGCCAACTGTACCAAGTTTTAAGTTACCCCTTTTGCAGGATGTGCCCATCTTGGGACAGTTATTGTTTCAAAGCGATCTGTTAGTTTATACCAGCTATCTCCTCATCCTTTTTACCTGGTTTTACTTCTATCGCACTCGACAAGGACTACTCCTCCGAGCCATTGGCGAACAACCGTACTCAGCCTTTGCCCGGGGAACTAACGTAGTACTTCTGCGCTATCTCTATACTCTACTAGGGGGTGCTTTAATGGGAGTGGCGGGTGCCGCATTCTCCCTAGACTTCAAAGCAGGTTGGAGCCATCGCCATACAGCTGGGTATGGTTGGATTGCCTTGGCGATCGTCATCTTTGGCGGCTGGAATCCTTTAAGAGTAGCATTGGGTGCTTATCTGTTTGGCATTTTACAGTCTTTGGCAAGTGTTGCTCAAAGCACAATTCCTGATGTACCGACACAAGTGTTTACAGTTGCACCATTTGCCTTGATGATATTAGTTTTGGTGTTGACTTCGAGTGAAGGGCTAGAACAAGCGCTCAAACCTTTGCCGCCATCAGTACGCCGTTTAGTTGCCCAAATGATCCGCACTACACCACCAGCAGCTTTGGGTAAGACCTTTGAACCAGATTGAATAAGGACACGCAGAAACTACGTAGGGTGCCTTAGCAAAGCGTAACCCACCACTTGTAAGGAACTGTAGAGAATTCTACCAACACCCATCACCCATCACCCATCACCCATCACCAATTACCAAATTTAAAGTTTTGATAAAGCTGAAACTCTACAATTATGAAGAATCGGTAAAGATACTTTCAGACTTAGCAAATTATACCTTTAGAAAGTTAGAATAACTGGCAGTTGAGCAAAAAGTACCATCCCAAATGTAGCTGCTCTAGCAGCAGGTTAGGCAACCAAAACCCTGAATAAGAGGGCATGGGCAATCCGCTCGTAAATAATTCATAAATCAGCAAAATTTCATCGGCACAACTGTCTACCCATAAATAAAGGGGTGTGAGGCAACCTCTTAGCTGGGATTGGCTAGTTATCCTAACCGGAAGGGGGCAACGTGGGATGAAAGCTTTTGGTTTTATCCCGATCCCACCCTAGCTAAGCAGTAGTGTTACTATTGAGCGTCTGATAGGGCATTCTGTAAATCTGGCTAGTGCAAAGGCCGAAGTCAGCTATGCAGAAGGGAAGAAAGCTTGTACAGTAAGCTTTTTAACCTCTTTTCAAGGGTGGGTTATTTCCGCCGCGCTGTACTAGCTCCTTAACCTGGTTTAATCTGCTATCTTAATTGTTTTAAAACCTTTAACAAATATGTGTATTACAGGTGCTCTGTCAGACTTTTCGCTTCCTGAAATTTGTCGGCTACTCGCAAAAGGCCATCAAACTGGATTATTGACGCTGCATACTGATGTTCCCACTCCAGCAACTCCTCAAGGTGTTTGTTATATCTGGATGTATCTCGGTCGCATCGTGGCCGTAACTCATCAATTAAACCATCAAGGTTTATTAAAGCTGATGGGGCAATGCTACTGGTTCATGGATGCTCAAGGAGATAACTGCGCTTCATGCTTATTGGCTAAACTCGTTCGACTATATCCGAGCAGTCAACCCTTGGGTTTATTCCTGAAAGACAAAGGAGTCTTAACAACTAACCAACTCAAAGACCTATTTCAGGTTCAGGTATTGCAGCCGATGTGTACTTTGTTTGAACTGAAGGCAGGTCGGTTTAAATTCGATCATAATGTACCAGCTCCAGCTTTAGAAATGACGGGTTTAAGCATATCGGCAGCAACAGCAACCTTGATCGGGTTGCGAGTACTGTCTAACTGGGATGCCTTAGCAGATAAATTGCCTGCTCCAGATGAGGGTTTACTCAGTCTGATGACAGAACCGCCTCACTATCCGCTAAGTGCCTTAGAGAGGAAGGTTTGGCAGTACACTAATGGGAGAGTTTCCCTGAAAGCGATCGCTCAACAATTAGAACTTCCCGTAGAAAAAGTACAGCAGGTGGCATTTCGGTTAATCGCCGCAGGTTTAGCTGAAGAAGTCCCCTTGTTTGTTGAAGATCCATCTCTGCCAGTGGTAGAGACTCTATCCTACCAGTTGGACAAAGAGGCCGAAACACAGAAATTCGGTCACCCATTTTTGCACAATCTCAGGGGTTTTTTAGCTCCCAAGTCTGATTCGTCGGCTTGGCAGGCTGCCTGAAAGGATTGGTATGTTGTTT
The DNA here is from genome assembly GCA_003505715.1 of Cyanobacteria bacterium UBA8803. Taxonomy (GTDB): domain Bacteria; phylum Cyanobacteriota; class Cyanobacteriia; order Cyanobacteriales; family Coleofasciculaceae; genus UBA8803. The sequence goes on along the minus strand of DNXU01000259.1, from coordinate 12,389 downwards.
TTTTAACGCAGAGGCTCACAGAGGGTGTCGCAAAGGAGCGCAGAGATTGAAGCTAAGATTTTAAGGAGTGGGAGTAGTTTTCGGTTCTTGTTTTGGCTGGAAGGCGGTATAGTTACCTCCCAGTGCTTCTACAATGGTACGGGTATTGGCGACCAGCATCTTGACGTAGGTGTCGCCTTCGCTACCAGGTGCGCCAATTGAGTCCGAGTAGAGTTGTTGGGGTGCTAGTTTTACCCCGGCTTCAGTGGCTACGGTAGTAATTAATGCTGGATTGATGGTGGTTTCGGCAAAAATTGCTGGCACCTTGGCAGCTTTGATGGCATCGGACAACTGTTTCACAGTCTGAGCGCTGGGTTGTTCCTCGGTGCTAATACCAATCAGAGTGCCTGTAATTGCTAGTCCGTAGGCGCGAGCATAGTATTGAAAGGCATCATGGGTAGTTACTAACTTACGCTGGTTTTCAGGAATTGTTTTAATTTGTTGGGTAATCCAGGTATCTACTTGCCGTAGTTCTGTAGTAAGTTTGGCAGCGTTCTCTGTAAATTCCGCTCGGTCTTCTGGTGAGAGTTCAATTAAGCGATCGCGAATCGCGTTGACCATTTTAATCCCATTTTTGGCATCACCCCAAACATGGGGGTCAGGCTCTTTTTTCCCTTGGTAGTTGAAAGCTAAAGGCTGCACGACTTCCCCAACCGCAAACTTCTTGGCGTTTACCCCAGCCGAATTCATCAGTTTAATCAACCCCGGCTCTAGATTGTAGCCGTTGTAGAGAATCAGAGCCGCTTGCTCTAATGCCTGAGAGTCAGCTGGTACGGGTTCGTAAACATGAGGATCGGCACCAGGTTTTAGTACGCCTCTAAGTTGAATCTCGTCTCCTCCCACTTGAGCTGTCCAGTCAGTAATGATGGTGCTGGTGGCAACGACATTGGGTTTATCCTCACCGCCAGAACCAGTTTTATTTGTCTTGGTAGTATCGCACCCACCCATCAAGAGGCTGAAGATGAACCAGGCAGCCATCAACCAAGTTCTACCTGGGGAAGGAGTAATCGCTTTCATAGACTTGATACATTTATTTTCATATTCTTCTCATTTTTGAGCGTACAATATTTTCATAATTCTTTCATTTTTTAGCTGCGGGAGCGCTTCATCATGGTAACTGCCACAGTCGGTAACCTAGATTCCACTCAGAGAGACTATCTATACAGCGATCGCGATCGGACTGTGACAGGCACCATTAGCATTCAGCAAATGGGCGTGCAGTACCGTTTGGTAGAAGCTCTCAAGGATGTGAGTTGCCAGATCGAACCGGGAAAACTTACGGGTATCATCGGCCCAAATGGAGCAGGTAAAAGTACCCTAATGAAAGCCATGCTGGGGTTGGTGCCGACGAGTAGCGGTAGAGCTATTTATAAAGGGAAAGCGCTGATGGATCGGTTAGAGGCAGTGGCTTACGTACCACAGCGATCGCAAATCGACTGGACGTACCCAGCAACGGTATGGGATGTGGTATTGATGGGTAGAGTGCGGAAAACAGGATGGTTTCGCCGCTTCTCCACAATATCGCGACGTTTAGCAGCCAATGCCTTAGAACGAGTAGGCATGAGTGATTTTCGCGATCGCCCCATCGGACAGCTATCGGGAGGACAGCAGCAGCGGGTTTTCTTAGCAAGGGCGTTAACCGAAGAAGCAGAAATTTTCTTTTTTGACGAGCCATTGGCAGGGATTGATAAAAAAACCGAAGCTATAGTGTTTGAGATTCTCCACGAACTTGCCGAGGCAGGGAAAACCGTGTTAGTCGTCCACCACGACTTAGGAGAAGCCGTCACCAACTTTGACAACTTAATTTTGCTAAACCGGGAGTTAATTGCCTGTGGCTCTCGCCAACAAGTTATGAGTGCCGATAACCTACAACGCGCCTACGGTGGTCAAGTAGTATTCTTCTCAGAAGCTGCCTAATTATTAGTACTTCAGGAGTACAGACAAACTTTAAAGTTGAGTCTCGTTACCTCTACCCAACCAACCACCAACCACCAACAACCAACCACAAATAACAAAATATGCTTGAAACGTTAATCGAACCGTTGCAATACAGTTTTATGCAGCGATCGCTCATTATCGCGGTTTTGGTGGGCATTGTTTGTGCATCCGTGGGTAGTTACTTAATGGTGCAACGGCTTGCTTTACTGGGAGACGCCATTAGTCACTCGGTATTGCCGGGACTCGCGATCGCTTTTATTGTTGGTGCTGATATTTTTGTGGGAGCGTTTATTGCTGGTGTTGTCAGTACGATGGTGATTACCTGGATCAGGACGCGATCGCAAATTAAAGAAGATGCGGCCATGGGCATTGTGTTTTCGGCCTTTTTTGCCCTTGGCATTACCTTAATCACGATTGTACAGAAAGATAATAAAATCGACCTTAATCACTTTCTCTTCGGTAATATTCTGAGTGTTACCCTTAATGAGGTGATCAATACAGCCATCATTACCGCGATCGTGCTGGGAATTGTCGCGCTGTTGTATAAAGAATTGATGTTTTATACCTTTGACCCCGTCGGAGCCAAAGCTTCTGGCTTACCGACCAATTTGCTAGATTTTGGCTTAATGATTTTAATTGCCCTAACTATTGTTGCTAGTCTCAAAGCAGTGGGAGTTATCTTGGTGCTAGCAATGCTAATTACTCCAGGAGCGACAGCTTACTTATTGGTAACTCGGTTGCACCAGATGATGATTTTAGGTTCAGCTATTGGGGTGGTTGCTAGTATTAGCGGGATGTATCTGAGTTATTTTTTCAATCTTCCCTCTGGGCCGGCAATTGTTTTAGTGACTTTTGGTTTCTTCTTGATGGCATTGTTGTTTAGTCCCAGCCAGGGGATTTTGACTCATCCGAGTTCTAAGCCTGGGCGATCGCAGATTTGGCGGGAAATTAAAGGACTATTGCGCTAAAGCCCTGTCGTCCTACCTGGCAAACGCTGATGGCTCAATTAGAACTGGCTCATTGGTAAAAGCACAACAGTTTTGTGGTGTCGAGGGCATCGCAATAGAGGGACTCGACTTTAGTAAAGCCGTGCTTAGTGGCTAGTGAGTGGAATGCTTCCTGAGTTTCAGGAAAATCATTCTTACTAATATGCTCTTCAACAAGCGAATACTCTTGGGAGGTCAGCTCAGACCAGTCTTGGCGCACACCTTCTAGATAACGTTTAATATAGTTTTCTCGGTTCTCATTTTCAGAGCGAAAAATATCTATGAGGATAAAGATGCCACCCGTTTTGAGGAGATGAGGAAGTTTACTAACAACAAAGTATTTTTGCTCCCAACTCAGGTGATGGAGAACAAAAGAGCTTAGAATAATATCGGACTTTTCTTGCTGGTTTTCTACCAATTCCTCAATTTATCTTTGTCAGCGGCAGCGCTTGCCCATCGATAAAGATAGTATCCTCAGTTGAGGGAAAGTGAATGATAGACTTAGCGACGACTGTATGCTTTTCACCGTTATGCTCTAAGACACCAGTGAGCGAAATATCATGAGGCAAAATACGCTTTGCACTTGCCACTTCTTGTCCATCGATTAGCAACTTGAGGGTCTTGTTCCAGTTGTTGCGGACAAGTTCGATAGTATGACCTTCATAGGTTACAATATAGCGATCGCCCGTTAGGCTCATCAATTCCTCCAAAAAAGCTTTCTCAGGATGGTTTAACCCCATGGTGTCATTGATTTTCTACTAACTAAGTATAAACTGGTAGCGGATTTTCCGGCGCAAGTGTTAACCCTAGGTTAAAGGCGATCACTTATGTCCTCTTCCTGTTTTCAAATTAGAAAGTTAAGTCGGCGTCGATTTCTCCTGCAAGGCTGTGCCACACTAGGAACGGCCCTTTGGATGAGCGCTTGCCAAAGACGTTCTACATCTACTCAAGAGGCAAAAAATTCTAATTTGGGAGATCGAGCCTTGTCTTTACAATCCATCAACGTTCCACCGACTAACGGTAAAGAGCCAACTTGCTTAATGGTTTGCCTGCATGGGTGGGGGGCGAACTCTCAAGATTTAGAACCGTTAGCGCCAGTAATGAATCTGCCAGACTGCGAGTTTCTATTTCCCGATGCCCCTTTCCCCCATCCTGACGTGCCTGGGGGGAAAATGTGGTATGACTTAGACAGCCAAGATTATCGGGGTTTAGGGGAAAGTCGGCAGCGGTTAATCGACTGGCTGAATTCTCTAGAAGGCAGCACTGGCGTTCCTCTATCGCGCACAATTTTAGCGGGATTTTCCCAAGGTGGGGCAATGACTTTAGATGTCGGGTTAACTTTGCCCTTAGCAGCCTTGGTGTCTCTGAGTGGGTATTTGCATTCACAACCTCAGTCTGCTGCCGGAAATTCTTTGCCACCTATTTTAATCGTGCATGGCAGGCAAGACAGGGTTGTTCCTCTGAGTGCCGCTCAAAAAGCAAGAGATAGCCTAACTGCTTTGGGAGCAAGCGTGAAATATCAAGAATTTAATATGGGACATGAGATTCTCCCAGCAGTTTTAGCTCTGGTGAGAGGTTTTGTATTAGATGTTGTCAACTGAGACTCGTACTATTCTCATCATTTTGAGAATAAACTTTTTGTTGAAACGCAGAGGTACGCAGAGGAGAGAGAGGGACGCAGAGGTTTTGGTAGTCAATGGAAATCTAAACCTGGCAATCTCGGTTGGAGACAGTACCATCAGGTAGGGTGGTATTGCACAAAATAGCATTGCGCCAATCTGCCCCTTCTAGGTTAGCTCCTTCTAAATTTGCTCCTGCTAGGTTAGCTCCCCGCAAGTAGGCATTAGCCAAGTCGGCATTCTTCAGTATTGCTCCCCTCAAGTCGGCACGGGTGAGAAAGATATCAGAGAGTTTCGCCTCTCTTAAATCGGCGCTTCTGAGGTTGGCATCGACTAGATCGGCATTAATTAAGTTGGCCTGCCTCAAAATTGTATTCACTAAGTCAGCTTGCGTCAGTTGAGCAGTCATCAATTGAGCAGACCAGAGATTAGCCCCCCTGAGGTTGGCTCCCTTAAGTTTGGCTCCTTCTAGCTTAGCCTCTCTGAGGTCACACCCAGTACAGGTATTAGTTTCCAGCAGTTGCCGCAACTGATCGGCGTCTTTGACCCGAGGAGTTGCGATCGCTCCCAGGCTAGCAACTGGTGAATACAGGGTGATAACTAGGATCGTGATTAAGCCTAAGTAGTACCGCATAAATCAAAGCTTGATTTGGGTAGGGTGCGTTACGGCATTGGCCTAATGCACCAAAATTTACGCCAGATGGTGTGTTAAGCTGACCGCTACGTACCCTACTAACATAACTTGCCTACGTTCTCATCCCTTATCTTTTTAGCGTAGGGTGACGAATTCTTCGGCAGTGGAAGGATGGATGCCAACGGTGGCATCAAAATCAGCTTTCTTGGCTCCCATTTTCAGAGCGATCGCCATACCTTGAATGATTTCGGCGGCGTAGGGGCCTACCATGTGGGCACCCAGGACTCGATCGGTCGTTTGGTCAACCACTAACTTAACCATCGTGCGCTCATCTCGGCCTGTCAGGGTGTGATATAAGGGTTTAAATCGGGCGCGATAAATCTTGAGAGCATCGCCATATTTTTCTCGTGCCTCGGCTTCTGTTAAACCAACGGTCGCCGCTTCTGGGGTGCTAAATACTGCTGAGGGTACGTTCTCGTAACTCATGATGCGGGATTTGCCACCGAACTCCGTATCGGCAAAGGCGCGACCTTCATTGATGGCGACGGGGGTAAGATTGATGCGATCAGTACAATCCCCGACGGCAAAGATATTCGGTTGGGAGGTGCGGCTATACTCATCTACGGTGATCGCTTTTTTATCAATTTCCACTCCTGCATTCTCTAAACCCAGATTCTGGAGATTCGGCTGACGACCGAGAGCTGCCAGTAAGACATCTGCCATTACCGTTTCCTGGTATTTACCTGCTAAAGTTACTTTCAAACCTTCAGATGTCTTTTCAATTGCTGTAGGGTAACTGCTGTCGAGAATGCGGATACCGTGCTGTTGCATAGCCTCCTGAACCAGAGTTTGAATATCCTCGTCAAATCCGCGTAAAATCTTTTCCTTCCGAATAATCTGAGTTACTTCAGAACCCAAACCCTTCATAATGCAGGCAAATTCCACACCAATATAGCCACCCCCCAGAATAACCAATCGCTTAGGCTGCTCTGGGAGTAAGAACATATCATCAGAGGTGCTAGCGTGTTCTATACCTGGAATATCGGGCATAACTGGATGCCCGCCGACAGCAATTAGAATTTTATCTGCTGTAACCTTACGGGCAGGGGTGCTACTATCTGCCGAATCGACAATTTCCAGGGTATGGGGGTCGAGAAACTTGGCATAACCACGCAAGAGTTCCACCTTAGAATTGTCCAGCATTCGCTGATACACTCCATTGAGGCGTTCCAGTTCCTTATGCACGGCTCCGATCATCGTTTGCCAGTTTAGAGTACTTGCCACGGGACTCCAACCATACCCCTGTGCCTCTTCAAACATGTCAGGAAAATGAGAGGCATATACCATGAGCTTTTTGGGAATGCAACCTCGGTTAACACAGGTGCCCCCCAAGCTACTGAATTCAGCAATTCCCACTTTTGCTCCATATTCTGCCGCCCGCCGAGCCGTAGCAATGCCCCCAGAACCAGCACCAATCACAAAAAGGTCGAAATCATAACTCATGGCTTTTAATAAACTCCCTGTAACAACCTGGTAATTACGATCATGTCCGGTAGCATCTTTCCTTGCATAAACACTCTTCGTAGTAATAGGTTCGTAGTAACCAATGCAAGTGGTTGGCAGTACAGCATTGTCAGGGACTAAAGTCCCTACTACAAACGACTACAAACGATATCTACACAGAAAAGGGTTAGATATGACTCCTATTTCTTCGGTGGAGGCTGTGCAGGACGCGATCCAGAAGCATTAGGAGGAGGCTCGGTTTCCGGAGGTTGTCCCGACTGGCTATTACCGTGCAGTTGCTGACGCCCATTGCGAACTACCCTGAGCATCTCCCCTAACTGCCGCTCAATACTGTTTAGAACGGCATCAGCATAATCATCGGCACCATTTTGAATATCCTCGCATTCCGCGAGTGCTAGGTCGCGCATCTGTTCGATCTCAGCTAGGGCTTGCTCTCTCATGGCTTCACACTCTTGCTGAACCTGTTGGCGGATTTGCTGGGCTTCTAGTTCAGCCTGCTGAATAATACCGACTTCATCTATAAGCTCGTCCGCACGGTGTTCGGCAGATTCTATGATTTCCTGGGCATATTCTTCTGCTTGCAGGAGAATTTCCTCCCGCTCGCGGACAATTTTTTGAGCTTTTTCAAAGGCATCTGGTAAATTTTCCCGCACCAAATCCAGTTGAGCTAGGAATGCCTCCTCCTCAACCACCGTGCGCCCGGTAAAGGGGATGTGGAAACTGTCGAACAGCATCTCCTCAAGGCGGTTAAGTTCGCGCTGAATATCTACACCTCCCGATCCATTGGTGGCTGGTTCGTTGGGAAGGTTGGGTTCTTCTCGTTCGGGAGGATCGATGCGGGATGATTCTGGGCGTAACATCGTTGGCAAATATCAAGAGCAACCTGCTGGGGAACAAGATGATCGACGGAGCCGCCAAATCTGGCAATCTCCTTCACTACGCTACTGCTTAAGAAACTGTACTCGTTGGATGTTGCCAAAAAAACAGTTTCGATCTCATCCCAGAGGGTTTCATTAGTGTGAGCCATCTGGAGTTCTTTTTCAAAGTCTGAAACTGCTCGCAGCCCCCGCAAAAGCACTTTAGCATTCTTTAGTTTGGCATAGTCCACGGTTAAACCGACGAAGCTGTCTACTTCTACGTTAGACAGGTGTTGGGTACATCGGCGAATTTGCTCGACTCGCTCTTGGACGGTGAATAAAGGCGATTTGCTAGGGTTGCGCAGCACGGCCACAATCACGCGCTCAAAGATTTTACAGCCCCGTTCGATAATGTCAAGGTGTCCTAGAGTAACTGGATCGAAGCTGCCTGGATAGATGGCAATCACAACGGAGATATCAAAAATGTTACTGAGGAATTATAGTCGGGAATCAGCAAATCTACTTCCTAATGAATGTATTGATTGATGTATGCCAAAAGACAGAGAATCAGTTGCAGCCGAGCTATAGCCTCTGTTACCCGAATGAAGGGAGCATAGCCGAAGGGTGAGGAACGGATAATCTTAAAACAAGACCCACCCCGATAACTTGAAACTTGCCTCTTAGTAAACCGTGCCTCTACTCAACTCCTTAACAATTCGCCAAAAAGCCCACTTCTTTTCCCAGTTCGCAACTTTGCTTAACTCTGGCCTAACCGTACAGCAAAGTTTAACTCTAGCGGGTAAAGGTTGCCCTCTATCCTGCCAGCATTACCTACAACAGGCTAGTTTGGCTGTGGGCAATGGTCAAGAGTTAGCCTCAGCACTGGCTCTTGAGAGTCACTACTTCGACAACTGGACGATCGCTCTCATCAGATTAGCTGAATATAGCGGTTCTCTGCCCCAAGCCTTGCAAATGCTAGCAAGGGAGACAGAAGCACGAGGGAGGCAGCAAAAATTGTATCGTTCGGTGAGATTCTCAGCGATCGCCACAATTTGGGCAGTTCTGGTATTAACTGCCGCTATTTTTAATCCCCATGCCACGGGTTTGGTGAAACCGGAGTTCTGGGTGAGAAGTATCGCGATCGCCTGCCTATTACTCGCGATCGCTTTTTTGATGCCTCGCTTTTCCAGTCCTATTTGGCAACCACTGGTCAGCAATTTGCCGATTGTTGGTAAACTCCTTGAAGCGCGATCGCTCCTTTACTTGGCTCAGTTGCGGTTGCCTTTAAGTTGTGGGGTGCCAATTCTGACTGCCCTGGAGTTACTGCGAGAGCATATCCCTGATTTAAAAATGAGAACTCATCTCACTAAAACTGTACGTCGAGTGCGCATTGGTCAACCCCTCAGCCAAAGTCTTCAGGGCAAATTACCCCCCGTTGCCATGCAGATTATTGCCACTGGGGAAGAAACGGGCAACCTAGACAGTGCTCTCGAAAACTTAGCTCGCTACTACCAGGAACAATTAGAGCGAGGGTTACAAATGCTACAGACTATTTTACGCCCCCTGAGCCTCATCGCTCTTGGCAGTCTGGTAGCTGTGGTCGGTGTTCGGGGTCTATCGGTGCTGCTGAATTCGCTACCAGATTAAGATCGCTTTTCCCTCACATCTGCTGTAGGGGCGACCCCGCTGTTTGGGGATTGGGTAGATGCAGATAGAATTTATTGGGCCGCTTTTCCATCACATCTGCTGTAGGGGCGACCCGCTGTTTGGGGATTGGGTAGATGCAGATAGAATTTATTGGGTCGCCCTGGCTCCAATTTCATAACAGCCAACCATTCAAAACCCATGCCAAACCTCTCAACGGCTCATCAAGTGGCACCTTTAGACTCTAAGCAGTTAGCAGATCTGGATATTCAATTACTGGTACTGGATATTGATGGCACGATCGCGGGGAAGTCTAACTATATCCGGGAACCTGTAAAGCAAGCCATTCGTAAAGCTAAGGCTAAGGGCATTCAGGTGGCGATCTCTACGGGTCGGATGTATTGCTCGGCCTTACGCTTCTATCACGAAGTCGGTTCTACCCTGCCGATGGTAGCTTACCAGGGAGCTTGGATACAAGACCCTGCTACCCAAAGGATTCACCGCCATTTGCCTGTCTCTCGCCTTAGAGCAGAGCAATTGTTGGATTACTTTGAGAGTGAGGCACTACGATCGCTCCTCTCGGTGCATTTCTATATCAACGACCAATTGTATGTCCGGGAAGTGACTCCTGAAACTCAACTCTACGCTAAACGAGCCGATATTGAGCCTATGCCTGTAGGTGACTTGCGTAAAGTATTGACTGACGAACCGACCAAGATTTTAGCCTTGTGTCACGACACTGCCGTGATTGACCAACTTTTAGACAACTTGCGCCAGCAATACACGCCTGCCGAACTTTATTTGACTAAATCTGTAGCCACCTTTTTTGAAGCAACCAATCCCGCCGTCAATAAAGGGGAAGCCGTGCGCTACTTAGCGGAAGAGTTGCTCGGACTTACAGCACAGAACGTGATGGCGATTGGTGATAATTTTAATGATATCGAAATGCTGGACTACGCTGGTTTGGGCGTGGCGATGGGGAATGCCCCAATGGCAGTGCAGGCAATTGCGCAATGGGTAGCTCCCGGTGTTGAGGAAGACGGTGCTGCCATAGCTATTGAAGCACTGATCTTATAAATATCCCTTAAATTCAGAAAGGGAACCGACGACTGGCCGTGTTTCGTCTCGGTTCCCTTACTGGTTCGCTCCTCACACATCCAGAATCATATATCAATCCTCTTGAATTTGTCACCACCTATTTAACAAAATGTTTTTTACTTGCGTGTAATATAAACATAACTTTACAATTCGGCAGGAGCAGGTATACCCAGTTGGTCTTCTAAGAGCGATCGCAGCAATAGCTGAGTAAGCGCCACTAAGCCCAATCTAGCTTGAGCGAGCTGTGGGTTCTGAGTTTTCACCTCTCCCCAAATACGACAACTGCTGTAAAACTGCTCAAATGCCTGACTCAAAGCAATCCCGCGTTTGAGCCAACTGTCGCGATCGCCCTTGCTCGTGGCATCCAGCAAATCTAACATTTGGGTAATTAAACTTAGCTCGGCGGGATGCACCAACCGCAAGTAAAGCTGTTCTGAGCCTGCTTTGGGACTGTCATCAAGCCAGGGAATGGGATCGGGCTCAACAATATTTCTTTGGGCGCGATCGCCAATGGTGTGTAGCTGGATTAAACCCTGACGGTGAGCCAAGTGCAAGAGCGAACAGCAGCGGGCATGGACGTACTGTAATGGAAAAAAGTTGCGATCAGGAGTTGCATTCAAAGAGATCGCTTTCTCTCCCCCAACTCCCCCAGTTCGTAAAGGGGGTATCCGAATCAATTGTTGTAACCAAGTGGCTAAACTGCGATCGCTCAGCCGGAAATTAATCCACCCAGGAGGAAGTACTTCCACACCAAAGTCTAAGCTGAACGACTCAGTACTATTGTGAGCGAGGGTTGGCAGTACTACGATCAGCTGATGGGCAATATCGAGGGCATCAAGGTGTAACAGAGGTGCTAGCTTGAGGGCGATCGCTGACTGATAAACTACACCATCATGCACTGATAAGCGGCGTAGAGGCACTGTTTGGGGAGTTAGCTGGGTAATGCCTGGTAAATTAGCCGTTACCGGGTTCATTCCTGACGAATTCATTGCTGCCCAGAGTTGTTCCTGTAGTCCAGGTTTAATTCCGAAAGAGCGATCGAACCCAGTCAGTGCCAAGTATCCACAGTTACAAGTATTTTTTGCTACATCAAAGTCCATGTAAAATCTAGGAAAACTTGGATTTCTATCAGGCTCGGAGGTGCCATTATTCCAAGACTACACCTGAACTCCTTAGCCTGAACAGGCGATCGCGCTCGTCCAAGGCTTGATATAACTCTTGCATTCTTATCTTCACAGGCGGTTAAAGCCGCTGATGCGTTCTACTCTCACCCTCATAAAGAATAGGTTTTTGAACTGCACGGGAGGTTTTTATGAATTCACCATCCTCCGCATCTGATGCATCTCGACCTTTTGTAACCTGGCAAAGGATTCTGGATTGGGGGCAGGAACATTACCGTTATCGAACATTTAGCAAAGATGAGCGAATTCCTGCTCGTAGTGGCTTGTTGTATCTGGTACAGCGGGGAGTAGTCCGCTTAGTCAGTACAGCTCAAATTACTGTTAACACAAGTAAATTAGGATCTCAAGTATCGCCTCAAACCCCTGAGGAAACATTTTTAGGCTTTGTTGGTGCCGGTCAGCCTTTTGAAATTGTGGCACAGCTGTCCTTTACCCTTGCCGCCTACGCCCATATCGACCAAACATCTGTACTGTGGATGTACTGGCATGATTTAGACAACTGGCCGCACTTCCGGAGAGAAATCTTAGATGCCTTTCGCTACCAGCATCAGCGCAAACTGCTTTGGTTAAGTACTTTGGGACAGCGACGAACCATCGATCGCTTATTAGGATTTATCACGCTATTAGTAGAAGAATTCGGCGAACCAGCTGAGGCAGGTTACTGCTTGCCCTTTCCCTTAACTCACGCCCAAATTGGCAGTGCCATTGGTTCCACCCGCGTCACAGTAACCCGCTTAATGGGCAAGCTGCGTCACAAGGGACTGATCGCCACCTACGGGGATAATCTAATTTGTTTGCCAGCGCAGTTAGGACAGAATGACGGTAATGGCTTAGATTAAATCAACTCAGGACGGGTTTCGACTTCGCTC
>DNXU01000529.1:6734-9614 GCA_003505715.1 Cyanobacteria bacterium UBA8803 | reverse complement strand
CCCACTCCCCCACTCCCCCACTCCCTCACTCCCTCACTCCCTCACTCCCTCACTCCCCCATAACTACCTGGCGATGGAGGCCACCTCTCAAGGAACTCGCTAAAATAAACACTGTAGAGTAGGGAGCCAGTTAAGCCTATCGAGACTATATACGGCAATCTTCAGGGGCTAAAACCCAGCCAAACCAAGCAACTGCAAAGGCTGTATCAGCAACGCCTACCTGGAGATAGATTAACAACACCAGAATTTGCCCAGCGCTTGGCAGCGATCAGCGCGGACATCAAACAGTCGGTTTGTACCTACATCAATCGGCGAGGACAGGTGATTCGCGTGGGGATCGGCACGCCCAATCAAACTAAGATTCCCCCCTTGGAGTTGCCGCGCTACGGTGCCGAACGATTGTCTGGAATTCGCTGTATTGCCACCCAACTCAATTCAGAAACGCCTCGGAAATCTGATTTAACCGCAATGGCAATTCAGCGACTTGATGCCTTAGTGATGCTGAGTGTCACTGAGTTGGGATTTGAACGGCGGGGTGGTGGGGCGACAGGCTATATTAAGGAAACCTACTTGGCTCATTTAACCGCAACCCCTCAGTTCACAGGCCAAAACCCCAGCTCTGAGGATATATCAGATTCCCCACAAAGCTGGCATCTCTCACCTCCTTTAAGTCTGGATATCCTCACCAAACAAGATTTCCTGGATTTGGTAGAAGGACTAGAAGCCGAATTCCGCCGGGAATTTGTGGCTCAACAAGTCGATGTAGACCAAGATCGGGTCTTGATTGTTGGCTTGATGACGGATCGCACTACTCAAGCAGAATTTGAAAACGGTTTGGCAGAAATCGCCCGCTTGGTGGACACCGCAGGCGGTGAAGTGTTGCAAACTTTGCGGCAAAAGCGATCGCAACCTCATCCCCAAACAGTAGTTGGTGCGGGGAAAGTCCAGGAAATTGCCCTCACCGTACAAACCTTGGGAGCTAATCTGGTGGTTTTTGACCGCGATCTCTCACCCGCCCAAGTCCGTAACTTGGAAGCCCAAACGGGGGTCAGGGTAGTAGATCGTACTGAGGTGATTCTGGATATTTTCGCCCAACGCGCCCAATCCCGGGCGGGTAAGTTGCAAGTAGAACTGGCTCAGTTGGAATACATGCTACCCCGGCTGACGGGACGCGGTCAGGCGATGTCGCGGTTGGGCGGAGGTATAGGGACTCGCGGACCTGGTGAAACAAAACTAGAAACCGAACGCCGTGCCATTCAGCGCCGTATCGCTAGGCTGCAACAAGAAGTAAATCAGTTACAAGCGCATCGTTCCCGACTGCGACAGCGGCGTCAGCAACGAGACGTACCGACGGTGGCTGTAGTGGGTTATACCAATGCTGGTAAATCCACGCTATTAAATACACTGACCAATGCGGATGTCTACACGGCTGACCAGCTATTTGCCACCCTTGACCCCACCACCCGGCGGCTACCCATTGTTGATGAAGAAACGGGTGAGTCTGTCTCAATTCTACTGACCGATACGGTGGGATTCATTCACGAATTGCCTCCACCTCTAGTAGATGCCTTCCGTGCTACCTTGGAAGAAGTCACGGAAGCTGACGCCCTGCTCCATTTGGTGGATTTATCCCATCCAGCTTGGCAAAGTCAGATTCGCTCTGTGATGTCAATTTTAGAGGACATGCCCGTTACGCCAGGGCCTATTCTGATTGCGTTTAATAAAATCGACCAGGTAGGCAGCGACACCTTGGCTTTGGCGAGAGAAGAGTTTCCCCACGGTGTATTTATTTCCGCCAGTCAGCGCCTGGGACTAGAAACTCTGCGTCAGAAACTGGCTCAGTTAATTCACTACGCGATCGATCCTTACTAATAAGCCAAAACTTACGCAAAGCGTGTATATGTAGGGTGCGTTATGCTACACTAACGCACCATCTTGTATAGACTTGATATTTATTCATAAATCTTTGTTAAGGCAGAGATGATGCGTTAGCGCAGCCGTATAATGTCAGGCACTCCTGAGCAATTATCTGCCCTAAGATAGATATATATATAGTTTCTTTTTGTAGAATAGCATATCAGTGCTGTTACACCCCTATAGCCAAAAATAAGTACAATCTGTGGTTGTAAGAGTAAAGCGTGCAAAGGGGCTCGTATAGTAAAAAATAGGAGCAAGTTTTCCTATGCCTAAGGTAAGTATCGGAATGCCTGTGTATAACAGGGAGGATTTCTTAGAAGCTGCTCTGAACTCAACTCTATCTCAAACATTTACGAATACCGAAAACCTTAATATTAGTTCGCCCCAACCCCACGAACGCTTATATCAATTACTGCAAACCTATGGGTGGTATCATGGAACCCAAATTTTTGGGTTGATGCGGACGAGTACGCTGACAAAAACCTTGTTGATCGGCAATTATGCCCATGCTGACCGAGTTTTATTAGCTGAGCTTGCTCTTCTAGGTGAATTTTGCGAAGTGCCCGAATTTCTGTTTTCCCGCAGAGTTCATCCGAAAATCTCCCAAAGAGCAAATCCGACCGACGAATCATTCGCCATGTGGTTCGATCCCAAAAATATTGGGAAGATTATGCTACCAAGATGGCGGCGTTATTTCTAGTATTTGAAGGCAGTGCAATGCCATACTTTGATCTGGCAGGAAAAACTATTGTGTTATATACAGATTGTAATGCGTTTAATACTCTCTCCAGACTTTTCTACCCGATTGAAAGGTATGGGAGAGGAACTAAGCAAAGCGATTAAGTTATTCATACACAGTTTATTTCAGATCGGGATAGGAGCGAGGACTAGTCAAATCAACTGAGATCTTGCACCAATTTCATTAAGCCTATAAAAGCTGGGTTTTTAGCGATCGCATCAATG
>DNXU01000529.1:0-6707 GCA_003505715.1 Cyanobacteria bacterium UBA8803 | reverse complement strand
AGAATGGTGCAAGATCTCAGATCAAATAACATCAGCATGGAGAGACGCGAGTATGAAAGTAGCGATTCTAGCCGGCGGACTTGGCACACGCATTGCTGAAGAAACAGAAACAAAACCCAAACCGATGGTCGAAATCGGTGGGCGGCCAATCCTTTGGCACATTATGATGCATTATGCCCACTACGGGTTCAAAAACTTTGCGATCGCCCTCGGTTATAAGGGTGAAGTTATCAAAAAGTACATTGTAGACTACTGCTCCCTNNAACCATAATCTGAGGGTAAATTTACAAACTGGCATTGTAGAAATGCATGGGGGTCACAGTCCAGATTGGACCGTTGAGTTGATAGATACTGGCATTACCACCAATACTGGCGGTCGGATCAAGCGCCTTGTACCATACATGGGCAACGAGACCTTCATGCTGACTTGGGGCGATGGGGTTTCTGACTTGAATTTACAAGAGCTGCTAGCTTTCCATCGCGCTCATGGTAAGCTAGCCACCTTAACAGCAGTTCGACCGCCAGCCCGTTTCGGCCATCTCGAACTCGATGGGAATCAGATCGTCGAATTCTCAGAAAAGCCCCAGACCAAAGAGGGATGGATTAACGGTGCGTTCTTCGTCCTAGAACCACAGGTATTTGATTACATTGATGGCGATGATACCCAGTGGGAAAAAGCCCCCCTGGAAAGACTGGCGCAAGATGGTCAACTCATGGCCTATCGCCATGACTCTTTCTGGCAATGCATGGATACGTTACGTGATAAGCGCTTGTTAGAAAGCCTTTGGGAAACTGGCAAGGCACCATGGAAAATGTGGGAGGGAGAATATGCGGGTATTAGTAACGGGTCACAAAGGCTACATCGGCACGATTCTAGTGCCTATGCTGCTGGAGGGAGGGCATGATGTTGTCGGACTCGATAGCGATCTGTTTGCTCAAAGTACCTTTGGCGAGGGAATTCAGGAAATTCCAGAACTAAAAAAGGATATTCGGGACGTAGAGGCATCAGATCTGGATGGGTTTGAGGCGGTTATCCATCTGGCGGGGCTTTCCAACGATCCCCTAGGCTACTTCAATCCTAACTTAACTGATGAAATCAATCACCTTGCCTCAGTAAAACTGGCTCAATTAGCTAAAGCCGTGGGGATCGAGCGGTTTATATTTTCATCGTCGTGCAGTAACTACGGTGCAGGTGGAGATGACTGGTTAAACGAGGAATCTTCATTCAACCCTGTCACCCCTTACGGAATTTCCAAAGTTGCGACAGAACAGGATGTCACCCAGTTAGCTGACTCAAACTTCAGCCCTACTTTCCTGCGCAATGCCACTGCCTTCGGTGTCTCCTCCCGTCTGCGCTTCGATCTGGTTCTGAATAACCTAGTTGCTTGGGCTTTTACGACAGGTCGAGTGTACATCAAGAGTGACGGCACCCCTTGGCGTCCTATCGTTCACATTGAAGATATCTCCAGAGCCTTTATTGCCGTATTGCACGCGCCGCGAGAACTGGTACACAATCAAGCCTTCAATGTCGGGCGCAACGAGGACAACTATCGCATCCGGGAACTAGCTGAGATTGTGGAGGAAACTGTACCGGGTTGCCGGATCGAATATGCTGCCGATGCCGAGCCAGATAAACGCTGTTATCGGGTTGACTGTAGCAAAATAGCGCAGACATTACCCGAATTTCAGCCGCAATGGAATGCGCGACGGGGAGCAGAAGAACTCTATAGCGCCTATCAAAAAATTGGATTGACTCTGGAAGACTTTGAAGGTTCTAAATACAAGCGCATTGCCCACATTCAGCAATTAATCAGTACCGGACAGTTGGATGAAACCTTGCGCTGGAGAACCGCAGCACTAGCATAGACCTTACTGAGCTAAGAAGGATCTGCACCTGCCATGCCTGACTCAAAGCCGATTTGTCGTTCTTGTGGAAATCCAGACTTAGAGCTAGTTATATCCTTTGGTTACACCCCTCTAGCAGATGGCTTGCTCACTAAAGAGCAGCTCAATCAACCCGAGTACATTGCTCCTCTCGACCTCGCTTTTTGCCCCAGTTGCACCCTCGTGCAAATTACCGAAACCGTCCCTCCAGAAATTTTATTCTGTCGGGACTACCCCTATTTCTCTTCGGTATCTCCCTCTCTCCTCCGGCATTTTGGCGAGAGTGCTAGCTTCATCATCAAGTCCAGGCAGCTCAATGCCAACAGCCTGGTGGTAGAAGCAGCCAGTAATGATGGGTACATGCTCAAGAACTTTGTGGCAAAGGGCATCCCAGTTTTGGGTATCGATCCGGCGTCAGGGCCTGTGGAAGTCGCCCAGAAAGCAGGCATTCCCACCCTTTGTACCTTTTTTACCAAGGACTTGGCCAAGCAATTGCAACAAGAAGGAAAGATGGCTGATGTCTTCCTTGCCAACAATGTTTTAGCTCACGTCCCTGACTTGAATGGTTTTGTGGAAGGCATAGGCATTCTCTTGAAAGAGACTGGGGTGGCGGTAATTGAGGCACCGTATTTGATCGATCTGGTGGAACACTGCGAGTTTGACACGATTTATCACCAGCATCTTTGTTACTTTTCGGTTACTGCCTTAGATAAGTTATTTAGAAGGCACTCTCTGTTTCTCAACGACATCAAGCGCACTTCCATTCATGGCGGTTCCTTACGCCTGTTTGTAGAACCTCGGGCAGCAGTTAGCGAAACTGTTAAGTCTCTCTTGCAAGCGGAAGCCGAGTGCGGGATCGATCGCCTTGATTATTATCGGGAGTTTAGCGATCGCGTCCGCGAGCTCAAGCATTCTCTGTTAGAGATGCTGTGGGAGTTTAAAGGACAAGGAAAGAAGATTGTCGGCTATGGTGCAGCAGCTAAGGCGACCACCTTACTCAGCTATGTAGGTATTGACCAACAACTGCTTGATTATGTTGTTGACCTCAATACCTTCAAACACGGTCGCTACATGGGCGGCAATCACTTACCCATTTTTCCACCATCAAAACTCCTAGAGGATATGCCCGACTGTGTTGTCGTGCTGGCTTGGAATTTTGCTGAAGAGATTTTACGGCAGCAAGAAACTTATCGAGAAAGGGGAGGCAAATTTATCATTCCTATTCCTCAGCCTTGTGTAGTCTAAAAACTTTAGGAATAGGCATGAATTAAGGGATGAGGGATGAGGGATGAGGTGTGAATAATCTCTACTCATCCCTCATCCCTCATCCCTGATAAAAATTATTGTTTTTTATAGGACAACCCAAATGGCACAACTATTAACAACAGATATCAAGCAAGTCAACGGCAACGCCTTGGCAGATCGTGTTTGCCCTAACTGCGGTCACCAAGGATTGTCACTGTTCTATGAAGTGCGAAATGTACCCGTCCATAGTTGCTTGATGATGCCTAGTCGGAAAGAAGCTTTAGACTTTCCTTGTGGTGATGTAATTTTAGGCTTTTGCGATCGCTGCGGTTTCATCACCAACGTGGCGTTTGACTCCAAGTGGTCGGCTTACGCGCCCAATTACGAAGACCAACAGAGTTTTTCCCCCACCTTCAACCAATTTGCCCTGGATCTGGCAAATGGTTTGATCGAAAAATACGACCTCCACGACAAAGATATTATCGAGATTGGTTGCAGTAAAGGGGATTTCCTCCTCCTGCTGTGCGAGTTGGGTCAAAATCGGGGAGTGGGAATCGATCCATCCGTTGTACCGGGACGGGTAGAAAGTAAAGCTGCTGATCGCGTCACCTTTATTCAGGAATACTACTCAGAGTCCCATGCTAAGTACGTGGGCGATTTTATTTGCTGTCGCCATACCCTAGAACACATTCAGCCGACGGCAGAATTTATTAGTACTATCCGACGCTCCATTGGCGATCGCCTGAATACAGTCGTCTTCTTGGAAATCCCCGACATGACGCGGGTTTTACGCGAGATCGCGTTTGAGGATATTTACTACGAACACTGCTCCTATTTCACGCCCGGTTCCCTGGCTCGTTTGTTCCGTTCCTGCGGCTTTGAGGTGACCGATCTATATCGAGCTTACGGCGAACAATATCTTTTAATTGAAGCCCAACCTACAGCTACACCCTTTGCTCAGGTACATCCTTTAGAAGAAAGTCTTGAGCAAATGGCAGAAGATGTCAACCACTTCATCACTAGTATTGGCAGTAAGTTAGAAAGGTGGAAACAGCACCTCCAACAGGCGCAAGCACAGGAAAAGCGAGTGGTAGTATGGGGTTCGGGTTCTAAATGCGTTGCCTTTCTCACCACCTTGGATACTAAGGATCAAATTGAATATATTGTTGACATTAATCCTCACCGTCATGGAAAATTCATCCCCGGACTAGGCAAAGAGATTATGTCACCAGAGTTCCTGAAGGAATACCAACCCGACCAAGTAATTGTGATGAATCCGATCTACTGTAACGAGATTGGGCAAATGCTTAGTAGCATGGGCGTTGATACAGATGTGATCTCTCTATAGGGAAATTGGATGAGGGATGAATGATGATGAATACAAATCTCTCTCCTCTCTCTTCCCTCTCAACAGCAATTTGGCACCCTAATCAAAGGCTCAAGTATAGCTTTTATCCTCACTCGGATCAAGGGACGTTTGTTGCTCCCAAAGAAGAAATGAAAATCATTATTCCCCTATTTCTAAACCGTAGATGAACGCATTATCTAACCCAACCTGTCCTGTCTGTGACTCTGGACATTTGGACATTTTCTTTGAAATGTTGGAGGTGCCAATTTATTGCAATCTTCTCTGGCCGCAACAGCAAGCCGCCCAGACCTGCCCCAAGGGAGATATCAAACTAGCATTCTGCTTTAACTGCGGTTTTATTACCAACGTGGCGTTTGATCCAGAACGTTTGGGATATTCCCAAGATTATGAAAACTCCTTGCACTATTCTCCCCGGTTTCAGGAGTATGCTGACTCTCTCGCGGCCAGATTGGTGGAACGCTATAAAATATATGATAAAGATATTATCGAGATTGGTTGCGGCAAGGGCGATTTCCTGATCTCAATGTGTCAACTAGGCAACAACCGGGGAGTAGGTTTCGATCCCAGCTACGTTCCCAGGCCAGAACACAGCCAATTTACAGGGCAAGTCAAATTTATTCAGGATTTCTATTCAGAACGCTACCAAAATTATCACGCCAACCTAATTTGTTGTCGGCATACCCTAGAACACGTTCCAAACCCAGCTGACTTGCTCAAACCCCTGCGGGAAGTTATTGGCGATTGCCTCAATACCGTAGTATTCTTTGAAGTCCCCAATGCCCTTGACACGTTTCGCCATTTAGCAGTGTGGGACATTATCTACGAACACTGTTGTTATTTCGCTCCTAGTTCTCTAGCTCACGCCTTTTCTCGCCATGGGTTTCAGGTTTTCCACCTAACTGAAGCATTTGGCGGTCAGTTTCTTTGTCTCGAAGCCCTACCTGTTGTAGAGGAGATGGGTTTCCCAGATGAGCAACTTGATGCTGTGAATTCCTTAACCCGCGATATTGCTGATTTTACTACTAAATTCCAGGCCAAGGTAGAAGCGTGGAAGCAAAAACTAGCACAGATTGCCCGCTCCGGACAACGAACTGTAGTTTGGGGAGCAGGCTCAAAGGGAGTTACCTTTTTAAATATCCTGAAACTGCAAGACTCAGTCGAGTATATCGTCGATATTAATCCTCGCAAGCAAGGAATGTATGTTGCTGGCACGGGACAGCAAATTGTGCCCCCAGCTTTTCTCCAAGACTATCAACCCGATGTAGTAATTGTGGTTAACCCCATTTATGAAAGTGAAATTCGACAGCTAATGGCAAATTGGGGTTTAACCCCTGAGTTAATGTGTGTTTGATATCAAAGGTTAATGTATCAACAGGTTCATAGTAAGCACTTTAGTGCTTGGAAATCGAGCGATCGCCTTTCTTCCCACCCGTCTCCCGATATAGTTCGTCTACATCGCAATCGAACAACTCTTGTGTCTCCGCTTGAACTGCTCTGGGATACGCCTTGCTACTGCCGCCGCTATCTTTGATCGCTTTAGTAAAGTCCTTGTGAACTGTTGCTCCATCAACTCGCTCGCGCTGGGTAAGTTCCTGTGAGCCTCCAAACAGGTCCAGTTGGGAGTTTGAGGAGGGAGCGTTGTTCTTCCACCAATTCAAAAAACCCACTTGCTTCTCTCCTATTTTCTGGGGCGAACGGTTCTTTCAATAGTTGCTCTAAACCCAGCTCGAGCAGGTCGAGCGCGTCTGGAATCATCAGGAATTCATCGAGGATTTGATGGCGATATTCGTAGTCCCAGCGATCACGAGTGAAATTGAAGTCGTTGAGAATCAGCATATAGGCATCCAGGCAATTGTGATAGGCATTCAATGCCTCAAACCGTGCCAAGGCGCTGACCCAAGTATCCTTGCGCCGCAAGTCTCCAAACGAAAGCATTTCCAGCTTGAAGTTCTCTGGCTGAAGTACGCGCCCCTTGTAGGTATTGAGGAACTCCCAAGCCTCGTAGACCTTCTGTTTTAACTGAGCTAACTTCATGGGTGATGCTTTCCGTTAAGCCAATAGAGCAGTGAGGCAGCTCAAAGAAAGAGTGTATCGTAGTTTCACCACTCCATCTAACCTTATATAGTATCAAAATATAGTATCAAAGCCCCTACTATCAAAATTGTAGTAGGGGCTTTACCTCTAATATTAACCTGGCACCGAGCTATTT
>DNXU01000260.1 GCA_003505715.1 Cyanobacteria bacterium UBA8803 | reverse complement strand
TCACCCCCTCATCCCCTCACCCTTACCTCTATTGACATATTTTTTAATTTGGTATAAGGTTCAGAGCTGAGTTTCGCCTTATAATAGCGGTATCAGGTTGTTAATCCTGTTGTCTTGAAGAAAGACGGTGGGGATCGCTCAACAATCTAGTACCAAAGTCTTAGGCAGTAGTTTTGCTCTTAACGGCTCCCTGTCCTGGTCTAGGAGATAAAGGAGTGTTGGGGATCAAGATAAAGAAAAGCAAAAAAAAAGTCTGCATAGCATCTACTAGCTATAAGGATGTACCATAGTTCGAGAAGGGCGATCAAACTCTTTGTGTCTGTAAAGGTGTGAGGACAAGAGAAGATGTCTAAATTACTGTGGAAGTCTCTACTAATTAGTCCAGCTGTAATGATCGCAACGCTGGTAGTTTCTGCTTTTGGGGTACGTGCAGCCCAGAGTGCAAATCTACCCATTGCTGAGAACCAAGCTGCGACAGAAATAGCACAGCCTCAAACAGCTGAGGCTTCAGAAGTTGCTGTTAACCCAACTCAGATCAGCCCAGTTAGTTCAAATACTGGAGCTGTAGTGCCGAGTTCGGTTAAGCCAGCAACAGATACAACATTGGCGCAAGCAGTGCCAGCCGATCCGAGCAATACTCAGCTTTTAGATCAAATCAACCGCTACGGTAATGAAGGCAATGGTAGCTCGGCAGGCCAAGTTACTAATGTCGGCCAACTGCGAGATGTCTCTCCTGGAGACTGGGCCTATGAAGCTCTGCGCAACCTGGTAGAGCGCTACGGCTGTATTGCAGGTTATCCCGATGGCACCTACCGAGGCAATCGGGCGCTCAGTCGTTACGAATTTGCCGCTGGTTTGAATGCTTGTTTAAACCAGATCGAGCGTTTGATTGGTGGCGGTGGGGGTGTTGACCCCGCTGAGTTGGAAACTCTGCGCCGACTAGTTCAAGAATTTCAAGCAGAACTGACTACTCTAGGAGCAAGGGTTGATAACCTTGAAGGTCGGGTTGCCTTCCTGGAAGACCATCAGTTCTCTACGACCACCAAATTAAACGGTGAAGTGATTTTTGCACTCACTGATACCTTTGGAGGTGATGACAACAACTTCGGCATCAATCTAGACACGAATGGTGACGGTGTAAACGATTTGACTGCCACTAACAGCGATGACACCAACACCGTCTTTGGTGACAGGGTTCGTCTAGAACTGAATACTACGTTTACTGGTCAAGATCGCTTGGTGACTCGTCTGGCAGCTGGAAACCTGAATGCTTTCCGACCCAACAGCCCTGATGTGAATAGTACGCTGGGTGCATTTGCTGGGTTTACAGCTAATACTGCTGAAGCTACCCAAACCTTTAACCTGAAGCCTGCTGAGAACAACGATGTCTTTATCGATTGGTTAGCGTACTACTTCCCCTTTGGCAGCTCGAAAATTTACGTGGCAGCTACGGGAGGGATTCATAGCGACTACGCTCCCACGCTCAACCCTTACTTTGAAGACTATGACGGTGGTAACGGTGCCCTTTCCACCTTTGCTTCCGAAAACCCCATCTATCGAATCGGTGGTGGTGCTGGTGCAGCCATTAGCTTGGGCGTTGGTCCGCTAGAGAGTATCTTAGGACCGAGTACCCTCACCTTGGGTTACTTAGCAGGGCCTAATGCTGCCGATCCGAGCAATAAGAATGGTCTTTTTGATGGTGACTACGCTGCCTTAGCTCAGCTGAATTTCAATCTTGGCGATCGCATCGGTATTGGGGCGACTTACGTCCATGGTTACCATACCTCTGGTAGTGACATATTCGACCTTGGTGGTGGCAACAATGCCTCAGTAGTCGGCACCTATGCTGCTAATAACCCCAGCGAACTTGCAAGTATTGCTAGTGGAGGTGTCCTTGGTCTAACTCCTACGGTAACTAACTCCTACGGTGTAGAATTGGCGTTCCGTCTGAGTAAAAACATCTCAATTAGCGGTTTCGGAACTTTTACAGACGCCATCTTGGTAGATCAGGGAGATGCCGAAATCTGGACTTACGGCGCTGGCGTAGCCTTCTCCGATCTGGGTAAAGAAGGTAACATTTTGGGAATTTTCGGTGGGGTTCAGCCCTATGCCGGAAGCATTGACGCTCCGAATGTCAAGTTGCGCTCAGACACTGACGATCGCCCGTACCACGTCGAAGCGTTCTACAAGTACCAGCTAACCGATAATATCTCGATCACTCCCGGTGTCATCTGGCTACTCAACCCCAACCAATCTGAAGATGCAGATGATGTGGTAATCGGTACGCTCAGAACCACCTTCAAGTTCTAAAGCCAACCTTGGGTTAAATTACACTCAGGCTGAAGTCTGAATCTACAATTAAATAGCCTGCCTTCCGAAAAGGAAGGTAGGCTATTTGCCTTTCGTGGCAGTTTGGGGGTGCGATAATAATAAATCCGGATTTATAGTTCACTCAATTAGAGTGTGAAATCAGCAAACCCCACTGGAGAACCGGGGTATACTGGAAAAGATTGACCCTGAAACGAATTAATTTGAAATCTGTGGAACTTTCCTGTAAAACGGAATATGCCCTGCTAGCTCTGTTGGAGTTAGCAGATCGGTATAACGATGGCGAACCTCTGCAAATTCGGCAGATAGCCGCCCAGCAAAATATCCCCGACCGATACTTAGAACAGCTGCTAGCAACATTAAGACGTTGTGGCTTACTGCGCAGCCAACGGGGAGCCAAGGGAGGCTACATCCTAGCACGGGAGCCTTGGAAAATTACCCTTCTCGATGTAATCGCCTGCCTAGAAGGCTCAGAAACAAAACTATTTCAGAACGAAACAACAGCCAAAACTGTAGAAAGCGCTGTAGTCCAGGAAATTTGGCAGGAAGTCCACCACCGCGCCAATGAGGTGCTGCGAGAATACACCCTCCAGGATTTATGTACCAAGCGCAATAACAGACGCCAATTAAATATTATGTATTACATTTAGTTGTTGGTTGTTGGTTGTTGGTTGTTGGTTGTTGGTTGTTGGTTGTTGGTAATTGGTAATTGGTAATTGGTAATTGGTAATTGGTAATTGGT
>DNXU01000079.1:5948-6182 GCA_003505715.1 Cyanobacteria bacterium UBA8803 | reverse complement strand
CAGCAGCACATTCCCACAGCTGGGCAGATGTTGGTGCGGTATTGGCTTCAATAAGGGGTAGGATTTCTTTTTCTCTCATCCAGCCAATATTTCCTGGTTGCACCTGCGCATATTTGTAGGCTTGTGTTTGTCCGGAATTAGGAGTTCTTGGGGATTGCTGTTGAGGAGCTTCAGGAGTTGTCGGCTGTGGCTGAGGTGGCTGGATATCCGAGCCGATCGCGCCTACCGAACAAA
>DNXU01000079.1:681-5884 GCA_003505715.1 Cyanobacteria bacterium UBA8803 | reverse complement strand
GGAGGGATTTGCCCTACTATTAATTGCTCTTGGGATGGTAATTCGCGTCGCAGTAAAAGGGGCGTTTCTCTATCCTGGGAATTGAGCGGGGTGGAGCGGGTGATTTGAATCACAGCTGGGGCATCTAAGCCAGAAAGCGGTGAGGGGTTTGGGGTTGGGCTAGTGGCTGGGGGAGGACTATTTGGTGGTGGTGAAGAGTTAGAGCTAGAACTCACGATGGTAGGCAGTTGCAGCAAGCTTCTTGGGAGCAACAGGTACGCCAGTACCCCACCTAATCCCAAAAGAAAGACAATTCCTAGCAATAATCCCCACGGACGGGGTGATTTAACTTTGGCAGGTGCGGATAACTGCTGCGTTTTCATGCGGGATGGAGCAGTACTCGCAGGGTTTGGCAATGCTGTTTGGGGAGGTGATACTTCGGTTGATTTGGTTTCTCTAAAGGGTGTCACTTGGCAGTACACCAGCGCTACAGTAACGTTGTCATGCCCGTTTTGGCGGTTGCCAATTTCAATCAGTCTAGCTGCCGCTGTGGGCAGATCGATTTGCCCGTCCAGAATGGGTAAAATTTCGGTTTGCCAATATTGCTCGACCCGGTCATTATCGCTCAAGCCATCGGAACAAAGCAAAAAAATAGAGTCTTCATCAAGTACAAACCGCTGTGTGGTTGGATGCAGCGTGGCTGAAGGAGCCATGCCCAAAGCTTGTACTAGGGAACCCGATGTGGGTTGTTGTACGGCATTTCGATAAAGGGAGTAACCCAGCCTCACCTCGCGGGAAGCTAAATCATCATCCTGAGTGATTTGGTGACAGTTGTGCCGGGTTACCCAGTAAACTCGACTGTCCCCCACATGGGTAATGTACATTTCATGGGCGCAGCTTTGAGCCATCACCAGGGTTGTGCCCATCCGCTGCCGCTCGGAGCGCTGTTCGCTATCATTTTGCTGGCTAATGGCATCATTTGCCGCACAAGCCGCCTTTTCTAATTCTAAGGTCAGGCTCATTGGCTCCCAGTTTTCTGAAGCTGTTGCCAGTTTCCCGACTCGCTGGCGCAGGATATCAATTGCTAAGTTAGAGGCAACTTCACCCCCCTCATGCNNCATGCCCGCCAATACCATCACAGACAATTGCTAAGGCATTTGTATTGGTTAAAGAACTAATGGGCTGCCCGCTGGGTGGGTAGCAGGCATCTTCATTTTGGTGCCGAGAAGGGCCGGCATCGCTATGGGTAAAAATATGATAACGGCGGGATTGGGCTTGCCCGCAGTCTTTAAGCCCGCGATCTAGCAGTGTCACTAACTGCTCTGAGGAGTGAATCTGCCCATCCCTGAGCTGGGTACAAAGTTTTTGGCAAAATCCAGCGATCACGGGTGATGTGTCAGGGAGCAGTTGCGACCACAACTGACCGAGTTGTTGTAGAGTTGGGGCGGCTTGAGGATCGGGCTGCAACTTCAACAACCGCAGAATGGAGCCTTCTACCCGCAACAGGGTAGGTACGAGCAAACTGCTAGCAACGCCTTCGCTGCTGAAAGGTTGCCACAGATTTGCCCACTGCCACAACCAGTTAAGTTGGCGCACTGCTGAGGCGCTTTTCCAGGCGCTAGTTAATTCTGGTAATAGCTGTCCTTGAACCTCACTTCCGTCCCTACCCCAAATCGGTGCCTCTTCTAAGAGCCATAGCTGTGAGGTTTTGCGTCCTGCCTTGATACTCGCGACTCCGTAGAGTTGGGGCAGATGTAACTGATAGGGAGAAAGCCGCAGATAGGCTATGAACTCTGGCGGAATCTCTTCGGCTGTCTCTGGCGGTATTGCTGGTTGAGTATCTAGCAGTACCGAAGAGTTTACCAGCAAATAGCGAGAGGCGATCGCCTCTCCCGGTTTATAAGCCTCCAGCCCCGCGCCAAGCGCCCACAGGTAACGTTTCACCAGAGGCGTGCGACAAGTCTGGCAGAACTTATTGTTCGGGGGATTAGCAGCCTGACAGCGATTGTTAGGGCAGTGGAGGGTTGCCGCTGGATTTTTCATGAAAATTCTGGGCTACGTTGAGCTAGTTATGATTTGGCTACAAGTAGTACTGCCGCGAGCGGGACGCGATCCCATCCTTGAATTGCCAAAACAAGTCTATTGATTACAAATTTTAGCTGCTGGCTCAAGAGCTAGTGAACTTTCTCAAGGCTGACGTAGAATTCCCTAATTAGCCCTCCTCACCTCCAACTCTAAGGGTAACATCAGTTAAGAGGCTACTGACTTAAAGTGGGACTCTTGACCCAAAGGTTCATGGTTCATGGTTCATAGGGTCAAGCAATGAGCAATGAACAATGAACCATGAGCAGACTGTCCCAGCTTAAGTTGATAGCCGTTAAGATAAGCGATCGCCTCTCTACCCAATGTCCAATTCTTCTATTTTTGCTGATATTCAAACTCATTGGGCGAAAGACTGCATTCGCCAGCTTTTTACCCGCAAGATTGTTAGTGGTTACCCAGATGCTACTTTCCGCCCCAATAACCCGGTTAGTCGTGCTGAATTTGCAGTCTTATTAAACAAAGCTTTTCCCAACGCCCTACCCGTGCGCAATGCTATTGCCTTTCGAGATGTACCTGCCAATCACTGGGCTAATTCAGCAATTCAAGCCGTAACCCGTGCGGGTTTTTTCTCTGGCTACCCCAACGGCACCTTCAGGTTGAATCAATCTATTCCTAGAGTGCAAGCCTTAGTAGCGTTGGTGAGTGGATTGCAGTACGACCAAAACTTGACGCCGATTGAAATACTCAAGCAATATTTTGATGACGCTAGTGCAATTCCCAATTATGCCCTCAAAGCGATCGCCACAGCAACTCAAAAATATCTAGTCGTTAATTTTCCCAATATCCGACGCTTCAACCCCAATCAAAATGCCACTAGAGCTGAGGTGGCTGCCTTGATTTGTCGAGCCTTAAACCTGCCGGGAGTGCCGTTAGATTACATTGTGGGGCTAAATTTAGTTGTTATCCAGCCCCAATTCGAGCAGGGAGATTCCTTTTCTGAAGGACGGGCGCGGGTACAGAGTGGCAATAAGTGGGGCTATATTGACAAAACGGGCAAGTTCTTAGTTGCACCTCAACTCGATGAGGCAGGTGCTTTTTCGGAAGGACTAGCCTTGGTGAGAACTTACCAAAACGCAGTCCGAGAGGCACAGGGAAACCAGAGGACAAATTCCTCCCCCAACTCCCCCCTCTCGACTCCCCCATTCTCAGAAATTCGTGGAGTTTGGCTGACGAGTACTGCCAGTACAGTCCTCAATTCCAAAGACAATATTAAAGCAGCGATGGATTTCCTGGCTCAGACGGGATTTAATGTGGTGTTTCCCGTGGTTTGGAATAATGCGGCGACTTTCTATCCCAGTCGAATTATGCGGGAAAACTTTGGGCTGGAGATCGATCCGCGCTATACAGGTAGAGATCCTTTGGGGGAACTAGTCAGCGAAGCTAAGCGGGTGGGACTGGCGGTGATTCCCTGGTTTGAGTATGGTTTTGCTAGTTCCTACAACCAGAATGGCGGACGCTTGCTAGCCAGAAAACCGGAATGGGGAGCACGGGATGCCAGCGGCAACTTACTCAAAAAGAATAGCTTTGAGTGGCTGAATGCCTTTGATGCTGAGGTGCAGGCATTTCTGATGAGTCTGATTTTGGAAGTAATTAAAAATTATGATGTCGCTGGTATCCAAGGAGACGATCGCCTGCCTGCGCTTCCTTCCGAGGGAGGCTACGATCGGAAAACGGTAGAACGCTATTTTCGCCAGTTTAATCAGAATCCTCCCTCTAACTCTAAAGACGCCCAATGGCTACAGTGGCGTGCCGATCTGCTGACGGACTTCTTAACCTACCTTTATAAAGAAGCGATCGCTATCAATCCCGAATTGGTGATTTCGCTGTCTCCGAGTTTCTACCCTTGGGGATTACAAGAATACCTACAAGATAGTAAAACTTGGATGGATTGGGGACTGGTTGATATTATCCATCCCCAACTTTATCGCCGTGACTTTGAGGGCTACAAACAGCTAGTCGAGCGCCTGATTAACGAGCAATTTACCCCCCTACAATTACCTTGTCTAGTTCCTGGCGTTCTGGTTAAGGTGGGTTCCTACCGTATTAGTCCGGAACACTTATTGCAGGTGATTCAGTACAATCGCGATCGCAGCCTCTGTGGAGAGGTTTTATTTTTCTATGAGGGACTGCGAGAAGAAAACGACGCCCTCGCTAAAGTTTTGCGATCTGGTCCCTATGCTAAATCAGTACCCTTTAATGCCTCAGCCATTAAAGCACAGGGGTTCACCCATCGTCGTGTCGGCAGTCAATATCAGTATATAGACTTGTCAGGAAAACCCGTCAATCAGCCGCAATTTGATTGGGCTGATTCCTTTACTGAAGAACGGGCGCGAGTCAAAAGGGGTTACAAGTGGGGCTATATCGATAAAACAGGGCAACCAATTGGTCGATTTCAATTTGATGAGGCTGAGTTTTTTGCCGAAGGGTTAGCATTGGTCAAAATTGGTAGTAAGTATGGCTATCTCGATCGGAAAGGTCAACTGGTAATTCCACTGCAATTTGAGGCAGCAAATTCCTTTAGTGAAGGACTAGCAGCTGTCAAAGTTGGTGATAAGTGGGGCTATATCGACAACATCGGCAACTTAACTATTCCGGCACAATTTGATGCGGCTGAGTCTTTCGCAGCAGGACTGGCATCGATTGAGTTGGCCTTCAAGTACGGCTATATTGATCACAAAGGCCAAGTGATCATCCTACCCAACTTTGATGCCGCTGGCTCTTTTTCGGAAGGACTAGCGCCTGTCAAAATTGGCGATCGGTGGGGTTATATTAACTCCACAGGAGAACTGGTCATCGACGTGAAATTTGATGAGGTAAAATCCTTTAAGGAGGGATTGGCGCCTGTAAAAGTCGATGACAAGTGGGGCTATAGCGATAAAACCGGAGAACTGCCAATTCCACCAGCGTTTGATGAAGCCATGTCTTTTGCTGAAGGATTAGCCTTGGTCAATCGTGATGGTAAGTGGGGTTATATCCGCAATATTTTGTTAAACTAAAACCCTAAATTCCGTAACCGATACTTTTAGCAAATTGAAAAAATGGGAGATAAAGTTGGGAGGTGAGGGTAAAAAAGCGATATTACCGCACATGACATCACCTCCCTCATCCCTCATACCCTCAT
>DNXU01000079.1:0-549 GCA_003505715.1 Cyanobacteria bacterium UBA8803 | reverse complement strand
CTCATCCCTCATCCCTATTTTCCGATTAGAGCCGATTGGCTCGCTTTTGATATAGCTTCCAACAATTGATGAAGTTGTAGAGGTTTGACTAAATAATCATTAGCCCCTAAGCCTAAGGCATGGGAACGGATTTTTGGGTCGTATTCCGAGGTTAGCAAGATAAAAGGCATCTGGGAGGTTGTGCCATTTTTGCGTAATTGCTTGAGTATTCTATATCCATCAATATCCGACGTATTCACATCACAAAGAACCAAGTCAGGCTGTATTTTTCTTGCTAAATTTAAGCCACTTCTACCATCTTCAGCGCTTATAACGTTAAAATCAGCCAATTCAAGCAGATCGAAAATGGTTGAGCGTAACAGCTCGTCATCTTCAATGATCAAAATTAATTTTCTCACAGATCTATCCTTCCTCAGACGTTACAGATCGCCCATAGGAGATGCTCCAAGACTACTACGTTGAACCCACTGAGGGTTCTAACCCTTGCCTAAAACCTACTACCCATCATCATGTAACAGGATGACACTTCGTAATTGGTAATTGGTAATT
>DNXU01000078.1:8879-9573 GCA_003505715.1 Cyanobacteria bacterium UBA8803 | reverse complement strand
ACCAATTACCAATTACCAATTTAGTTATTATGTCCGTGTACGATCGCTCTTGAACAGCACCAATTACTGGGTAGGGCGGAAGGCCATCCCATCCGTAGGGCTTCGGGACAGATGCTATGGATGGTTAGCTGGCAATCAATCAACTGGAAACCTTCTTTTTCTACTTGCTTCATGGCTTGTTTTAAGATCGAGTCATTTTTGAACTCAATCGTCTGGTTGCACTGAATGCAGACGAGATGATGGTGATGATTGGGAAAAGGCTGATTAAGCTCGTAATGCTTGTGTCCTTCTGCTAATTCTAGCTCTCGCAGAATCCCCATCCGTGCCATTAACTTAACACTGCGATAAATTGTAGATAAGCTAATACCCTCTCCACGCTGCTGGAGCAGATTGTAGAGTTCCTCTGCACTCAGGTGGTTTCCTCGCGGAAGATTTTGAAAGACATGCAAAATGGTTTCCCGCTGGGGGGTTAACCGCCAGCCTCGGGAGTTAAGTTCGGATTTGAGGGATGCGGCGGTGTAAGGAGGCATAATTACACTCTCAAAAAAAACCGATTATTGACAATAATAGTGATTTAATGTGCCATTTGCAACAAAATCAGCTAATTGAGAATAAATCTCAGATGGTGCCATGACTCAGCATTTTAGGAACATGTCAAAAGAGGAGAGGTAGTGCGTTAGCGCAGCGTAACGCA
>DNXU01000078.1:2646-8834 GCA_003505715.1 Cyanobacteria bacterium UBA8803 | reverse complement strand
CCCTCATCCCTCATCCTTCTCCCTATAGATTTTCTATAATATTTGTAATATTTCTTAAAAAATGGTTTAGCCATGGATCGTCCTAATTTAGAGCAAATTTCAGCTCAACTGGAAAGCCCCAGCTCCCGCGATCGCATGTTAGCGCTGGCTTACCTGCGCGAGGTGCCATCCGTGGAAGCGGTGCCTCTAATCAAAAAAGTCTTAAATGACTCCAGCTTGCAAGTTCGTTCCATGGCGGTCTTTGCTTTAGGGATTAAGCAAACCGCAGAATGTTACCCAATTTTAGTAAGATTACTGGAAACTGACCCAGATTACGGCATTCGTGCTGATGCAGCTGGGGCTTTGGGGTATTTAGAAGACTCCAGAGCCTTTGAAACTTTAGTGCGAACGTTTTACGAAGACACCCATTGGTTAGTACGTTTCAGCGCTGCGGTGGCACTGGGGAATCTCCAAGACCCCCGCGCTCGCGAGCTTCTAACTCAAGCGCTCGATAGCGATGAAGTCGTGTTGCAGCAAGCTGCGATCGCGGCTTTGGGTGAAATTAAAGCCATAGAAGCTGTCGATAGCCTTCTGCGCTTTGCCCAGTCAACAGATTGGCTCATTCGGCAGCGCTTGGCAGAAGCCCTCGGTAACCTTCCTACTCCCAAAAGCATTTCAGCTTTAAAATTTTTGGAGAAAGACGGCCATCCCCAAGTTTCTGAAGCAGCCTCGATTTCGCTGCGCCGCTTGGAAGACGCTTCTAACCCGCCTGTAGAGCGATAAAATCAAAACAATTGGTTAATGCTAAATCTCTGAATTCATGGATATTAAAGAGTTTTTTGAGCAGAGTGCTGGCAAGTGGTTTTCCCAACGCAGCAGTCACCATCTGGCCTTCCGGCAGGCTGAGAATGGTAAGTCCAATATTAATATTGAGATGCTCGTTGCCGATGCCCCAGAAGTCATAGCACTCTGCCAACAGTACGATGTAGATCCAGCCTTAGCAATCTGCGGTGCTAGAGTTACCTGGGATGGCACGATGGATTGGGATGAAGAAAAGCACCAAGGTTCTACAGTGCTGGTTCCCATTGCTGACTCAGACAAGTCTCATGAAGGTCGGCTATTGCGAGAAATGGGCTACGCTGAAAAAGCTCCCGTTGCAGGTCGCTACATCATGGGAAGTGATGAAGCGCTGACGCTGATTACAGAGTACGAAACCATGTATTCCGAGGAAAGGCTGTGGTTTGCTAGCCCCAATTTACGGTTGCGCACCAGTATTCTCAAGCGCTTTGGTGGTTTTAGCATGGCATCTCTTTGTTCAGAAATTCGCATGGGAGTTACCCAGCCGCCGAAGCAAGCAGAAGATGCGGCTAAGGTTTAAGGTCTAAGGGAACAGGAAATAGGGAACGGGGAACGGAACAATAAAGTTTCCCGTTCCCTTTGCGAGTTACACATAAAAAAGTATCCGTATCCATGTAGGGGTGAGTCGCTATTTCAATATAGTAGTACCAGCGACAACATCACTCGACTCGCCCGGATTGAACTTCTGCACTCTGCCTTCAATAGAATGGTTAAATGCAAAGAGATTCAATTTTCAACAAACGGCACCTTACTCCCTACTTGTTTTTACTACCTGCCCTTGCCGTCTTGGGTTTAACTGTTTTTTGGCCTGCCCTGCAAGCCTTTTACTTGAGTTTTACTGAATATGAATACGACCTCACCCAGGCACCTCAATGGGTAGGATTTGCTAATTTTCAACGCTTACGAGCAGACCGAGTATTTTGGCAGACGCTGGGGAATACTCTCCTTTATCTAATGGGTGTTGTACCTCTTTTAGTTATGGTTCCCCTCGGTCTGGCGATTTTGGTCAATCAGAAACTCCGAGGTATTAGCTGGTTTCGAGCTTCAATTTATACACCAGTCATAATTTCCATGGTAGTTGCTGGTATTGCTTGGCGGTGGCTTTATGCCGAAAATGGCTTGTTCAATCAACTCCTGCAAATATTGGGTTTCAAGGAAGGCATTCCCTGGCTGACTAGCCCGGATTGGGCGATTTTTAGCGTAATGGCAGTGACGGTGTGGAAAGGGTTGGGTTATTATATGGTGATTTATCTGGCAGGTTTGCAATCAATTCCTGCTGAACTTTACGAAGCAGCAGCTATTGATGGTTCTGATAGCTACTGGAAGCACTGGGATATCACGCTGCCATTAATGCGGCCTTATCTGATATTGGTCGGGGTGATTTCTGCTATTGCGGCTACAAAGGTCTTTGAAGAAGTCTACATTATGACCCAAGGCGGCCCGCGCAATAGTTCCAAAACCGTTGTTTATTATCTTTACGAACGGGCATTTTCTGACTTGGAGATTGGCTATGCTTGTACGATTGGACTAGTATTGTTTTTAGGAATTCTGGGCTTGTCGCTGGTGAATCTCAAGCTATCACAAGGACGCGATCGCTTGGGATGACCTAGGTGGCAACGGATTTGGTAATGGATGTAATGGATGGATAATGGCTCATGGTTCATGGGTAAGGTTTTAACCTTTTTTAGGAATATATTGCTGGGAGTCCTCGTTACTCTTTTAATGGGGTTGAATTTTGGCTCAGTTGGGTTGAGCTTTTCTGTGAGTGAACTGCCATCTTTAAGGTGGGGAGGATTATCAGTTCTGGCTGTAGCTGATGCTTCAGAGTTAGCTCAACAGGGTAGAGAACTTTACCAGTCAGGTCAGTTTGCGGCAGCTGCAATGGCTTGGGAGCGGGCAGCACAGGGGTATAAAACTCAAGGGGATGCAGTTAAGCAGGCGGCGATGTTGAGTTATCTCGCCTTAGCTAACCAGCAACTGGGACAATGGACTGAAGCTAATGAGGCGATCGCTAAAAGTTTAGAACTGTTACAGACCAATGGCAATAAGAGCAACGAGGTAAGTTCTAGTCTCGCTCAGGCACTGAATACTCAGGGTAGTTTGCAATTGGCTCGCGGTCAAGTTGAAGAAGCTCTTCATACCTGGCAGTTGGCGGCGGCAACCTATGGGGAAGCGGGAGATGAAATAGGGCGTGTTGGTAGTTTGATTAACCAAGCCCAAGCGCAGCAGGCTTTAGGTTTTTACCTGCGGGCGCGGCAGACTTTAAAGGGGGTGCAGGCAGCACTGGAAAAACAGCAAGATTTGAAAATCCAGGCAACGGCGTGGTTGAGTCTGGGAAATGTCTTGCGTTTGGTGGGGGATCTAGACGAGTCGCGGCGGGTATTAGAGCAGAGTTTGGCTGTGGCTCAAAAGTTGCCATCTCCAGTTGATTTGGGTGCTATTCTCCTGAGCTTGGGCAATACGGCTCGCGCCCAACAGGATAATACTGCAGCATTAACCTTCTATCAACAAGCGGTTGACCAATCTAGCGCAAAAACTACACGCATCCAGTCCCAACTCAATCTCTTGAGCCTTTTCCTCAACACCCAGCGTTGGTCAAATGCCCAAACCCTATTACCTCAAATTGAGTCTGAACTAGCAAATTTACCTCTCTCTCGCAGCACAGTCTATGCCAAAATTAACTTTGCTCAAAGTCTGTTGAAGATGGGACGGGGGGAGCAATTGACTTCTCCATTTCCACCCGTGGCTAAATCAGCTGCCCAAATCCTAGCCAATGCAGTGAGCGAAGCGAAAAATTTGGGAGATCGGCGATCGCTTTCTCTAGCGTTAGGCAGTCTGGGGGGACTCTACGAGCAGACTCAACAATTGCCAGAGGCTCAAAAACTAACCGAACAAGCCTTGTATTTAGCTCAGGCAATTGAAGCGTCAGATGTTGCCTATCGTTGGCAATGGCAGTTGGGACGCCTGCTGAAGGATCGAGGCGATGAAACTGGTGCGATCGCGGCTTATGGTGCAGCGATCGATACCCTTGGCTCGTTGCGCAGTGACTTGGTTGCCATTAATACTGAGGTGCAATTTTCTTTCCGAGAAAGTGTTGAACCAGTTTACCGAGAGTTTGTCAGTTTACTCCTGCAAGGGGAAGGTACTAAGACTAGTTCAGAACGACTCGAAAAAGCTCGTCAGGTTATTGAGTCCTTGCAGTTGGCGGAACTAGATAACTTTTTTCGTTCCGCTTGTTTGAATGCCAAGCAGGTGGAAATCGATACTATTGACCAGAAGGCAGCTGTTATTTATCCAATTATTCTGCCAGATCGCTTGGAAGTTATCCTGCACCTACCCCAGCAACCCCTGCGTCATTACGCCACTACCCTACCCCAAGAGCAAGTAGATCGCCTCATCGAACAGTTTCGTATTGAATTAACTCGCCGGATCGGTCAGAGGTTTTTACCGCTTTCCCGACAGGTGTATGATTGGTTGATCCGACCAGCTGAGTCTGATATAGCGGCAAGTGGAGTCAAAACCTTGGTGTTTGTCCTCGATGGTTCCCTGCGCAATATTCCGATGACGGTTCTGCACAACGGCGAGCAATTTTTGGTTGAAAAATATGCCATTGCTTTGACTCCAGGGCTAGAATTGCTAGAATCCCGCCCTTTAGCTGAAAAACAGCTGCAAGTATTAACAGGGGGACTTTCGGCAGCTCGTGAGAGTTTTGAGGCTTTACCGAATGTAGAGGTTGAACTCAATCAAATCCAGTCTTTGGTGCCTTCGGAAGTCCTCCTCAATCAGGAGTTCACTAAAGCAGGTATTCAAAATGCGATTAATAGCGTTGCTTTTCCAGTCGTACATCTAGCAACTCACGGTCAGTTCAGTTCCAATGCCAAGGATACGTTTATTCTGACCTGGGATGGCTCAATTAATGTTAATGAATTAAATGATTTTCTCCAAACCACCGACCTGCGGCGGTCAACTCCCATCGAATTACTGGTGTTCAGCGCCTGCGAAACCGCGAAAGGGGATAACCGGGCAGCGCTGGGAATTGCTGGGGTAGCAGTCCGAGCTGGCGCACGCAGTACTATCGCTACCTTGTGGGTGGTAGACGATGAAGCAACAGCAAAGCTGATGCTAAAATTCTATCAGGAACTAGCCAGCGGCAAGGTGACCAAAGCCGAAGCCTTGCGTCGCGCCCAACAATCTATCTTGGCAAGTAATAATTATCAAAAACACCCCTATTACTGGGCTCCTTTTGTATTAGTAGGAAATTGGCTTTAAGGCGAAAATTAAAAGGATAAATTGGTCAGATGTATTATCGCCGATATTCATCTCCGCAATCTCCAATCAACTGATACAGATTCCGTGACTTGACCAATACCTTCTCAATTCGGTCATAATCCTCTGTATCCAGGCTGAGATCGAAAACCCGAGCATTATCCTGTAAATGCTCAGATACTCCCAACCTAGCACCCACAATTACACCTGCTACCGCAGGTCGATCTAGGATATAGCGAACAGCAACGTTAGGGATGCTGACGCTATGTTTGACAGCCACCTGATGGAGTACAGTTAGCAATTCTTGAAATAGACTCCAACTCCCCCAAGCATCCACCATATTTTTGTATTTTCTCAAACTAGCAGTCAGAAGTTCTGAGCCACGGGGTTCGGGTTGTTCCAGATACTTTTCTGAAAGTAAGCCTCCACAAACTGTTCCGTAACTTAACAGCTTTATGTCATGGTCTAGGCAAAATTGCACCATCTTAACTTCGGGACGGCGGTCGATCGGAGAATACTGCACCTGATTGGACGTAATTTTGATACCTGCCTCAGTGATAATTTGCAGGTGTTCCGTATCAAAGTTAGTTAAAGCTAGGTGCTTGATCTTACCCTCTTGCTGGAGTTCTGCCATGTACTTGAGGGCATCAAGGTAGTTGGGATCTCGGTATTCCCACCAGTGGAATTGCATCAGGTCGAGAGACTCAACCCCCATTCGTTTCAGGGAAATATCAATGTTCTTTTCGACCAACTCCTTGGTCATGCGGGTTGGTCTCGGCACCCACTTAGTAAACGCTTGGAGATGAGATAATGCCTCTTGACCCCGACTCGCAGCCAATTGACGCCTAAACTCACCGATAAATTCTTCCGCTGGTCCGTAATGATCTGCGAGATCCCAAGTAGTGAAGCCTGCATCCATATAGTCGAACATACTCTGAATGGCGCGTTGCGGATCGATACGTCCGTGAGCGCCAGAGACTTGCCACATCCCGTTTAAGATGCGACAGATATTTAAATCTGGGGTAAATTGCAGTCGGCTTGAAGCAGGTAAGTTCATCTGTTTTGAAAGTCGGGAATGGGGAATG
>DNXU01000078.1:1805-2589 GCA_003505715.1 Cyanobacteria bacterium UBA8803 | reverse complement strand
GCCGAAGGGGAATGGGGGAATTAAACTTTCATTTTTTGTTGTGTGCGTAGATTATAGCGAGTCTTGCACCTAGGTCGGAATATGATGTGGAACTACAGCAGCGGTCTGTAATAACTGCTGCATCTACATTTATTCTCAACGAAAAAACGGGAGAGCGCGAGATGGTACATCGACGGCTTGCTAGATAGAGCTTGCCCTGATGAAGCCATTGAGGCGAAACAAAAAAAGAGCCACTTAAGGTGACTCTCTTGATTATCAGGGTGCATCTACTTAACACACTATATCATCTTAGGCATGGTGGGTGTCACCCCCTAATCTTATTTAGAGCATGTTTTGTTAGTAGCACCCGATGATACAGGGTATGTAAAGAATAGTAACAAAAGGAGGTGTCTAGGAAAAACCAAAAAAAAGGAGAGCCACTGAGGCGACTCTCCCGATCATCAGGGTGCATCTACTTAACACACTATATCATCTTAGGCATAGGGGGTGACACCCCCTATGCCTTTTTTATTGTAAAGTTTTATTGAGGGATGAGGGGAATAAAGAAGCAGGACTTAGGCACTCATCCGCCGAGTCGCCCCCCTAATATCATGTCTCACGACTTACGCAATATCTGTTGATTAGCCCCCCTAACCCCCCAACTTTGGGGGGAACAAGATCTAATACCAAATCCGGATTTAATACCCCCTTTTTCAGCAAGGGGCGTCATTTAGTAGAGACGTTCCACCGGAACGTCTCCACGATTAGGCTTAGTATACTCTCCCCAGATTTGGGGGGCAGGGGG
>DNXU01000078.1:0-1715 GCA_003505715.1 Cyanobacteria bacterium UBA8803 | reverse complement strand
GGGTGGGGTGGGGGGGGGGGGGGGGCAAAAGTCCCTCCCCATCCCCCCCCAAAGGTGGGGGGGCAGGGGGGGCAAGTCCTGCGTCTCCCGCTCTCAACCCTTCAGCTTCTGATTTAGAATCTGATTAGTCAACTTAGGATCAGCTCGTCCGGTAGTTTTCTTCATCACCTGGCCGACAAAGAAACCTTGGAGCTTGGTTTTGCCGCTGCGATACTGTTCGAGTTCCTTGGGATGGGCAGCGATAATCTCATCAATAATTGCTTCCAGTTGACTGGTATCAGAGATTTGGATTAGACCCTTACTCTCAACGAGTGCTTTAGCCGAACCACCTTGCGTTAAAAGTTCCGGTAGTATCTCTTTGGCAATCTTGCCGCTAATAGTACCGTCTTCAATCAGAGCGAGCAGTTCTGCCAGAGTAGTGGGTTTGAGAGCAATCTGTGCGATCGCTAATTTCTCAGTATTGAGATAAGCGGCAATGTCTCCCATCACCCAGTTAGCAGCTTGCTTAGCATTAGTACCTGCGGCAATTGCTGCCTCAAAATACTCCGCCATCTGTAGATCGTCCGTCAGCACGCGGGCATCGTAGGCAGAAAGTCCCAGTTCGCTTTCATAACGGTGCCGTTTCTGAGCAGGTAATTCCGGAAGTGCGCTACGCCATTCCGCCAACTGCTCTTTAGAGACTTCAATAGGAGGTAAGTCAGGTTCGGGAAAGTAGCGGTAGTCGCTAGAGCCTTCCTTACTCCGCATACTAATAGTACGTTGGCTGCCTTCTTCCCACAGTCGAGTTTCTTGAAAGATCGGTTCTCCAGCTTCAATAGCTGCAATTTGCCGCTCAATTTCGTAATCAATTGCCTTCTGGATAGCATTGAAGGAGTTCATATTTTTAATTTCGACTTTGACGCCGAACTCCTTCTGGCCCACGGGTCGCACGGAGATATTGACATCGCAACGCAGAGAGCCTTCCTGCATGTTACCGTCACTAACCCCGATATAGCGCATAATCCGGCGCAATTCCTGACCGTATTCTGCTGCTTCTTGACCCGATCGCATATCAGGTTCCGAGACAATTTCAATCAGGGGCACTCCAGCACGGTTGTAATCAACTAGGGAGTAGGTAGAACCGGAAAGCCTGTCGCTGCCAGCGTGAACCAGTTTGCCCGCATCTTCTTCCATGTGCAGGCGGGTTATACCGATCTTTTTGCGGATGGGGTTACCCTCATCGTCAGGTAGTTCGATTTCCAGCCAGCCATGTTCGGCAATGGGTAGATCGTATTGAGAAATCTGATAGTTTTTCGGCAGGTCGGGATAAAAATACTGTTTGCGGTCAAATTTGCTATAAGGAGAAATCTGACAATTAAGTGCCAACCCAGCTTTAACCGCGTACTCCAGTACCTTTTGATTGAGTACAGGCAGCACCCCTGGCAATCCCAAGCAAATAGGATCGATATTTGTATTAGGAGGCGCTCCAAATTCTGTAGAGGAATAAGAGAAAATTTTGGTTTGGGTACTGAGCTGGCAATGAGTTTCTAAACCGATGATTGCTTCGTATTGAGTTTTAACCGGTGCAGCAGTAGTCATGGGTGTGTTATTCGCTGTCTAATACCAACAGTCATGGTTTATTTTAACTTTCCCAGTTAAGGACGATGGCGAAAGATAAACCATCTATCCTGAGGGTAAGCCATATCCCCCCTCACTCCCTCACCCCTACACTTGCA
>DNXU01000257.1:23643-24613 GCA_003505715.1 Cyanobacteria bacterium UBA8803 | reverse complement strand
GCGGAACCGGGAGAGGTTTCAATTGAATTTAGCTCCGCCTGCCTTATCATAAATAACGCGCTAATTGAGGAGAACCTGCCTTGACTGTTCGGCAGATGACCAAGAAACTGGGATGGATAATTGGGGGCTTGGGTGCCTTAGGGCTAATTGCCCCAGCTTTAGCAACACCAAAGTCTTCTGTGGGAGAAACGGGAATTGATGCCCTGCGTCTCCATGCCCCTCCTTACAACTTGCTCGGTCGTAAAATTGCTATCGGTCAAGTAGAAATTGGCAGACCAGGATTATTTGGGATTGACAAAGCAGTGTCTTGGAATCCCGCGATCGCTCTAGAGCGGGTATTCTATCGGGACACCCCAGCTAAAGCCGATACCGATGTTGATTCTCATGCAGCAATGGTTGCTGGAGTGATGGTAAGTCGTGACAAAACCTTACCCGGAGTCGCGCCAGGAGCAAGACTGTACGCCTCAGCGGTTGGCTCGCCCTTAAGCAGCGGACAACCTGAAGAATGTCTATCTAGCCAGCATGTTGCCCAGCAAAATAGCGGAGATGTCCGGGCGATTAACTTTAGCTTCGGTGAGTCCCTGCAACGGGATGCTAGAAGTGAGGCGCTACTTGATGGTAATGCCCTACTCACCCAATGTATCGATTGGTCTGCCAGAGTTCACGATGTCCTCTACGTGATTGCTGGCAACCAGGGTGATGGTGGTATTCCCATCCCCACCGATCACTATAACGGCATCACCACGGCCTACACGACTAGAAGGCAATCTATTTTTACCAAGGTTGACTTTCCCAACATCAGCGCTCAACCGGAGGGGATTGGCAGGCGTCTGATCCAACGGGAGATTAACTTAGGCTCTCGCCGTGCAATTAACTTAGTGGCTCCTGGTAGCAAGATTCCCCTGTACGACCTAGAGGGTAAAATTGTTGAGGTGAGCGGCACCAGTTTTGCGGCTCCTCATATCACTGG
>DNXU01000257.1:21487-23638 GCA_003505715.1 Cyanobacteria bacterium UBA8803 | reverse complement strand
AGAATTTGGCGATCGCCAACTGCGTTCCTCTCAACCTAATTGGAGTCTTGATTCCCGACGCCACGAAGTTACCAAAGCAGTATTCCTCAACTCTGCTGAGAAAATTAAGGATGATGGTGATGGCCTGCACTTAGGCATGAGCCGCACGATTTTGTCTAAAGATAACCGTACTTGGTTAGACTCGGATGCCTATAAAGAGCCAAAAATTCCTTTAGATATCCAAATGGGTACGGGACAGATTAATGTCTTCCGAGCTTATCAGCAATTTAGTCCGGGTCAGTGGAGTCCAACGGGCGCAGTACCACCCATCGGTTGGGATTATCGCTCCGTACAGGCATCATCCTCTCAAGATTATGTATTAGAAAAACCCTTGAAAGCAGGCAGCTTTGTTGCTTTAACCCTTACCTGGGATCGTCGAGTCGAACTAGAAGATAAGAATGGGAATGAGGCGTATGATATTGGGGAGACTTTTCGCGATCGCGGTCTGAATAACCTCGACCTCTACCTAATTCCGGTTGACGAGAAAGACAGTCGCAAAAATGTTTGTGCTTCTATTAGTGAAATGGATAGCGTGGAACATATTTTCTGCCCAGTTCCTAGTGCAGGTCGCTATAAAATCCGCGTCGAGTATCGTCAAAAGGTAAATGAAGAGACCCAACCTTACGGTCTAGCTTGGTGGACGGTGCCGGAACAATAGAAGTAAAGCTCGCTTATTAAGTTACTGAAAGTGTAACCATTGGAACACCTCCAGGCTCCATCGGTCATCCTAGATAAGGAACACCAGGAGCAATAGAGGTAATGAGATGAACCGAAATACACTCAGTCGAGTAACGGGTATTGTAGTAGCAGGTATTGTGTTAGTAGGACTCTTGGGAGGGTTTATGGCTTCAAAGATCGACGCCCTTAACTCTTCTAAGCCTGGAGATCCTAAAATAATTACACAGTTACCCAACCCACCAGTAGATACTAAACTTGTTGAAGCCAATACCAAATTTGGGTTCAAGCTGTTCTCAGAAATTCTTAAACAGGACAGCAAAAGGAATGTTTTCGTGTCGCCTACCAGTATTGCGATCGCCCTAGCCATGACCTACAACGGTGCCAGCGGCGAAACCCAACAGGCTATGGCCAAGGCTCTGGAGTTACAAGGACTAGATCTACAAGATATTAACCAAGCTAACCTGACCTTAAAAGCATCCTTAGAAAATGCCGATCCTGAAGTCCAGCTAGCTATTGCTAATTCCCTTTGGGCAAGGCAAGACATCCCGTTCAAACCCCAATTTCTGGAAAGAAACCAACAATTCTACCAAGCCAAGGTAACCGAACTCGACTTTACCAATCCTGACGCCGCTGGTGTCATCAACAAGTGGGTTCAAGAAAGTACTCGCGGCAAAATTCCTCAAATTATCGAGCGAATTAAACCGGATGACCTCCTCTTTTTAATCAACGCGATTTATTTTAAAGGCAACTGGACAACAGAATTCGACAAAGGCCAAACTACTGAGCGTCCTTTCTATCTGCCAGAGGGCACCCAAAAGCAACACCCCATGATGTCTCAATCTGGGAGATATCGGTACTACGAAAATGACACCTTTCAAGCCGTCAGTTTGCCTTACGGAAAAGGACGCCTGAGTTTATATGTTTTCCTGCCTCGTGAAACTAACAACCTAGAGGCATTTCAACAACAGTTGACCCTGGAAAACTGGCAGCAATGGATGAGCCAGTTTCGGCAACGAGATGGCTCAATTGTTCTACCGCGCTTCAAATTAGACTACGACATCCAACTCAACAATGTACTTTCGGCAATGGGTATGGAATTAGCGTTTAGCGATCGGGCTGATTTTTCCCATATGACTCCTGCCTCCGTCACCATTGATGAAGTCAAGCATAAAACCTTTGTAGAAGTCAACGAAGAAGGCACCGAAGCGGCAGCTGTTACCTCCGTCACTATTGTACCAACCTCTATTGCTATCTCAGAGGAACCTTTCCGGATGGTCGTTGACCGCCCCTTCTTCTGCGCTATTCGGGACAATCAAACAGGAACGGTGCTGTTTATGGGTTCAATTCGAGAACCAAAATAGGGAATAGGGAATAGGGAATAGGGTTATTGTAAAATTCCCCCATTCCCCTTCGGCTACGCTCAGGGTAAACCCA
>DNXU01000257.1:4707-21451 GCA_003505715.1 Cyanobacteria bacterium UBA8803 | reverse complement strand
TCACCAATCACCAATCACCATTCCCCACTCCCCACCCTTCTAATATCGCTATACTGCCAAGTGATACCCTTATTTATTAATTTGAGTTTCGTGGGGGCAGATCTATGACATCTTATGCAACCTCTTCGGCTAAGGCCGAGATGAGCGAACTCCGGCGTCTGAAAAGCTTACTGCCACCAGAATTGCAGAGCTGGGTTATGGTAGAAGGAACTACAGAAGTGAATCCGCCTCTCCTGCGCACAGAAGAGATTGGTAGGGACGAGGTGGAAATTCAAGTGGACTTGGTCAAATGGGAACAGCTCGCTCTTGACCAGCGTAACTTACTCTTTTGGCACGAAGTTGCTCGCGTCCAAAACGATACCATCCCGAAAGAAGGCTGGGAAATGGCAGCCTTAGCTATTGGTTTGGGCGGTGCTGTAGGCGAACTCTGGGTGCAAGACGGCTTGCTGTTGTTGTTAGCTTTGGCTCTGTGTAGCGTTTCTGGTTGGAGACTATATCAGAAAAACAATGGAGAGAAAAACCTCAAGGCAGCTATCGAAGCCGATGAAAAAGCGATCGCCCTTGCCACTCGCTTTGGTTACACGCTTCCCAACGCCTACAAAAGTCTCGGTAGTGCTTTAAAAACCTTGATTGAAACCACTCCCAGTCAGCGTCAGCGACGCAGATACGAAGCTCGGCTCTCTGCCCTGAAAAAGAGTGCTGCTCAAGCCAAAGCTAAAGCCAAATCTAAACAGGAGGAGAAAATTTAAAGCTGACCTATTATCTTATGGGTTTGGGGAACCACGCGCACGGACTGAAGATGGCGCTTCATCAATGCCTGCCAATCTAGAACCTGATCGGGCGTTGGGGGCAACAGGGGCAGGTGATGGGGAGTTTCCAGGGGTTTACCCTGAGCATAGCCGAAGGGTGTTA
The DNA here is from genome assembly GCA_003505715.1 of Cyanobacteria bacterium UBA8803. Lineage (GTDB taxonomy): Bacteria > Cyanobacteriota > Cyanobacteriia > Cyanobacteriales > Coleofasciculaceae > UBA8803. The sequence goes on along the minus strand of DNXU01000257.1, from coordinate 20,539 downwards.
CAGGTTGTAAAAACACGGGAATACCAGGACTACAAGCTGCTACTAACTCTGCTGCTCGTTCCAGTTCATCTGGCTTAGTGGTGGTCGAAATAATTAATTTGACAAAAACTTCTACTTGTGAATCGTGACAATGTTGCAGAAACTCGGTGTGAGCCTGCCAATGATTTTCCCCACTCACGCTAGGTAGCTTAATATCCATGCCTACTGAGTTCAAGTAGGGTAAGATTGTTCCTAATTGTTCTGGGCGATGCCCGCCCGTTTCTAGATAAACAGGCAATCTCGTCAATTGGTGCAACTGGGGCAACAACTCTACCAGAAAAGGAGTCTGTAACAAGGGTTCTCCACCAGTCAAGCTGATGCTGTCGTGCAGACCTGGTTGATTTTGTCTGTCAACCCAAGCCAGCACGAGAGGTAGGAGTACGGGGTTGCGATGGGTTTCAAAGTCACGGCGTCCGGGGGTCTGTTCAATGTGACACAAGGTGGGAACCTGCCATGTATGGGCACTATCACAGAAATGGCAGCGTAGATCGCACAAGGCGAAGCGGATAAATAACTGACGAGTGCCGACGTTTAACCCTTCACCTTGAATGGCAGAAAAAATCTCAATAAGTCGTGCGCTAGGTTGAGGTTTGGCAAACATGGGACATTGACGCTAGATCAATCAAATTTCTTGGTTAAGTTAGACGTTCTCAGACAAAATATTAGTCAGAACCATAGATTAACACCAACGACCAGGTCTTTATGGTTAACTCAATGTCAGAAGCTGATTTTAAGGTAATTTTATTCAACGACACTCCAGTGGTGCAACTTCCCGTTCGGCTGAGTGTGCTTGAAGCTGTGGCTTTTAAAGCAACCTGCCAGCAGTTGCTGCAAAAAAGTTCTCTGCCTAAACAAATTATTTTCGATTTTAGTCAGACAACGTTTATTGATAGCTGTGGCATTGGCGCATTGGTGAACAACTATAAAAGCGCTCGGGATAAAGGGGTTGAGATTGTTCTGAGGGGTGTACTCGATCCAGTCATGGCTGTGTTGAAAATGACTGGGCTTGATCAAATGCTGACATTAGAGTTAGTTCGGGAACCGAAAACGTCACCAGAGCTACCCACAACTCACCCTTCAGTACGTTCTTGGGTCAAGCGGCTGCTAGATCTGATCGGTGGCATTGTTGGTTTGGTTATTACGGCGATCCTGTTTGTGCCAATTGCCATCTCAATCAAACTCGACAGTTCAGGGCCGATCTTCTTCAGCCAAATTCGCAAAGGTTGGATGGGCAAGGAGTTCCGAATTTGGAAATTTCGCTCAATGTATGTGGGTACTGAAGATAGTAGTAAGGGTAAAATTAGGATCAAAGCCTTAGGTGAAAGCGGTTCTACCGATCCGCGAGTGACCAGAGTCGGTCGATTTTTACGAAAAACGAGTTTGGATGAATTGCCTCAGTTCTTGAATGTGATTAAAGGGGAGATGAGTTTGGTCGGTACTCGACCGCCGACGCCTGATGAAGTGGAATACTATGAAGTACCGGAGTGGCAGCGTTTAGATGTAAAGCCCGGTATGACAGGTGAGTGGCAGGTGTATGGGCGCAATCAAATCCGCAACTTTCAAGACATAATTGAGCTAGATTTGCGCTACCAGCAAAATTGGAGCTTGATGTATGACTTGAAACTGATTATCAAAACAATTCTAATTGTCTTTACAAAAAATAGTGGCGCTGTTTAGGGAAATTTGGAACTATTTGCAGTTCATGCAAAATGAGGAACCTATTAAACAATCTCAACTTCAGGTGGAAACGGACTTAAAAGCTGTCACGGAAGTTTTGGAGTGGTTTGACCATTTTGCTTTACCCCAATTGCCTAAGGAATTGTGCTGGGATTGTAAAGTGGCCTTAGAAGAAGGTTTCACAAATGTAGTTCGCCACGCTCACCGACATTTGCCCAAGACAACACCCATAGAGCTTGAGTTGAGCGTATTCCCTCACTACATTGAGATGCGCATTTGGGATCGGGGTGAACCCTTCGATCTGCGAGCCAAGCTCCAAACCCTCTACCAAGAAGAGGAAGATCCCTTAGAAAAAGAAGATGGCAGGGGACTGATGTTTATAGATCAGCTAACGGATGAGCTATCTTACCAACGCCTGCCTGACCACCGCAATTGTCTGCTCATGCGCAAGCACCGCTAGATTTAGCGATCGGCTTTCCAGCTTTGGCTAAGCGCAAGGGGTAGTTAATCCATTTATTTCGGCCAAGCTAGACTTTATAAGGTATGAGATCTAGAATTGCCTCTTCCATGGTCTTGCACAATCACTCGCTTGCCATCGGTTAATCCTTCAAGGAATCCTATACTCCTTGGCCATTAATCAGGTTACCTTGGAAAGACAATCTCGACGACTCAGCAAGTACCTACCCAGCTTGCAACCTCAAATTATGCGAATTTTGATTTATTCCTACAACTATTATCCAGAGCCTATTGGGATTGCTCCCCTAATGACCGAACTGGCAGAAGGTCTGGCTAGAAGAGGGCACGAGGTTCGTGTTGTCACTGGTATGCCTAACTATCCTCAACGCCGAATTTACGAAGGATACCGGGGCAAGTTGTATTGTAGTGAAGTCATCAACGGTGTTGGCATTCAACGCAGTTATGTTTGGATTCGCCCCAAACCGAGTTTGCTCGACCGATTATTCCTAGAGGTGAGCTTTGTCATTACTAGCTTCGTCCATGCTCTTAAGGGTAAACGCCCCGATGTAATTTTCATAACCTCCCCTCCCCTCCCCGTTTGTGTACCCGCCGCGTTTTTGGGATGGATACATCGCACCCCAGTTATTTTAAATCTTCAAGATATTTTACCAGATGCTGCCATTCACGTAGACCTGCTGAAAAACCCAAAACTAATTTATATCTTCAAGGTTTTGGAAAAATTTGCTTATCAGAGTGCTACTCAGATTAGCGTTATTGCTGATGGCTTTGTTAAAAACTTGCTAGAAAAGGGGGTTTCTAAAGATAAGCTGGTTCAAATTCCCAACTGGGTAGATGTGAACTTCATCCAACCTTTGCCGAAAGAACCTAACGCTTTCCGCTCCCAACATAAACTCCAGGAAAAATTTGTGGTGATGTACTCTGGTAATATGGCTCTGACTCAGGGTATAGAAACTGTAATTCACGCCGCAGTTCGCCTACGCCACTTATCCGACCTAGCGATTGTAATTGTAGGAGAAGAGACAGCGTTGGAACGATTGCATCGAGAAGAAGAAAAGGCGTTGGAGCAATTGGAACTAGAAGCAGAACAGGCTTTGGCACAATTACAGTTAGAAGAAGAGAGGGCTGTAGAACAATTGCAGCTATATAAAGATACCTGTAAAGCTACGAACGTCACACTGCTACCTTTTCAACCTCGGGAAACTCTTCCGGAAATGCTAGCAGCAGCAGATGTAGGATTAGTTTTACAAAAACACAATGTCATTGACTTCAATATGCCCTCCAAAATTCCTGTATTAATGGCAAGCGGTCGCGCAATTTTGGCTTCTGTGCCCGATCGGGGAACGGCAGCCACTGCCATACAGCAAAGTGGCGGTGGTATCATCATCCCTCCAGAAGATCCCAGAGCCCTAGCCGCAGCAATTCTGGATTTGTACATCAATCCAGACAAAGTTAAAGAGCTAGGGGAGAAAGGCAGGCGCTACGCTGAGGAAAATTATGCCTTCGAGAAAGCTCTCGATCGGTATGAAAAACTATTTGCTGCCGTTCAGGAGCCATAAGCTAAAATAGGGTCAACCAACTGATTCTCAGGTGTGTTATGGCTGCGGCAGGTAACTCAACCGCAGTTGAAAAATAGTATTGGGTAAATTACGCGATCGCACTAAACATCCGCTAGTGCAACTTGGTGTTAATAACCCTAAAGCTAAAAACAGGTGAAAAAATAGATACCATAAACATTTCAGCCTTCTGCCTTTTTGTCGTAGCGATTGGCAACCTATGGATTACAGAACATGCCTTGCTCCGTGGCCTAGTGTTGCCGCAGCTTGTAGACCTTGTCCTGAAGAGTTTTTTGGGGTGATGCGTGATCGGGTTTTAGCCTGGTTAGCTGAAAATGTTCCTCCAGCTAGGCTTCAGCATAGTTTGGGAGTTGAGCAGATGTCAGTGGAGCTGGCTCAACATTATCAGCTTGATGTCGATCGAGCCGCTCAGGCTGGGTTGATGCACGACCTCGCTAAATACTTTAAGCCAAATAAGTTATTGCAGATGGCTAGAAATGAGGGGATAGACATAGATCCAGTCTGTGAAGCTAATCCTCATCTGTTACATGCCGAAGTCAGTGCCATTGTCGCTAGAGACCACTTTGGCATGGCAGATGAGTCAGTTTTACAAGCGATCGCCCTTCACACCTTAGGCAGTCCCGGCATGAGTGATTTGAGCTGTGTAGTTTTCATCGCTGACAGTCTGGAACCCAGTCGTGGTCATACATCGGAGTTAGAATTCTTGCGGCAAGTTGCCAAGCAAGATATTCACAAAGCAGTTTGGCTAACCTGCGACTATTCGTTGAAATTTCTTTTGGATACTCGTCGCTTCGTTCACCCGCGCACGATCTTGACTCGAAATTGGGCAGTGCAAATTTGTAATCAAAAAAAGCAAAAAGCAGATCGGTTAAATATGGAGAATTGGAAATTAAAATAGGAAGTTGTGTAGTCGGCAGATGTAAGAGCAGGTTTAGTTATTGAATTGGGCACCTTACGAATAACTTTTGTCCAAAACCTGTCCTGAACCGGGAAGAGAGTTTTCCTCTGTTATTGGTGTACTGGTGTACGCTGTTCATAAGCAACTACTTGCATCTGGTTAATTGTTGTTTTTTGTTACGTTTTATAAAGACATAGGATTTGATGAGAGATCAATTTAAAATGCCATCTACCTTATTAGCGACTGAAACCCAAAAACAAAATATAAGTCAGGAGCTAGCTTTGACCATTGCCCGGGCAGCTGATGACCGCAAAGGCGACAACATCAAAGTCCTGGGAGTGGCCGAGGTCTCCTACTTGGCAGATTACTTTGTGATTATTACTGGATTTTCTCGGGTGCAGGTCAGGGCGATTTCCCAGTGGATCGAACACCAAGTAGAAAGCGTTTGGCAGCGGTTGCCGCTACGCACGGAAGGAAAAGCAGATAGCAGTTGGATACTTCAGGACTACGGTGACGTGATTGTCCATATCATGCTGCCTCACGAGCGGGAGTTCTATAATCTAGAAGCGTTTTGGAGCCACGCCGACCTGATTCCCTTTCAGCCGCAACAGCCACAACCCTAGGTAAAACCATGAGGGAATTTTCTGTTTCTAGTTGTCCGGTGCCAGCCGAACAGCAACCAATTAATGAGTATCAAGAATTAACAGATTCGTGGTTTTTTAGCTGGGTGAGGCTGGATTGGCGAGGTTATATTATGAAGCTCGCTGAGGTCTGGACGGGCAGCTGGGTCATTGCCGGCCCATTGGCAGCGGCAAGTTTCGCGCCACAAAAGCAGCCCCTACAGTTTATACTGGCTGGTGGAGGAGGTGCATTGGTGTTTGTGGCATTAACATTGCTGCGACTATATTTAGGTTGGTCTTATGTACGCGATCGCCTCTTCCGCGAGACAATAGTCTATGAGGAGTCAGGTTGGTATGACGGTCAAACCTGGACTAAGCCGCCAGAACTATTGACCCGAGATCGCCTGATGGTCTCTTATCAAGTTCAACCAATTCTGGAACGTTTGAAACAGACGTTCGCCATTCTTGTTCTATTTGTCTTTATTGGTAGCCTAATTTGGAATTTTTTCTAAAGCTTCAGCGGTCATTTACGGAATTTTCGATCTTCGATAGCCTGAGACCTGTCCTGCCCTCAGGGCAATTATCCTGTCCCCTGTAGGTGTTATAGTCTTAGCCATGACAAGGGGAAAACGCAATCAAGCACCAGCCATACAAGTCCGTTTGCTGCGGGAAGGCATTGTTGAATCCACCCATCACGTCCAAGCCGTTCTCTGTGACGATCGGGGAAGGGTACTTTCTGTGGCGGGCAATGCCGAAACAGCTACATTTATTCGTTCTGCTCTCAAACCGTTTCAGGCTCTAGCAGTCACCACCACTGGAACTCTGGAACGCTACAGCTTGAATGACCGTGACTTAGCAATTATCTGTAGTTCTCATCAAGGGACTGTGGAACAAGTACGCCAAGTCTTTAAAATACTTTGGCGGTGTGATCTTGATCCATCAGTCTTACAATGTCCCACACCACCTGGCAAGCAAAGCCCCCTGGAATACAACTGCTCAGGTAAACACGCTGGAATGCTAGCCGTCTGTCAGCAACGACAGTGGCCTCTCAGTAGCTATTTGCAGTACCACCATCCCTTACAAAAGCTAGTGTTGAGTCAGGTGGCTGAGTTGATGCGGATGCCACCGGAAGAGTTAATTCTTGCCCACGATGACTGCGGGGCACCCACTTATTTCATACAACTCGGTCAAATGGCCTCTTTGTATGCTCAACTAGCTTCGGGCGAAAATTTGGCAATGGAGCGAATTGTTCGTGCTATGACCCATCACCCAGAGATGGTGGCAGGAAGCGGGCAGTTTGATACCGAACTGATGCGCTTAGCTGGAGGAGAACTAGTCAGTAAAACTGGTTCGGAAGGAATTCAATGCATCGGTCGGATCGGCATGGGTCTGGGTATGGCCATTAAGGTTATGGATGGAGCCAAACGCGCCAAGTATGCTGTTGCCATTCAACTACTCAAGCAGATGGGTTGGATTACCCCTTCAGTCGCGGAAACCTTGGCAGAATCTTTTATGTCTCTGGGTGATTTTAAGCGCCTAGAGGTGATTGGCGAACTCGCCATGGTTTAGTTGAGTTGTATTTACCTTATCCCCTGCGTTACGATGCCTTGAGAAAAGCCATGAAGTGAGTGGGGCTAATTGGAGTTCGCAGCCACTCGTTCCGCCGCACTGCCTATTTATTTTCCAATTCCCAGTTGCCACTTTTGACAATTAGGTGTTATGCTAGCAAAAGCGACGCGGGATAGAGCAGTCTGGTAGCTCGTCGGGCTCATAACCCGAAGGTCGGTGGTTCAAATCCGCCTCCCGCCACCAAATTCAAAATAATTGAATCCCTGCGATCTTGAAGATTGTAGGGATTGTCTTTTGTTACTTTTGGCTTTTCCTCGGAATTTTTATGGTTCATTGCCTACAACCTGTAAACAATGAACTAAATATCAACCTATCCCATACTAAATTTTCTCACAAAAAGCAACCTCTTATGGGTATAGGTTACCGTACCTACCTCTATCGGTTTTCTATATCCTAAGCACCATTTACAAAACTAAAAATTTTAATTTAAAGTTGGTGTTAAGCGCTGGTTCAAGATTAGTAAAGATTGGCTTACCAGCACTTCATAAATGTTTGGATTTTAGCAAAATGGCAAACATCGCAAGAGGAAACCGGGCAAATTCTGCTCATACTTAACGCTGAATTTTAGCCAACCACTTGCTCGTAATTATATTCACGCCATTCAATTTAATATACACGAAACAGGAGAAACTTGCAATGCGGATTGCCCAAGTTGCCCCATTATGGGAGCGAGTTCCGCCCCCCGCCTACGGAGGAACTGAATTAGTTGTCGGTTTGCTTACCGATGAACTAGTGAGACGCGGACATGAAGTCACCTTGTTTGCTTCTGGAGATTCCATTACTCTAGCGGAGTTAGAATCTGTTCACCCGCGAGCTTTGCGTTTAGATACTACGGTTAAGGAAGGTGGTATCTACGAGCTACTACAGCTGAGTCGGGTTTACGAACGCGCTGGGGAGTTTGATGTAATTCACTCTCACATGGGTTGTGCGGCATTGCCTTATGCCAATTTGGTCAAAACACCCACCGTCCACACCCTTCATGGCATCTTTACACCGGATAACGAGAAATTATTCACTCATTCCCGGCAGCAGTCTTTTGTAAGTATTTCTGACGCCCAACGGGAGCCACGATTAAACCTCAACTGTGTGGCTACTGTCTACAACGGGATCGATACCAGCACCTATGAGTTTTACCCAGAACCGCAAGATCCACCTTACTTAGCATTTTTGGGACGCCTTTCTCCAGAAAAAGGCCCGCACTTAGCGATCGAAATTGCCAAGCGCTCCGGTTGGCACCTGAAGATGGCAGGTAAGGTCGATGTCGTCGATGTGGACTATTTCGAGCAGGAAATTAAGCCTCACATTGATGGCAAACAGATTGAATATTTGGGAGAGGCGAACCATGCTCAAAAGAGCGTGCTGATGGGTAATGCTGTGGCTACTCTGTTTCCCATTACTTGGCGCGAACCCTTTGGCTTGGTAATGGTTGAGTCCATGGTAACGGGAACGCCAGTTATTGCTACTTCTATGGGATCTACACCCGAGGTCATCGCCCACGGCAAAACTGGTTTCCTGTGCCACCAGATTGAAGACTTTGTGGCAGCGATTGATAAAGTTACCCAATTGGATCGCTATACTTGCCGCGAACACGTTCTTAACAACTTCAGCGTAGAACGTATGGCTGATGGTTATGAGAGAGTTTATCAAAAGATCATAGCCCAGCGTTTGGCGCAGAACGGTCATATCCGAGGTTTGGCTCGAGTGTAGAGTGGGACTAAAAGGGAGCCACCTATTTGACTCAGCCTGTTGACTGTATTTTCCGCAGAGCATTAAAGCATCAGCAATTTCACTTTTATATGAGGTTAAGGGATGTCGCATCAAAATGGGCAGCCGATGGCTGTTGTCTTCAATCAGGGATATAGCTCAGACCGAAGCATCGCTCAATCCCACAGCCTAGAATCCTCTTTCATCTCTTCTCGTTCAACTCTTCCGGGTAGGCAGCCCATAGCTTTAATTGCAGTGCATAGCGACCCAGCCGCAGTTGGGGGGCAAGAGGCGGCGAAAAGCCACAATGGTTATGTTCGTCAAGTTGGCGAAGCGCTGGCTAGCTTGGGGTGGCAAGTTGATATGTTTACTCGCAAGACTGACCCAGACAACCAGCCAATTGCACAGCATTCCCCCTACTGCCGAACCATTCGTTTAGTCGCAGGCCCTCAAAAGGTCATCCCCTCTGGTGAGGTGTTGGAATATCTGCCCCAATTTATAACAGCTTTCCAGAAATTCCAGGCTAAAGAAGGCACGAATTATCCCCTCGTTCACACTCACCACTGGCTTTCTGCTTGGGTTGGCTTGCAGTTGAAGTCTAATATTAACTTGCAACTCGTCCACACCCATCACTCTTTAGGGACCCTCAAGTATCGCATCTTCGATGACAAACCGCCCATTGCGAATACGAGACTAGCGGTTGAGCAGCAGATTCTTGAGGAAGCTAACTGCATTGTGGCAGCAAATATCCAAGAACGGGAACAGTTGCGATCGCTCATCTCGACCCCCCAGAAGCTGCAAATGGTGCAGAGTAGTACGGAGATTGACTCTTTCCGTTTAAGCCACCTCTACCGCCGCTTATTAGCACAATCGATTATGGACGAACGGCTGTGGCAGTTACCTGATGCCTGGGAACTTGGAGATTCTCCAGTCAAAGTGTCGGCAGTCACCTCGGCCAAAAGCCTGACTCCAATCTCCTAATTCTTTTGAGAGTTGAGGCAAAAATAATTTTAGATTTTAGATTGCAGATTGGAGATAGGATAGCCCACAATCTAAAATCTAAAATTAATGATGCTCGATACTCTTGAGGTCTACGGCAGATGCTTCGTTCCTGCTGACCAAGCACCAATTCCCGATTGGCCTTCCCTAGTGGGCGAACAACTACACCCCACTCTCACCCTTAAAGACAACGATCTATTTTTAATTACCGATACCCTGGGGAATAGTACTGGCACTCTACAGGATGGCCGTCTAGCCAAGATGGGGTTGTTCTGTCACGATACGCGATTTCTGAGCCGACTGGAATTACAAATTGAGCGACACTCACCCATTCTGCTCAGTAGCAATGCCAAAAAAGGGTTTGCCCTCTCCGTGTTATGTGCTAATCCGCGCATTGATGACTGCTTGAAGGCTCAAAGCATTGCCATCCAAAGGGAGATTGTCCTGAGTGGCGGTTTATTTGAAGCGATCGCAATTACCAACTACAACACAACTCCTGTTAAATTTGAACTCAGCCTCAGTTTTGATGCTGATTTTGTAGACATATTTGAAATTCGGGGCTACCAGCGAGAGCAACGGGGGCGGCTGTTGCACCTGGTAAAGCCACAATTGGAATATGTACAAGTTGGGCAGGAGGAACCTTTAACGTCAGATCCTGTTACGCCTTACCCCTTACCCAAAGAATTAACTCTCGCCTATCAAGCCCTAGACGGTCTTTTATTAGAATCCCGTATCCAATTTGCGCACCGTCAACCCGATGCATTCCAAGGATACACGGCAGTTTGGTCTTTAGAACTAGATGCTCATGCTACTGAACACTTAAGTTATCGGTTGCAACCTTTGACCGATAACCGTCCTACGTCTGCAATGGATATGCCAGCGACTCTGCTGCAAGCTAAGGCTACAGAACTTATGGAGGAGGAAGAGTGGTTGACTGGTACAACCCGAATTCGTTCGGATTCAAAAGTATTTAACCAAGTTATCGAACAGGCAGAGCAAGATATTTACTTTCTCCTCCAGAGTTGGGATAACAGAAAAGCCCTTTCAGCAGGAGTTCCTTTATTTTCAACCTTATTTGGACGTGACTCGATTATTGCCGCTTCTCAGACTCTGATTTTTGATCCTGCGATCGCTCAACAAACCCTGCAAATTTTGGCGCACTATCAGGGCAAAACCCATGATGAGTGGCGCGACGAGCAACCGGGAAAGATCATGCACGAAATTCGCCTCGGCGAAATGACTCGCTGCCAGGAACTGCCCTACACCCCCTATTACGGTACAGTAGATGCCACTGCTCTGTGGTTAATGCTCTACGCCGAATACTACGCTTGGACTCACGATCAAGAAACCTTAAAACAGTTGTGGCCGAATGCCCTAGCTGCCATGGCCTGGATTGACTCTAACTGCAAACAGACGGGTTATCTGAGCTACTATCGCCAATTTCGCGGCGGGTTGCTCAATCAGGGTTGGAAAGATTCTAGAGATTGTATGGTCGATCGAGAGGGCAAACTGGCAAATGGAGCGATCGCGCTGTGCGAAGTGCAAGGATATATCTACGCTGCCAAGATGCGCTTGAGCGAAATTGCTCTGCTCCAGAAGGAATTCCAGCTGGCTCAGCAATGGCAAGAGGACGCCCAAAATCTCAAAACCCGCTTCAATCGAGATTTTTGGTTACCTGACGAAGATTACTGCACCTTAGCTTTGGACGGTGAAGGCCAGCCAGTGGATAGTATTACCTCTAATCCCGGTCAATGTTTGTACCTGGGGATCTTTACCCCAGAACACGCTCAAAGTGTAGCCGAACGGTTGCAAGCACCGGATATGTTTAGTGGTTGGGGAATTCGTACCCTGAGCAGTTTGTCTTTAGCCTATAATCCCATGGGTTATCACACAGGTTCCGTCTGGCCTCATGATAATGCCTTGATTGCTTTGGGATTGCGATCGCATGGGTATGTCGAGCAAGCATTAGATGTGGCTCAAGGCATCATTGACATGACCATTGGGCAACCTTATCGGCGTCCGCCAGAACTTTTCTGCGGTTACCAGCGCACGGAGGACAGCGAACCCGTCCGCTATCCTGTCGCTTGTGCGCCCCAGGCGTGGGCTAGTGGCAGTATTTTTCAATTGCTACAACTGATGCTGAATTTAGTACCCAATGCTGCTAACAATGAGTTACAGATTATCTCTCCATCGCTGCCTACTTCGATCAATTTCCTATCTTTACAAAATTTAAAACTAGGAACCACCCTGCTTGATTTGGAGTTTGAGCGTTCCGGTACTAGGACGGTTTGCCGAGTTACAAAAAAACGCGGCAATCTGCGGATTGTCATTGATGCTTAGGGGTGATATATAAGCCCCAAATCTAACTTTCAAGCCTTACAAAAAGGACAATGATTAGTAGGCAGTTCTAAAACTTTCCTCTCTCTACAGAATTAAGTTGAAGGATAGAATGCGATCGCACAATTATTTATATGAACAAGCGTGTTAACCAGTTTGTAAATCTTACTGCAACATCTGTATGTGGACGGAGGGATTGCCTTGAGATCGCTTTTCCCAAAGGATAGCCAGGTTCATCTTGCCAAGCAAGATATGTATGGATAACTGCTTTACTCCGGTGTACTTCTTTAAAAGTTGTTACATTCCTTCCATACGCTTGTTCAACACACTCTCGTGCAAATAACAGAGATATTGGCTCTGCGAGTTCTGCACAGAAGTCTTCCAGCATCCCAGAATCTTGATTGTTTGGCATCAGCCAAAATCCAAGCCTTGGTTTGTCTGGAATACTATCGACTATAGTTCCATCGACATCAGGAGATACCGAAATTACATAGCTATGATTATTGTTCTTTAGTTTACTTTTGATGCTATCCCACCTTCCTTGAAGAGAAGGTTTGTCGGCATCAAGCATAACGCCTATTACCTGTGGAGGGTTAGGACGTACAATCAGAGCATTCAATCGCTTCAAAACTCCTACGTCTGATCCGCACTGATAAATGCCAAAAGTTTCAGGAACATTATGTGCGGCACATAGAGCCATGACGACATGGCAATCATTATCACCCTCAACAAGTAATATTTTATCTGTATCTTGTTTACAAACGTCGCTCATAACTATTCATCGCACTTCAACGTCCATGTCAATAGCATCAGTGAGCGTTTCAGATGTATATTCTGTTGCTCTAATAAATCCATCCTTAGCATCAAGTCTAAAGAAAGCGCCAAGGGCAGGATATTTATTCCAAGCACTATCAAATCCTTCTATACAATCGCGACTATGGGTTGTTGCAAAAACTTGAACATTAAGCTTCTCTGCCAACTGAAAAACGATATCCCAAACCTTAGGCTGTACGCTCCAGTGCAAACCATTTTCAAATTCATCGATTAATATAATTCCGTTCTGAGCATTCACAATAGCAACAATAATATGAAACAAACGAGTCATTCCGTCTCCCATGCTTTTAAGAGGTAAAGGTTCGTCTGTTCCTTCAATCTTTACTAATGGAATGCGACGATTCTCACCCGAACGCCTTTGACTAACATCCTCTACAAAAGCAACCCCAGTTACTCGACTGTCAATTAATTTGAGCGCAGAAATCACTACAGACTCTAAGTTGGTTAAACTGGTCAAATCCCAAAGTGCAGCTAGCTTACGGTTGGGCATATTTTCTGTTGAAACAATCTGCCATGTGGACTTGAACTCAGATTCCTGTATTTCATACAAGTTTCTAGAGCTATAAAGTCGCATGTCTCTGAAATCTCTATCCAATCTAAAAAGCCTCCTTGTTTTCTCACCTTCTTCGGCTACAAGAAAAACTTCAACATTAGATAGGTCTTCATCAAAGAGATCCAATTGGAAACTGGGAACACGAATTTTTCTTAAAGTACCTTCATCATCGTTCTTATTTTGATAAGCAGCAGCACCAATATGGAGTTTGGTATTTGAGGAAACTTCCCCAAGTAAAATACCTTGTTCTCCAACCTGAGGTAATTTATGCCCAAAGAAAAGATGGCGCACAGAATTACCTGTAGAATTGTGTAATTGAGGTTGAGCTTCGCTAAACCAAGTTTCTTGTCTAGATTCAACAAGATCAAGAAGAACTCTAGAAGCAGCATTGCTAACATAGAGTTCTACAGCTTCTAGAAATGTACTCTTTCCCGCATTATTCCTACCAACAATTAAGTTAACACGATTCAGTCTTCCAACTTCAAGATGTTGAAAAAGCCTGAAGTTAATTATTTGAAAGGAATCCAGCATACAAGTTTCCAATAATGACCTTCAACTAGCTTACATGATACCTAGCTATATAGAAGGAACTATAGCATTTTATTTGAGATATGAAATTTAAAAATGAGATTGGGTGTAGGGCGTAGGGGCAATTGACCAACACCCCACCCAAATCCAGAATCAAAACTCTACCCTGCACCCCGCTTCACTTTCCAGCTTTCTTGTCAAGCCTTCAACTTATTAGACATTTTTTTGTCTTTCCTTAGGAATTGCCTGGGGCAGAGGAGGAATATGGGCATCCGCTGTTTTAAGGGGCACGTTAAGATGTTTCCTTGCCATGTTCTCAGCTATTTGATGATCCTCTGGAGTTCCAAACTGGCTTTCATCTAGTAGATTGCCCTCCTGAGCTGCCTGATCGCGACTAGGAGGCGCACCATTTTTCCATCGGTATTTAAAGTCCATTGTAAAAAACCGCCAATGACGGCTGTAGCTCAGCTTCTCTAGCTTAAAGAAGACTACAACTGCCAGCGTCTATCGCAGGTTATCTTTTTTAAGCCCTGTTCCCTAATCAATTTCATATTGGCTTTATCAAAGATTATCGCAATAACAAGATTACTGTTTGCATTAGCCCCACAATCACCCCTAAGATACCGCCTAAATTAACAATAGCTTGCAACTCACTTTTAACAATACCTTGAATTGCCATCTCTAAATCTTCAGGAGATGTGGCTTTAACGCGCTCGACAATAACCTCATCAATTGACAAAATCGGGATGATCTGAGCCACAATTTTCTCTAAATCTTCTTCTAGATAGCGCTCCAAAACTAATGCTAGTTCCTTGCTAATCAATTCCAGGGATGCGACCATTGTGGCTGACTCTCGCAATCTTTTGAGGACTAACACAGCTACCTTTTCCCAATCAATGGATTGACTCAATCCCTGTAAAAAGTCCGTACCCCGTTCGCGAATGTAATCGCGAACGGCATCACGCATCGTTTTACGCAACTGTCGCACCGTTGAGACTGGTAAATTTTGCAGTGAGAGACGTTGCAGCCATCCCCGCAACCGCTCGCGAGTCGAGAGAGCAGTTAGTAATTCTTCCAAACGAGCGTTCGTCTCTTCTTTCTCATCCAGGCAAAAAGTCCGCAAGCGTGTCAGCGTGTTGCGCAAACCAAATAAATTTGCTACCACCCAGTAGGTGCCACTCGCCTTCTCGCGAAACCCTTCATCAATGATGTGGATGTTGCGGTCTGTTAAAACATCAATCAGCGCTTGGCGCAGAACGTCCGGCGGGAGTGCCACCTGTAAGATCCAGTCAGCTAGCTGCCGAGCTTGCTGCTCGTTCAGCTGAAACTCTAATAGAATCTGATCGAAAATATGGTTGAGCTGAGCTTCTAGGAAATCCTCCCGGCGTGCTAAAATCTTTAGCATCCGAGGAAAGGATTCTCCTAACAAGTCATGGAGAATGGCAGCCAGAATCTTGGCCGTTTTCTGTTCTTTATCTAACTGAACTTGATCCAGAGCTAGGTTTAAGAGCCAAACAATTGCCCCTTGGACTCGTTCGGTATGCAGCAAACGCCGTGTCAGCCGTTGTAACTCCATCGGCGTCAGCAGGGAACCCATGATCGTGTCAGAAATCCTTTGGGCAAGGCGTTCCTGATTGTGAGGAATTAACCCTGGTGTAAAGGGTATCCTCCTTCTACCAATATAAAGGGCTTTATAGGGACGAAACAACATCTTAATGGCTAAATCGTTAGTGAAATAGCCAATAATACCTCCACCAATGGGTGGAACCAACAGCGACCACAAGTTAGACCAATCCAAAGCAGCAATCCAGTTAAGCGGAATTTAGAGAGTCATTAGTCCTTAGTCATTCGCTACTGGTTTCTCAGAAAATAAATGAGTCAATACTCATGACTCACGACTGATGACTTAGACTCGTAATTTCTATTGTAGCGACCCTACTATTGAGGGATGAGGGATGAGGGA
>DNXU01000257.1:292-4595 GCA_003505715.1 Cyanobacteria bacterium UBA8803 | reverse complement strand
TATCTTTGAATGCAACTCGGTATCAAGCTTTGCTTAACACTAAGACCCCCATCATGCCAGCCGCGATCGCATAGTGAGTGGCATGGGCAAATCCCTCCTTACGCGCTAACTCTACCTGCTGTTGCCCTGTCGGGAACCGATCTAAGCTAGGTGCGATGTAAGCGTATTCCTCGGTTAATCCAAATGCTCTGGCACAGGGTACGACGATATAGTCTAGATACCATTGCTGAAACGCACCCATCGGCCACTGAGTCGGGCGATGGAAGTCTAAGATGGCTGCTTTAGCGCCAGGTTTCAAGACCCGGTACAACTCCTGCAAGCATTGGGGAATATCCGCTACGTTCCGCAGGCCATAACCCATAGTCGCGCCGTCGAAATAATTGTCTGGAAAGGGTAAATTGAGAACATCTGCCTCAACCCAGCTAATTGTTAGAGGTGGATAGTGATGTTCAACCCTGGCTTTGGCGATCGCTAATTGAGCTGGGGAAAAATCCACCCCGTAGACTTGGCCTTTGGCTCCCACCTGTCGCGCCAGTAACTGGGCTAAATCGCCACTACCACAGCATAAATCCAAACAGATATCACCCACCTTGGGATAGATCCACTTAACAGTCATTAACTTCCAAACTCGGTGCTGACCCAGACTTAACCAATGGTTGAGCTGGTCGTAAACTGGGGCAATGCGATCGAATAAATCGCGAATTTCCGATGCGGGTGGTTGGACGCGGCTATCAGTCATGGGAAGGATGAGGGAGGAGGGATGAGAGCTTTAGGGGTTGAGGGTGGTGGCGATCGCTAAACCTACCTGCTGTGCGGACAAGTGAATTAGTTTGAGTTCATTTTCTCCCATGTTGCTAATTCTCTGCTGCCATTGTAGGGATAGAACTGCTAGCAGGTTGTCTCGATGGATAATGGGGACGAGCAAATGCGCCTGGAGTCCAGCAGCTTGGTAATCTTCGGTTCCCTTAGGCAGGGTTGAACCGGGTGCGTTCACCCACACCTGCATTTTGTGATTTGCGATCGCCTCTTGCAATAGCACATCGTTGTCGAGGTTTATGGCAATCGAGCCGGACTTGGTATATGTCCCTTGAGTCTGAACCAATTGATTATTCTCCACCAGCCGCAGGATGCAGCTATCTGTACTGAAACTGTTGCCAAATGCTTGAGCAATTTGTTGCAGGCTGGCTTCTAAATTAGCTGACTCCTCAGCCACCTGCACAATGGTTTGCATTAGCGTCATTTGCGCTTGAGCGCGATAAAGTTCCTCGGTACGTTGCTTGAGCAGTTCATAGGTTTGAGCTGCACGTTGCACTACGGCTTTAAGTTCATTGGGGTCCCAAGGCTTTGTGATATACTTATATACTTGTCCCGAATTAATCGCTTCGACTAAGTCCTCCACGTCTGTAAAGCCCGTGAGGATAATCCTCATGGTGTCAGGGAACTGAGGAACCGTTTTGCTCAAAAACTCCGTTCCTTTCATTTCCGGCATCCGCTGGTCAGAAATAATCACAGCAACTTCTCCCTCCGTTGAAAGTATCGAGAGAGCCTGTGCGCCGCTTTCAGCTCTGAGTACGTTAAATTCTCGCCTAAAGGTACGATAGAGCAGATCTAGATTATCTGGTTCATCGTCTACGACCAGCATCTTGGGTTTTTTCGGTCGATCCAAACTCATTAACTGACGGCTGATACTATCGAGATTAGGAATCACGTCCATAACAATACAGCAAACTCCGAGTAGCAGGTCTAAACTGGCAAGGAATTGATCGAAAGGCTAATGATTATTTACATTGGCCAGGGAAAGAAAACAGTCATGAATTGAGGGATGAGGGATGAAGGATGAGGGAGAGGGAGAGAGGGATTTTCATCCCGTGAGTTGTGACGCGACAGATCTTGGCGTCTGGCTTGAGTTTGGCTGTATTGTTGTCACTAATATTTATTTACTTTTCCATACCTCTATATCTAAAGAGAGGGGTAGGCAACCGATTTCTAGGCAAACTCTCTGCCTCCCTCGATATCCCGATCGCGATAAATTAAGAAAATATGGTAACTCAGCGGACGAACAGAGCATCCAGTTCGCTCCTACTAAGAACGCTATCCCATTGTTCATTTTCTCTAAATCATGACTGAAATACCACCAGGCCACCCCGATCACGATCCTCAACCAGACTTAGAAACAGTCAATGTTGAAGATCTTATAAAATTACTACGCCGTAAAGAGAGTAACTGGATTGAGTGGGGAGGAGCTTGTCAGCAGCTCCAAAAAGCAGGCTACACTTCCCAGGTGATTTTTGAAGAAACCGGGTTTGAGCCAATTCAACAGAATCAAATCATTGTAGCATCTCAGGTTTATACTACCTTGATGAAGGCTGGGGTATCTGAGGCGGTGCGATCGCGGTTTCAACGGACTGGCAGCGATATCTTGTACGAGTTGCGCATTCTCACCCAACCGGAACGTGCTACAGCAGCAGAATTTATCGTCGCCAGAAACCTTGATTCTGAGGGAGCGCGGGAGGTGGCCAAAGCCATCAAAGAATTCTCCCGTCGCAGTAATCCACCGGAAGGATTTTCCCGCCATCCCGGTGACGCCGTTGCTTACCAGTATTGGAAACTGGCTCGACAGCAAAATGACTTGCAAGAGCGGTCTCGCTTGATTGCCAGAGGCTTGATGTTTGCTCACACTCAAGAGGCTCGGCAACAAATCGAACAATTACTTACGGAAGGCTTTGGCAAAAATCGGCGTTCGGCTCCCAGATTGCCATTCTACCGTGTTGAAGCTGAGGAAGGACTGCCGCGCCTGTTGCCAGTAGTAGGTCAGTTACCTCTGACCACAGTAACTTGGCAAGAACTGCCTGTAGTGAAAACTACTGGTGCCTTTCAGCTAGTTCAGGTCTCTGGAACGCAAACCTTGACCGCAATTCCTGGTTGGCAAGTAGTTTTGAAGGCGCAAGATCCAGTAGCCATCCTATGCAACACTCATCAACTAGTCAATCAAGGGAGCGAAAAATCTGAAGAAGTCTTAGTAATTGTTGACCGCACCCAGCAAGAATGGGACCCGGATAATTATTTTATAGTCGATCGATCAGGACAACTAGCTATTGAGTGGTTTTCAGAAGCCCCAAATTTACCGATTCTAGGACGCATTATTTTGGTAATGCGTCCTAAAAAGATTGTAGACGAATCTTTGAGCCACGATGTTTGGCAAATTGATGAATAGTCGAAACCCGCCCTCGCAACAGCTTGTATGATGGGTGATTTGCCGGACATCAGATCAGATATTCATAGCTCATGGTTCATTAAGTCTTTATTCCCATGAACCATGAGCCAAACTGCTATAGACTCTACCTCTCAACTAAAAAGCTCCGTCCCAGTTTCTTATTTAGCTGAACTGCTAAGTTTGCCGCTTTGGGATTAGAACGCAGCACCTTTTGTACAGATGCTATATGATCCATCAGTTCCTGGAGTTGATGGTCGAGTTCTTCAACCTCTGAGGTTTCGGTTGACGGTTCCTGAGGAGGATCTGTAATGGCTAGGGGTTCACCTCCTGATGCCGCTTTTTGAGTCATTGCTTGTTCCGTAAGAGAGGCTAACTGGGTTTGCGCTCCCATACTACTTTCAGTGGCACTATCTGGCTCGGAAACGCTGGGATGTAGCGATGCAGAAACGCTCTTAACTAAATGCTGATTATCCTCTACTTGCTGCCTGGGGCTGTCTTTTTTAATTTGACCTTTGAAAGTAACTTGGGGTGGTTTTTGGAGTACTTCTAGTAATTCTTGCTTTTTGTTGAGATTCTGAACTAAGTTCGATAATTCCTGCTCAACTAAAGCAGATTTACGAGATGATTGTTGCCATCCCAAAGCTGCCATACTGACAATGCCTGCACTTACGCTCAACGCAGCTGCTACTCCTAAGTATTGGGGAGCAAACTCTTCGACTTGACCGAAAATTAGCGGCTCATCTTGCAGTTGAATCCTAACTGGTGTAGAGCGGAATAGCTGTAGTGGTATGGTTAAAGCAGCAAAAACTGTTGCTGAAACTACTAGTGGTGTAAACACGAATCTCTTGACAGTTGCACTAGTCATGATTGGTAGTTCCCTACGATAATTTTCAGTATCAGTTGAAAACCTTAAGGAGTATCAGAATAATTTTGTACGCTTGAATAGATATTGTCTAAGTTCTGACTTGGCAATAAGGAGAGAGAACAAGGAGAAAAGAAAGAGGAAGAGAAGCTTTTATTCTTACTTTTGTAAGGCGCTCATCAAGCCTACTTATCCTGAACAGACATATCCACCCAGCATTTTTTTAT
>DNXU01000257.1:0-269 GCA_003505715.1 Cyanobacteria bacterium UBA8803 | reverse complement strand
CCCGATCTGAAGTGAATAGTTGAAGAATCTGAATTACTCCTCAACCAAATGGCTACTATGTGAATCTACTGATCTAGCCTTTACGATTATTAAATTTAATCTATCTCTATAGGAGAGTTTATAAAGCTTGTATGAAGATTGGCCTAAGAAGATATAGTTTTGATGAATTTTTATCTGATGAGAAGATTAGAGGCTGGAAACTCAGACAGGGTGTGGGGTGAAGGGTATAGGGAAATTTTACCTACACCCCTCACCCCCTCACCCCTTCA
>DNXU01000303.1:7302-7871 GCA_003505715.1 Cyanobacteria bacterium UBA8803 | reverse complement strand
TTTTTCTTCTTTCTTTGCAGGCGCTTGTAGGTAGAACTAACCCAGTCACTGGCAACATGGCTAATCGCTCCCAGTTCCAAGCCGACAAACAGGGCAAGACCTTCGGCTCGATAATGAAAGAGCGATCGCGCTATTGCCTGATACAACTCCTGCCAACTCCAAGGAATATCCTGAAACAATTGGAAAATTACCAACCCCAACCCGCCCAAGGCGACGATCCAGAGGGTGAGATAAAGGACTCGCAAGGTAGTGCCAATAAGCAACCCGTGAGAAAAAACTGAACGGTGGCGCATAGCCTTTTGGTAAGGTAACCAAATCCACCGCAACCAACCCCAGCGCTTAAAGGCTCGCGAGTAAAGATCCAGATCCGGACTGAACATCAGCCCGCTGAAGAGAAAGCCTCCGGATACAAGCAATGTCAAGTCACTGCGCCGAGTCAGGGCAAGGGTTACACCCGTTACTACAGGCAGGCTCCACAAAGTTATGCGATCGTGCGTTTGACCGGAAGGCATTTTTTTTGTATTTTTGTGCTAATCTTAAGTATGACAGCGGGCGGTTAGCTCAGCGGT
>DNXU01000303.1:317-7297 GCA_003505715.1 Cyanobacteria bacterium UBA8803 | reverse complement strand
GCGCCTGCCTTACAAGCAGGATGCCACTGGTTCAAATCCAGTACTGCCCATTTTTGGTGTGGAATAACACTTTATTTGTCGTCGTTAACAGATTCGAGTCGCTGTTAAAACTTTGCAGTAGAAGTGAAGAGTTTTGCCAGTGGTTCAACGATTTCGGAATTCCATACCGCCCTCAGTCAATTCTTAAACTACCGAATTGCCTTAGAGTCCTCAGAAGAACCCAATCACATCCTTTATCTAGCTGTGCCTAGAGAACACCTCGCTGCCACTTCATGAAGCATTGATTTATTACCAAGGGCTGCCAATCATTGTAAAGGCTGACCAATAATAAGGATGGGAAAGGGTTTTATCTTCTAAACCTGCCAATTCTGGTGGTAGAGGTACATTCCCCCAACTGCTGCGTAACTCTCCCTCCTGTAACCGTACTTGAGTGCGGAGTAGAGCGAGTTGTGCCTGTCGTAGGGCTTCTGCCTTAATGGGTGCCTCCCGCAACTGCCGATAAAACTCCGTCATTAAGCCTAAACTACCTTCATCACTCACATACCACAGACTAGCCACCGCAGTTTTAACACCTGCTTGTACGGCTAATCCTGCAAAGCCTAACTCTGCCTCTTCATCTCCTAAAGCCGTGCGACAGGCACTCAACACTAATAACTCAACTGGTGGATTATTCCAACCCAGCTGCTGGACTTCATCTAGTCCTAGTTTTTTGTCCCAAAGCTGAATGTAAGAGTTGCTCGGGCGTCCAGGCTTGAATTCCCCATGAGTGGCTAAGTGAATAATGCCAAAGGGAGTTTGCTGACGTTCTGAAATTAGCCGATCTAAAGTGAAGTCTTCGTTTGTGAAGGATTTACCCTCCCACAACTGCTGGGTAATAAGCGTGACTTCTTCGGAAGCAGCAGGTAAGGGGTTTTGATCGGTAAATTTCGATGCTCCCATCCCTAAGACTTGAGAGTTTCTGATGTCTGCATAGCGGGTATCTACTAAGTTGAGGCTGGGCATTAGACCAATACTGTAGCGCTCGATTAAAAATCCTTGACCGTCGTGGAGAGCTGCCATTGGTAGCGATCGCAAATGGGCGTCTAAGATAAAAACTAGATTGCCAATACCCCTTGCTTTTAATTCGGTCTCTAGCTGGGCAACAGTCCACTGATAGAGTTGCTGGGCAGGTTCTAAATAGCTGGTAGTGTTTAGTCTGCTAGTATTGGTAATTTCCCGCCGAAATTGATTGGCTATATTGATAACCTGCTCTCGTATTGCTCCCGGTACTTTCTTGAGAACTGGATCTCCTTCTGAGGTGACAAGTATTAATTGTAATCGATCGGTAGGTTCTGGTTGACTACTGTTGCCGGAGGAAGAAATAGTATCAGGGACAAAAACAATATAAATTAGAGCAGGTTTAATACCTGTTAAGGCTTCAGCGTTACGCAGTATGTCACGGGTTTCCACTAAGGTTTGCGCAGGATTGTCGTTAGTTTGGCTACCATCTCCTGTTTTACTAATAGAATTTGCATTACCTTGAGTTTCTCCCGAAGCTGAGTTCTCCTTTAGCCCCAAATAATTTTGGAACTCATTAGTAAAGTTACTTTCAATAGTAGCCACAATAGTCCCTATTTCCCCAGTGTTGGTATTAGACAGACTAATTTCTAATTCCGGAAGACCAGTAGTTGCCAGTACCTGGGGAGATGGATACTGCTGCTGTAGCGATCGGGCGATTTGATTTTGCTGCTGTAGCGATACGGTAATTGGATTTTGCTGCTGTAGAGTGAGCTTTGGTGGCGGTGTCTGGGTAAGGATTTGAATATTACCTTGGGTATAGCTACCGGAAAAAGATTGAGGAGGTGAAATACGATTGAGCAACCCGGTACTAATCGTTCCAGCAGTGCCGTTAGTGGTGGCATCCCCAACTACAAAGGGTGTCACGCCGTTGCCACCGTGCCGAATTGTGATGTTTCCCCCGCCCAAACCGCCAGCTGTCGAGATACTGGTGGCTATACCGTTTTCATCGAGGAAACTGCCAGTGGCGCGGAAGAATTGCTGGGTCGAGATATCTACCTCACCCCCCCTACCATTCACTCCACCTCGGGCATCGATCGTACTAACTTGGATATCATTAATAGGATCGAGGCTGACGTTGCCGCCATTGCCAGAAAAACCGCTAGAGTCGATATCTCCAGCAGTAATGCTAATAGCTGCATTCACGACAATGTTACCGCCGCTAGAGGCAGCAGAAACGAGATTGCCGCTGCTGATTGCTCCGGTGTGACTGGTGAGACGCATCTCTCCGCCAGTGGTAGTAATATTACCAGTCGTCAGATTGTTAGTGGTTGCCAGCTGGACAGAACCACCTGAGGTTGCTAGATCGGCCAAGTTAATAGTGCCAGTTCCTGCGGTATGGGTGATACTGGCAGCAGTAATTGCTCCACCTATAAGGTTATAAGCGCTATTAATCAGCAGGTTACCGAGGGGGATGTTCTTACCCACAGCACCACTAAAAATGATGTTACCCGTGCCTGCGGTTAGCGTCAGTGATGCATTACCATCTACAGTGCTGTTAAAGGTGATGTCGCCTCCATCCGCGCCAGTGCTGAGGGAGACATTGCCCGTTAAAATTGTCGGTTGATTGACTGTAATGCGATCGCTTCCCAAACCCGCATCTACTGTCAGGTTCTCCACTACCCCACTACTAAATTGGAAGATATCCTGCGCTTGAGTGCCGATTAGGTTTTCAAAGGAGGAGAAGCTGAAGGTATTGTTGATAGTTCCGGTATGGTTGGCGGTAATCTCCCAGGTATTGTCTGTGTCTGGCCCGATCAGGATGTCGCTGGCAGAACCACCAATTGCTGTTTCTATATTCCGAATACTCAGATTTGCCAAATTCACCGTGACTGGTGCGGTATGTGCGGAGTAGTTAAGAGTGTCACTGCCAGCACCGCCATCGATCTTACCGCTCAAGGTGGCACCGTTACTGAAGATAAAGTTATCGTCTGAGCTACCACCTGCCAGGTTCTCAATAGAGGAGAAGGTTAAACCATTGGGAAAGCCACTCAGGTTACCTGTGTCGGTGGTAGTAATGTTCCAAGTGGTATTCTGATTAGGGCCGACTAAAGTTGATCCACCTGCAATGATAACGGGAGCATTAAAGGTGAAGGGATTCATGGTAATCGTGCCAGTGCCATCCGGTCGTCCTAAGGTGATGGAGGTAAAGCCACTTTTGATGGCAGTGAGGTCAGTTGTTAGTAAATCTAAGGTAGTTGTACCGCTATCGGTAGTCCCACCAATAACCATCCCCTGACTGAGGGTTTTGGGTTGAATGACTAATTTATTGTTATCGCCCCAGATGGAATCTACTCCCCCTGTGAAATTGACTTCGTTAGCCGTTAGGGTGATATCTCCATACTTAGCACCATTAAGGGCAGAATTGTTAATGCCGGATAGGGTAATGCTGTCAACAGCATCAAGGATCACTGTTCCTGCATTGCCAGCAATACCGGAGTCTGTATAAGAGTAAGAATTCAGATTGCCGTTGACGGTGATGTCACTGGTGGCTATGAGAGCGATCCCTCCTCCATTACCAGCATTGCTAAAGGTACTGGAAACGGCGGAAAAGGAGTTAATAGTAGCTGTAGTAATGCTACCATTGGTCGCCATGAGCGCGATCACTCCTCCGTTACCGCTGCCAAAGGCACTACCAGAAGAGGAATCTAGATTGCCCGTGGTGATGCTACCGTTGTTAGCTGTCAGAGTAACTGCTCCCCCGTTGCTACTGCTTAAACTATTGTTCAAGTCACCGCTAGAAGCATTTAGATTACCCATGCTCATGCTGCCGTTGGTGGTTGTGAGCGTGATTGCTCCCCCATCACCATTGCTCCAGCCACTGCTAGCAGAGGAATTGAGATTGCCTGTAATAGTAATGTCACTAACAGCAATCAGATCGATTGCTCCCCCCTTGCCAACATCTCTACCAGTAGAGAAGGAATCTATGTTGCCTGTGATGGTAATTTCTCGAGCAGAAGTTAAAGCGATCCCTCCCCCATTGCCAGAGCCACGAGCGTTAGTCGAGGAATCTAGATTACCTGTGATAGTAATACCATTACTAGCCACTAGGGTAATTGCTCCTCCATTGAAGCTAACAAAAGAACCATTGCTAGAGGACTCTAAATTGCCCGTGCTAATGCTGCCGTTGATAGCTAAAAGAGCGATGGCTCCTCCATTTCCACTACCAAAGCTACCACTAGAGAAGGTATCAAGGTTACCCGTGCTGATGTTGCCGTTGTTAGCTGTCAGAGAAATCGCTCCCCCATCTCCAGCAGTATTATCAGCTACAGAGGAAGTATCTAGACTACCTGTGCTGATATTGCCATTGGCAGATGTGAGAGCGATGGCTCCCCCATTCCCAACGTTATCTGGACTAGAAGCACCAGATCTCAGATCGCCTGTAACAATATCACCCCTAGCTTCGATAACAACTGGCCCCCCAGGTACGGTAATATCCCCTAAAACAGTCACATTACCCGGTGAAGGCAAGCCTCCAGCCAAGTTAAAGGTAGTTCCTCCTGAAGTTTGCGGCACATTAGCCGGATTATCCAGTACTGTACGACCTGCACGCAGAACTAATCCGGGTTGAGTATTTAGAGAAAAGGCAATCACATCTGGATCGGCGGTAGGAATAAGCGTATCCGGCCCAGTGATATTGATAGTTCCAGCCGTAATATTTCCTGTTGCCTCCACCTTGAGGGAAACCCCTGTATAATCCCCAAAGGTGACATTCCCCTCAGCACTAATAATCGGGTCATAGAAACTTTCAAAAGTTCCTGGCTCACCTAATAAATTCAGGATCGAGAAACTCCCCCCACTGGCAAAGTGAGCATCCCCCGAAATAGGCCCATTGCTGACTAAACTCAGATTGCCACCACTTATAAAGGGTGTTTCTGGATGATTCAGTGCCAGAATATCAATAGCGCGATCGCCCTGAATATACAGATTACCGTTAGCACGGACTCTAACAGGATTAGCTACACTATCCCGCACCAGTACATTATCCCCTGCCAGCAAATGCATATCTCCCGTGGTGACTAACTGGCTTTCATTTAAGGTAAGATTCCGGTTAGCTGACAAGGTTGCCGTCCCCGCATTCACCCGATTTACTGCCACATCACCCGCTTGCACCTTAATATCAGAACCTGCTAGTTGCACTTGTCCGGCAGTATCAACCTTTACTCCTACAGAACCCTCTAAACCACTCCCTGTTAGCAATTGGGGCAACATCAGCGGTGTTACAGGTAATGGGTTCCCCTGGCTATTCGTAGGCAGTGCAATCTCCAAACTCAGAATCTGTCCGGCGGGACTAAGGCGTACCAGACTGGTTCCCGGTACAGTAGCCAAGGTCATGTTACCGCCTGGAGCAACTAAGGTGCCAGTACTAAGAACTGTTCCCCCTACGAAAGCAAGATTCTGCCCTGCTGATACCGTCAAGTTAGCAGCATTAATAATAGCTCCGGATAGCAATGTTTCAAATTGCAAAGCATTGGGATTGCCAATTAAAGCGTTATATTGATTAGTCCCCAACGCCTTAAACCAGCCTCCATCAAAGCCAATACCTGTAGCAGTAGTTGCTGTAAAGGACGCTGGCACATTGAGCTGAGCATTCTCACCAAAAACAATCCCGACAGGATTCATTAAAAATAAGTTGGAATTGCCCCCGATAACTTGAACGAGACCGTGAATAATAGAGGGGTCGCCACCAATAACTCGTCCCAGAATATTGCGAATATCTGGATTAGAAATAAAGTTAGCAATCTGTCCGTCAGAGAGGCCAAATTGTTGAAAACTGTGAAATAAATTAGCACCATCTCCAGAAAGAGTGCCGCCTTGAATGTCGAATTGGTTGCCGTTGGTAGTGATGAGGGTGCCCGTGCCATCAATCGCCGGAATAATTGATTGTGCTTGTACGCCCTGAACACCAGTCGCTGTGCCCATCGATATCGCTACCAGCAATAAACCTGCCCTAGTAACGATCGATAGCAAATCCCTGTGATTGACCGCATTGTAGAGACGTTCCGGTGGAACGTCTCCAACAGATTGTGCGCTCCCGATACCGCTAATTAACGGGATTTGGTATGAAGGCATTAAATAAAGTGGGCGAGTTCCACTAAACCAAAACGGCATTGTCAATTCCTCCCTGATCGCAGGAAGATATTCCCGCCAGACTGAAGTCTGCGGCTAAACAAACTAAGCTTGCCTCCGCAAGCTGTTTTATTTTGGTGAGAGTAGATATAGAGCGGTTCAGATCCCCGACTTTTTGAAGAAGTCGGGGATCTGGCCTTCAGGAATCATTTAGAAGAGCTATATCAAAATTTCAGCACTCTGACTCTTTAAAGATATGAAGAGTGGCTGTACCAGAAAGATTGCAATCAGGCCAATTACTTAACTCAACTAGCTGCACCCGATGCTATATTATAGCAGAATGTCTGTGCAAAACACCCCACGAGAAGCTGATTACCTCCGTTACCTTGGGCAGAAATACCAAAGTCAATCAGGGCGAGTCGAGTTAGGTTATCGTTGGCGCTAGTACATGCAAATAAGCGACTCGCCCCTACAGGAGATCCTTTGGGCGCACTTGAGGGTGCGGAATGTAAATTAAATGGGTCGCTCTTCTTCGCCTTTAGTTGCCACTCCTTTATACATATAGCCTAAAATTTTAGGTAATTTTGGAGCATAAAATTGCTCTAATTCTATAATAGAAAAATGATTTTCTACTAGTTGTTTAATATTACGATTTAGATGACAGCCGTCACCGATAACCTTTTGGATTGGCGTCAAGCGATTTTGGCAAACTTGCACATCAACTTCATTACTCAGCCCATGCTCAATGAAAAAGAATTTACCCCCAAGCTTGAGAACCCGATAAATTTCCGCGATCGCCTCGTCTACCTGCGCAATACTACACAAAGTCCAAGTACTCACAACACTATCAAAAC
>DNXU01000303.1:0-284 GCA_003505715.1 Cyanobacteria bacterium UBA8803 | reverse complement strand
GAAACTCAACTCCAATACCAGCAGCTTGGATGCGTTTTTGAGCCAAAGACTTCATACCCGGATTGACATCAATCGTCGTCAACTTGTGCAGGCGATCAGGGTAATAAGCTAAATTTAATCCCGTCCCAAAACCAATTTCTAAAACTTCCCCCGACACCTCACCCAGAACAGCTTTACGGTATTCAGCAATGACGGGATTGGACATAGTCCAGTCCATCACTTTGGGAAAAATAATTTGAGAATAAAAGTTCATTCAAAATTGTAATGGGTGATGGGTGATGGGT
>DNXU01000187.1 GCA_003505715.1 Cyanobacteria bacterium UBA8803 | reverse complement strand
GCATCGAAGACAAAGATAATGTAGGGGCGGGTTTAGGGATGAAAGCTGTGGGGAAACCAATAACATCTGTACAAAACCCGCCCTCATTGCTCGCTAGGGAAACCAATCACATCTGTACAAAACCCGCCCTCAGTATGCTGAACCATTCCCCATCTGGGCAATAGGCAATTACGCCAGCTCTGTTAATTTTTGTAACATTTTGGCTAAAAGCCCGAAAATCAGAAAGATTAAAAACTGGAACTTACCGATTAGTTTTTATGGATGAGCTAATTGAACAGTTAGTGTTGCAGGTGCAGCAGTGCTGGCACGATACTGAAGAGCGCCAGAAGGCTTTAAGAGAACTTGCTGACGGCATACTGCGATCGCGTCCAATAGCGCGTCCCATAAAAGGACAACCTTTATCCGGTGTTTATCTAGATATTTTTCAGGCCATACAGCAGCAGCTTCAGCAGGATATCGACCAGGCTATTGACCGTTATAATCCAAGACGCATTCCCGTGCCAGAATGGGCAAATGGTTTGCGCTCTAGTGCCCTGCAAAAGGTACTGGACAACTCTTACCTGACTCAGCTGGCTTTAGAAGCTCAACGACACAAACCTCAGACTCAACAAGGGCAGTATGCGATCGGGGAATTGCTCAATGCGATTAGGTTATCCGGCAAACTGGCCCATAAAAGCCAAGCTGCTGCTGATGCCTATGAAGATGCTGTCAGTAGAACCTTGTTGTGGGTTTGCCAAAATATCCACACTTATAATCCCAGCAAGGGTAAATTTATGGCTTGGGTAAATTATCGGTTGGATATGATTTTAAAAGAAATTCACCAAGAGTACAAAGACCCTTTTATTCAATCTATAGAAGCAAGAATCATTCGCCAAAAATACCATTTAACCGCCCTCATTAAAAGAACTAGAGCGGCGGATTTACTAGCTTGGCTCAGGCTACAACTAAAAGGATTAATTTCTGATATTGTTGTGAGTGCTAATGTTATTTTTAGTCTAGTTGTGTTATTATTTTTATCTCAGTTTATTGCTCAAAACCCCACATTAGGCGATGCCTTATTATTTCAGATTTCTCAACAATCTATGCCTGTGTCATCCAGGAAACAGGAACTCAGCCAAGAATCTAATACCCTAGAGGACATTCCCCAGCCGGAAGAAAAACCTTTCTTATCAGAAATGGTAAGACAATATATTGAAGAAGATCCAGCAAGGCTATTCCAGAAACATATTAGGGAGCATCCGCAAGCAACGTTTCAGGCGATTGCTTTGGCGAGGATTAATGGCAAAACCTGGAAAGAAATGTCTGAATATTTTGGGGTAGGTATTCCTGCCCTCAATAATTTTTTTCAACGCCGCTTAAAAGAAGTAGCACCGGAAATTCGTAAATATATACAGGAATAATTGTAGTCAAAAGAGGCCAAGAAAATGACTATTCAGACAGAATGCCAACTCACCTTTACAATCCCAATCCCACGCTCGGCGCATCAACTCGCTGAGAGATTCTGCCAATACCAAGCAAATTTGCCAAAAGCAGAACAAGTTTATCTCAATACCTTGGCAGTGTATGCGGTTAATTATTACTTACAGTGCTTGGGATTTGAAACCGATTGGCCTCACAGTGATAGCTGGAATCCAATGATGCAGACCTTCCTAAATGTGGCGGATTTGGCAGTAAAAAATTGCGGTAAGTTAGAATGTAGACCCATGTTGCCTGAGGCAGACATGGTTTATATTCCAGAAGAGGTTTGGGAGGAGCGCATTGGCT
The DNA here is from genome assembly GCA_003505715.1 of Cyanobacteria bacterium UBA8803. Taxonomy (GTDB): domain Bacteria; phylum Cyanobacteriota; class Cyanobacteriia; order Cyanobacteriales; family Coleofasciculaceae; genus UBA8803. Next base: position 5,610 of record DNXU01000187.1, on the reverse strand, counting down.
ATATTGCGGTGCAGCTAGATGATGCCTTGCAGGAAGCAACGCTGCTGGGATTTAGGGCAACAGTATCAACTCAAAAATGTCCTGTTGCTGAGTTGCGATCGCTCGACGAGTTACCAGAATACCTCAGCCATTTCCAGCAAGTACAGCCCGTTCAAGAGCAGGTAAATTTGAGCCAGTGGCTGCACAATATCTTTGAGACAGGTTGGGAGACAGTAGCAGCAATTTTCACCCCACCCCAATCAGAACTCGCTTTTAGTCCCAGAAGTCTGTCCTCGATCGCAACTACTGTACTAGAAATTCCTGTCAATGGTGTCAAACGAGGTAAGTGTATTGATTTGGAACGCGATGGGCAAATCGAACCGTTAGCTGTATTTGTGGGAATAACGCCCAGCTCATCCTCGAAAATGGATATTACAGTAGAGGTGTGTCCCCTGGGAGGTCAACCCTATCTGCCACCGGATCTACAACTGATGGTACTAGACGAGAGAGGGAAACCAGTCCTACAAGCGGATGCCGGAAACAGCGAGAGTATGGAATTTCAGTTTAGCGGTGAACTGGGAGAGAGTTTTAGTTTTAAGGTCGTCTTAGGTGATGCCAGTATTACTGAAAATTTTCTCATTTAATTGGTAATTGGCTTGCAACCAATGATGAATAATTGATAACAGGTCAGGCAGGCAGGAAACGACCAATGGACAAGTTAGTTGTACTTGAACTAGAGGGTGATTTACACGCTCAGGGATTTCGAGCTACCCTGGAAATGCAATTAGAGGGAAGCATCCACCCGATAAAAATTAAAGGTCACTTGCCTCCAGCACCAGATTTAGCTACTTGCATACAATGCCATTGGCAGGAAAACTATCGTTCTCTGGTTTCCCCTTGGCGTTTGGAAGCCAAAAAAATTATTCACAAAGGTGCGATTAATAAGCGAATTGCCGCATGTCAAGAATCTGCTGTTCAACTGCGCGATCGCATGAGAGCATGGCTTGATGCGGAAACCTTTCGAGGCATCGATCGCCGCTTGCGAGAAGAATTCCATCGAGATGAGGCAATGCGGTTTTTGATTCGTACTGAAGAAAGGCAGTTACACAAGCTACCCTGGCAGGAGTGGGATTTTTTTGATCGCTATCCCAAAGCAGAAGTTGCCCTGAGTGGGTTTGAGTTTGAACGCCCCCAAAAATCGCAGCCAACCATTCTCAAAGATAAAGTGAGAATCCTAGCGATTTTAGGTAATAGTAAAGGTATTGATATTGAAACAGATCGGCAAAAACTAGCAGCATTGCCTAACGCCGAAATAGAGTTTTTGGTCGAACCGGAACGCTCCTCACTTAACGACCGACTCTGGGAACAACCCTGGCACATTTTGTTTTTTGCCGGACATAGCGAGACTAAGGGAGAAGCGGGTCACATTTACCTGAACCAAACCGATAGCTTATCGCTGAGCGAACTCAAGTACGGTTTAAAAAAGGCGATCGCTCAAGGGTTACAGCTGGCGATTTTCAACTCTTGTGATGGGTTAGGATTAGCTCATGAACTAGGGCAACTACATATCCCGCAAATGATTGTCATGCGGGAACCAGTACCGGACAAAGTAGCACAGGAATTTTTAAATTACTTTCTCACAGCCTTTGCCAATGGCGATTCTCTGTACCTAGCAGTGCGTCAAGCCAGAGAACGCTTGCAAGGGTTAGAACACCAATTTCCCTGCGCCAGTTGGTTGCCCATAATTTGCCAAAATCCCCTAGAAGTTCCCCCTAAATGGCATTCGCTGCACCACCAAACCCAGGAACCAAGACAGAAGCGATCGCCAAACGCTGCGGCAACGCTACCCCTGGCAGAAGTTACTCGCACGCTGCCACCTCAAAATCTCTCATCTTCTCTGTTAGTTGGTCGCTACCGCATCATCCAACCCTTGGGAAGTGGGGGATTTGGCCAAACCTTTCTTGCCGAAGATTTGCACCTTCCCGGTAATCCTCAATGCGTTGTCAAGAAATTTAAGCCGCAATTGACCGACCTAGCAACGTTACAGAAAGCTCAAAAACTTTTCGATCGAGAGGCTGAAGTGTTGCAAAAGTTGGGGAACCACGACCAAATTCCCCGCCTCTTAGCTCACTTTGAAGATAATCAAAACTTTTATCTGGTTGAAGAATGGATTCCCGGAAATACCTTAGACCTAGAACTGCAAGACCCCTTACCGGAGAGCCAGGTTGTTGCCCTTTTACAAGATATCCTGCATATTCTAGAGTTTGTTCACCAACATAATGTTATTCATCGAGATATTAAACCTGCCAACATTATCAGGCGGGAATCAGATGGCAAACTGGTCTTAATTGACTTCGGGGCAGTTAAACAGGTTGGTCAAACAGCTGATTTGGAGAATGCTACTGTTATTGGTTCAGCTGGATACATGGCACCCGAACAACGTGCTGGCAACCCTATATTTGCCAGTGATATTTATGCGGTAGGCATGTTGGGTATTCGGGCGCTGATGGGGCGAACGCTGTCAAGTTTGCCATCCGGTATCTATGGGGAGTTACTCTGGCAAAACCAGGTCAAGGTGACGCGGAAACTGGCACAAGTCCTGGATCAAATGGTGTGTCTCGACGCAAAACAACGCTATCAGACGGCGCAAGCAGCCTTGCAAGCACTCTCCCCTACCAAGCTGACTTCTTTGCCTGCCCCCACCTCCTTACCCTCACTGCCAAGACGGCGATGGTACACCTTGATTTTGGCCAGTATGGCGGTAACCGGCCTAGTGATGGGAATGCGATGGCTGAGAATATTGGAATTTTTGGAACTTCAGGCGTATGACCGCTTGATGCAGATGCGATCGCCAGAACTAATCGACGAGCGGATTTTAGTGGTTGAAGTCACTACAGAAGATATTGCCCAGCATCAGTATCCGCTAGAAGATACGACACTTGCTCAACTGTTTAAGAAACTAGAACAGTATCAACCACGAGCTATCGGGTTGGATATGCATCGCTATCAACCCCGAGGTAAAGGCCGCCAAGATTTTATTAGCCGTTTTGCCGAAAATCCGAATTTGGTGACGGTATGTGCATCGGCTGTGTCTGACTCAAACTATTACCCGCCGCCGGAACTTATTTCCCAAAAATTAACAGAGCAGCTAGGTTTTAGTGAATTAGTTATTGATACTTTTAACGATAAAAAACACAGTATGAGGAGCGATCTGGCGGTGGGAGAATCTCCTGAAGACCCCAGTCGTACCGTCCGCCGTCAACTCTTATCCTACGATCCCAGCCTTGCCCTTTCTCCCTCTACTTGTTCTACTCCCTATAGCTTGAGCTTCCAACTCGCTTTCCGCTTTCTGAACCAAGAAGGCATCCAACCTCTGACAGTCAATCAAAATCAGGAATGGCAGTTTGGGACTGTTGCCTTTCACAAATTACCATCTCGTTTCGGCGGTTATCAACACCTAGATGGACAAAGTAGTCAAATCGCCATCAATTACCGTGCCAATCAACCCGGTCAATGGGTAACGCTCAAGCAAGTTTTATCTGGACAATTAGATAAAAATTTAGTTAAAGATCGGGTGGTCTTAATTGGTTATACTGCCCCAGTCGCTAGAGATAACTTCGAGACTCCCTACGGGCAAATGCCAGGGATTTGGATTCATGCTCACATGGTCAGCCAAATGCTCAGTGCAGTTCTAGATCGGCGACCGTTGATATGGGTTTTACCGCAGTGGGAGGACTTTCAGTGGGGTGATACGCTTTGGGTTTTTGTTTGGTCGCTCGTGGGGGGATTGCTAGCTTGGCGTTTGCGATCGCGCCTGTACTTAGTTCTAGCTGGCGGTGCTGCGATCTTGGTTTTACACCAAATTTGCCTAATTACCCTCACTCACGGCGGTTGGATGCCCTTGATCCCGTCAGCTTTAGCTTTATGCGGTACGGGCAGTATTTTGCTGATTTATCAAGGGAATCCACAATTAAGAGAAAACCGATTGTGACAGTACAGGGCGCTCAATGGAGGAACATATCTGTAGGGGCGGGTTTAGGGACTAATATTGTAGACCCCGCAGATATGTCTTAAGTCAAAACCCGCCCTGGCGACTGGCAATTAACGCAGGCGGCAACCCCGTTGAGATGAGGTGGCAGGAACTTCAGCTACCAGCACCACCTCAGCGTTTTCAGTAATTATCCACCCAGTAGCTTCGACAATTTCCGCAGATGGACTTGCAACACCTGCTGAATTAGATGTCCACTGGGTCGGCGGCTGTAAATCTGCCAATAGGTCATTACTACTGAGAGGTTCATAAGGATTAGTCGGCAAGCCTCCCCGTCCAGTGATGATAAATTGCGTGCGACCATCCTTGGTCAGTTCTGCACAATCTCGAGCAATCAGGCGGCTGGGGTCAACTGGTTGTTGTGGTAATTGAGTCAATCCGCGGCTGGGGTCAACATTGAGCTGATTAATCGTGACCCTGCCCGATAATCCGAAGTTAGAACTAGCACTAATATCACTCCAAGGAGTGCGTTGGGGGCGAAACTCCAGCCCAAAAATACCTTGAGTCGTAATGTTGATATTGCCACCGTTACCGAGATCGGCGTCGGCAATAATGTCGCTATCTTCACTAGGAACAGCCATGATGAAGGCAGCACTAATATCAATGTTGCCGCCATTGCCATTGTTACCAGCTTTGGCAGATATCAGGCTATGGTGACGCATTAACAACCAATCCTTGAGTTGCAACCGAATATTGCCACCTTCACCGGAAGCGGTTTCGGCAATCAGTTGTCCGTTATCAAGCAAGAGAAAGTTAGCGATCGCGTTCAGGTTGCCTGCATCACCTGTGCCAGTACTACTCACCGTTACTTTGGCTCCATCTTGAACTGTTAGCATTCCTGTCTCCAGGGTTAAGTTGCCGCCTGCTGCCGCGCCTGTGCTGCCAGCATCTAAACTACTTTTTCCGGTCAGGTTTAATTGTTGTGCTTGTACAGTCAGGTTACCACCGATGGCGGAAGGGTTGTTGGAGTTAGTGGAAGCGGATATTCGCGCTCCCTGAGCAATTGTTAACTGTTGCGTGCTCAGTAATACATCTCCGGCTCCTCCACTACTAGAAGTATCAGCTGTAGCTGCCAGAGTACCATGACCACTGATATTGACCGACTCAGGAGCTGTGATGAGCAATGTTCCTCCTTGACCTGCACCAGAGGTAGAGGCTGATACGGTTGTCCCTTCTTGGAGGTTGATGCTCAAAGTTTGCCCATTGCCATAGGGTTGAATAGTTAAGTTGCCACCTGCTGCCGCCCCTGTGGTGCCAGCCGATAAGCTGCTTTGTCCTATTAGGTTCAATTGCTGTGCTTGTACGGTGAGATTGCCGCCGATGGCTGAAGGGTTGGTCGAGCTGGTAGAAGCAGATACCCGCGCTCCATTAGCAATAGTAAGCTGTTGTGTGTTGAGCAACACATCTCCTGCTTGGCCACTACTAAAAGCATCAGCCGTAGCAGTGAGAGTGCCATTACCACTAATGGTAACTGCCTCTGGTGCGGTGACAATTAAACTTCCCCCTTGACCGCTGCTAGTAGTAGATGCGGAAATCTCAGCACCCTCAGCGAGATTAATGGTCAAATTCTGTCCGTTAAAGGG
>DNXU01000050.1 GCA_003505715.1 Cyanobacteria bacterium UBA8803 | reverse complement strand
CCTCACTCCCTCTCCAGATCAATAACTTTTCACAATTAACAAACAGTTACGTTCGTCATCAGTACGTCTATAACTGAGCTTATCAGCAATTTTTTGCATTATGACGATACCTCGCCCACCTCCAGAGTGATCGTCTACTACCTCAGACAGAGCCTGGAGCCGCTGTTCCAAATCGAAAGGTTGTCCTCTATCCCAGATCCGCATTTCTATACAGTGGGAAAATAGAGTGACTTCAATGTCAATGGGAACGTTGGTCGAGAGGCCTTTGTGGGCATGGCGAACAGCGTTGGTAAACCCTTCGGCGATCGCTAATTTACACTGTAACCAGNNAGACTATTGTGGGAATAGATGGTTGGTGAAGCTGATCGAACCATGACAAAACTGGGTCTAACGCGTTGAGGTCGGTGGGAAATTGCTTGCTAGATTTTTTCAGGTCTTTCAACTGCTCAAAGCCTTTTAAAGCAACAACACCAAAGTTGGGTTTTCAGCGGATCGATACTCCCTGTGGAAAAATCCAGTCTACCCTAGATTTAACCCTTGTTCTACGATTGATTCACTTGCCTTGGGATTTAGATCACTTTCTCATTAAACTACACTCAACTGTACGCCCGTTGCCATCCGCATTGTCAGCCAGTGCATCTGTAATCTCCTTGAGTGACTTCTAGTACCTCGATGCCATGAACCAAATTCTTATTATTGATGACGACCCGGCTATTCAAATCTTGCTGAAACGGACACTTCATAACCAGGGGTATGAGGTTGCCGTGGCTAGTAACGGTGAAGATGGTCTGGAACAAGCACGACGGTTACGTCCAGCACTGGTCATTTGCGATTGGATTATGCCGCGCATGAACGGACTGGAGGTCTGTCGCCAAGTTAAGGCAACACCGGAATTGTCAACTACCATGTTTATTCTGCTGACATCTCTGGGGTCTGTTGAGGATCGAGTGAAGGGGTTAGATGCTGGTGCAGATGACTTTTTATGCAAGCCGATCGAAATGGCTGAGTTAAAGGCAAGAGTCCGAGCTGGCTTGAGGCTGCATCAACTAAGCCAGGATTTGCAGCATCAAAAGCAGTTACTGGAGATGGAACTAGCAGAAGCAGCTGAATACGTGCGGTCTATCCTGCCAGACCAGGTGAAGGAACCACCCGTCACTATTGATACCCGATTCATTCCGTCCCGACAACTTGGTGGTGATGGCTTTGATTACTACTGGCTCGATGCCGAGCATTTGGTGATTTATCTGTTGGATGCAGCAGGACATGGTTTGCGAGCTGCCTTGCCAACACTATCTGTCTTAAATCTGCTGAAGTCCCAAGCCTTGCCTAAAATTAATTACTATCAACCTAGCGATGTTTTGAGCGGATTGAATCAAACCTTCCAGATGACTCAGCGCAATGATAAGTATTTTACTATCTGGTATGGGGTGTATAACCTGGTTAAGCGCCAACTCAGGTACGCGAGTGCTGGACATCCACCCGCAGTATTAATTTCTGGTTATCCAGATTCGTCGGTTGAAGTCAAACGATTGAAGACGATAGGTTTACCCGTTGGTATGTTTCCTGAAGCCAATTATGTTGATGAATGCTGCGAAATCCCCGAAACCAGTACTCTCTACATCTTCAGTGATGGGATTTACGAAATTAACCAATCCGATGGCACTATATGGGGACTTGAGCCATTCGTCAAGCTACTTGCCGACTGTAGGGATAAGAAGGGTTGCCACCTAGACCAAGTCTTGAATTCTCTTCACGCTGTAAACCCCAAAGACTATTTTGATGACGATTTATCGTTACTGGAGATTAATTTTGATTAAGGGATTGGCCAAATTGCTAATGGCTAATGGCAATTGTTCATTACCACTAGCCACTATATAGCTTAAAAGGGAACTTCTGAACTCCTGAACAGGCAACACAAAAATGTCCTAACCTGTTCCCTTTTAAGCTAAGTATAATTTCCTAACCGATATATCGGTTGCTATAAATGTTTAGGAAAGGGATAACCCCAAAGGATTACCCCTTTCGAGAGGAAATTAGGTCATCTTTGAGCAATACCTTTGAAATTAGGTGGTGGAAACCACAGCGCTTTCAAAGTCTTCCCTGGTCGGAAAAATTTCAAAAACGCGATCCATGCTCGTCAGTTCAAATAACATTTTTATCTGTTCATTGACTGAGCAAACAAAAAGCTTGCCCCCGGCGGCCCGAACTGTTTTCAAGGCCAGGACAAGCGCTCCTAAACCGGAACTATCCATAAACGTAACCTCTTTGAAATCTATCAATACGATATCGACATTAGATTCCACAAGGTCACTAATCTCTTGCCGAAACTGAGCGGCTTTTGTGCCATCTAAGATGCCAGAAGGTTGAACAACTTTTACCACAGTAGTCATATACCACTTAAGACTGCCGTTACACTAATATCCAGACTTTGCCAGTATAGCTGCGACAATTATTTTCAGCCATACTCTAGTGCAAGAATACAGCAGTCATTGGAGAACTTTGTTACCCGTACAGGTAACGAAATTGCTGCTTTATTTCTGCCAACCTGCACTAGCTACCGGGGTTGGTCGGGGATGGAAAGCATCTCAATTTTTGCAGAGATACTCTAGTCCTTACCAATGAAAGCCCTATCTGTCCGGATGGTTTGGGGAGGCACATTCACTATACCCTATCAATAGGAACAGAGTATAGCTAACTTCAAGTTTTTGAGATGCAACCCTAAACCTGTGTGGCCTCTTGCAAATTATGCAGCCCTAACGATCGCGCTTCTGGTAGAGCATAGCTGTATATCATGTATTTCCTATGATAGACCAGCCCAGCTTTTAATTTCTTTAGAATCAGGGAATTATCTGAATGCAAGAGTTTCATTCATGGAATCTTATGATGTCGCGATTGTCGGCGCAGGTCACAATGGCTTGGTCTGCGCTGCCTACCTGCTCAATGCAGGTTATAGTGTGTTGCTGCTGGAAAAGCGTTCCGTCCCTGGTGGTGCGGCAACTACTGAGGAAGCCATGAGGTCAGAGGCACCCGGTTTTAAGTTTAACCTCTGTGCGATCGACCACGAGTTCATTCACTTGGGCCCGGTGGTTGAGGAGCTAAAACTACAAAAATACGGGTTGGAGTACCTCTTCTGTGACCCCGTCGTTTTCTGCCCCCATCCCGACGGTAAATATTTTCTGGCTCACCGCTCTGTTGAGAAGACTTGCGCTGAAATTGAACGCTTTAGTCCTCGCGATGCCCAGAAGTACGCTGAATTTACCAACTTTTGGCAGCGGGTAATCGGAATGATGATTCCCATATTCAACGCACCGCCCAAATCGGTCATTGATATGGCTGGCAATTATGATTGGGCGAAGCTCCAAGATCTATTTTCCGTAATCGGCCCTCCCGACAAGACGCTGGACTTTGTACGGACTATGTTCAGTAGTCCCCGTGATATTCTGGAGGAGTGGTTTGATTCCGAATTTCTTAAGGCTCCCCTAGCCAGACTGGCCTCAGAACTAGGTGCCCCTCCCTCTCAAAAAACTATTTCCGTGGGCGCTATTATGATGGCCATGCGCCACAATCCAGGTATGGCTAGACCCAGAGGTGGCACTGGGGCACTGGTGCAAGCCTTGCTGAACCTAGTTAAAAGTAAAGGGGGTGTCGTCCTTACTGACCAATCTGTCGAACGCATCTTGATTGATGAGGGTCGAGCTGTAGGAGTCCGGGTTGCCAACGGTCAGGAATATAGAGTCAAGCGAGGCGTGATTGCCAACATTGATGCTAAGCGGGTCTTTTTGCAGTTGATGGAAAACAGTGAGGTAGATGCTGCCGATCCCAAACTGCGAGAGCGACTAGAGCGTCGGATTGTTAACAACAACGAAAGTATTCTAAAGCTTGACTTGGCTATCTCCGAGCCACTGCGGTTTGAACATCACAACCATCGGGACGAATACCTCATTGGTTCGGTCTTAATTGCTGATTCCGTCAACCAAATTGAGGTGGCTCATAGTGACCCCACAGTAGGTAAAATCCCCGATTCAGACCCCTCCTTGTACGTTGTAGTACCCACCATGCTCGACCCATCCATGGCTCCAGAGGGTAAGCATACAGTCTGGATTGAGTTCTTTGCACCCTACCAAATCGCAGGTGCAGAAGGCACTGGTATGAAAGGCACGGGGTGGACGGATGAACTCAAAAACAAAGTTGCTGATCGCTTAATTGATAAGTTGGCCGAGTATGCACCAAATGTCAAAAGTGCCATTATCGCCCGTCGTGTAGAAAGTCCTCCCGAACTGAGCGAGCGTACCGGATTCCTCAAAGGAAACCACTACCATATCGATATGACACTCGACCAGATGGTATTCTTCCGACCTCTACCGGAGTTGGCTAACTATAAAACACCAATTGAGGGTTTGTATCTCACGGGTGCTGGTACTCATCCTGGTGGTTCAGTGTCGGGGATGCCGGGACGTAACTGCGCTCGCGTGTTTCTGCATACCCAGGAACCGTTTGGTCAAAAACTCAAGGAAGCTGGTAATGCTGTTAAATCTACCGTAGGGGCTGTATTCAATTTGTGAAGCACCGTATGTGATGAGAGATGAGTGATGGCTATCACTCATCTCTCAAGATTCACAATTTTAGGAGTAGTTCACCAAGTAATGACTAATCGAATTTTAATTCTGGGAGGACGAGGCCGAATTGGCAGCAGTGTAGCGCAAGATCTGATTGCCCACACAAATGCCCAAATTACGGTTACGGGGCGTCCAGCAACACCAAAGATGGCTCTAGAACAAGAAACTGAGCCGCGAATGCAGTTTTTGGCTTTGGATTTAGCGGATCAAGAAGGATTGAAAAAGGCGATCGCATCTCACAACCTCGTCATCCATTGTGCAGGCCCTTTCCTCTACCGCGATGCTACTGTTCTGAAAACTTGCATCGAAGCTGGGGTTAACTATGTGGATGTCAGTGACAATCGTGCCTTTACCCGTCGAGCGTTAGCATTCCGCGATGAAGCTGCTGCTGCTGGAGTCACCGCCATTATTAATACGGGAATTTTCCCCGGTATCTCCAATAGCATGGTGCGTCGTGATGTGGAACAGCTGGATGAGGCTGAACGCATTCACCTCAGTTACGTGGTAGCAGGTTCCGGCGGTGCTGGGGTGACGGTGATGCGAACTACATTTTTAGGTTTGCAACAACCCTTTGAGGCTTGGATCGATAATCAGTGGCGAAGAGTGAAGCCTTATAGCGATCGCGAAACCATTCAATTCCCCGCTCCTTATGGTCAAACGGGTGTCTATTGGTTTGATATGCCAGAAGCCTTTACCCTGGTAGAATCTTTCCCAGTGAAAACGGTCATTACTAAATTTGGCTCCGTTCCCGATTTTTACAATCATCTTACCTGGATTGCTGCTCACATTTTTCCGCCTGCTTGGTTGAGAAATCCCAAAGGTATCGAATTTTTAGCTCATGTCAGCTATCGGATGACTCAGGTGAGCGATCGTTTTAGCGGTATCGGTGTCGCTATTCGTTCGGAAGCGACTGGTTACAGAAACGGCAAATCAGCTACTGTTTGCTCAACCTTAGTTCATGAAAACACTGCTGTCGCAGCAGGTGCTGGGACGGGTAGCATTGCTCAGCTTATGCTTGCGGGTCAACTCAACCAACCCGGTGTCTGGCCGATCGAGCAAGCGCTTTCGACTACATTATTTGAACAAACCATGCAAAGCCGAGGCATTGAAATTCATGGCAAGACAATTTAATAAATAACTTAATTATTTTTAATTTTTTTGTGCCTCAATCTGAGAGAAGCGTCTTTAATTCTTGATAAAACTACATATCAAGTTCTATCTCTAGAGGGATACAAATAAAGACAAAATGATCCGGATATAACTGCTACCTCTTGAAAAGGGTTAATGGACAGGCTTCCAGAATTGAAGTCGAGAAGGGCGTCAAGGACGAACAGGGTGAGGGCTGTTCATAGTTTATGGTTCATGGTTCATTTTTTGAGCGCTATGAACCATGAGTTATGAATAAGCCTTCTGCCTACTTCTAGCCAATACTTGACCGATGCTCTAGACCGATATTGTTAAGCAGGTAGGCATCAAAGTAAGAGTCGTTAATCAACTTAAATCACTCTCGGTAGAGAATATTGGGCAATATTAATGGGTGTAGGGGTAAAGTATTGTGGCTCTTAATTGGGAGCAATCACCCCAGATATAAATTATTTAGCAATGCTTGACCATTTTTCTCGCCCCAGAGTGATACAAAAGGCATGACTGCCTCAGAGTTTTGCCTAAGAACTGACGAGAATTTACTGGCTAAACCATCCGGATTAAACTACTAAAGCCTGAAAAGCTTAGAGGATAATGCTTCTGTAGTTTAAGTTTGTAGTTACTGGAAAGCCTCAGAAACGGCCTTAACTTTAGATTGCAAAGTGTTCGTAAAGTTTCTAGCAAAAATTTTCATCTAAACTAAATAAAAAATAGCAGACGATGAGACGATAAACTTGCTAGAAATTAAAAGAAGCTAGCCCATTTAACCACCATTCAAGGAGATGAATATGGCCTTAGATGCTCATGCATTTATGACCACGATGGAAAAGCGTATTGGCTTTACAGCTGAAGACAAAACGCTACTCAAAGAAAATGCCGATTGGGGTAAAGAAATTGCCTCAGAAATGGCCGATCATTTCTATGGCTACCTGGGACGTGATCCAGAAATGGATGCCATTATGAACGCTAAAGAAGGCCGTATTCACCGCCTCCGTGAAACCTTTATTCAATGGTTTTATGAAATGTTTACGGGCATTGATGACTGGGGTAACGCCTATGCCGATCGTCGTTGGCGGATTGGTCTGGTACACGTACAGATTGGCATCGGTCCTCAACATGTTGTTCCAGCAATGGCTACTGTGGTTCATGCCGTCAGCCAAAGATTAAAAACAGATGGCAAAAATGAGGTACTGCGGGATGCCCTCAGCCGGATTTGCATGATTGATTTGGCGTTTATTGAGCAAGCCTACGTTGAAGTAAGTTCAGCAGCTGTTCTCAGAGAAACAGGTTGGACAGAAGGTTTGTTCAAGCGTTTGATCGCAACTGGTGCAGGCTCGATGTAAGTTTTCCAGCCAACTAGTTAACGATATCCCAATCTCTAAAGTTTAAGCAGGAGTAAAACAATCAACAATGGCTATCAATTCTCAAAAATTGGGGTATATCCTCAAAAATTTTGTAACGGGAACTGGTGATGTTGAGGGTGCAGCAATGGTTACCCCCGACGGTTTACCCTTGGCTTCTAGCTTGCCCGGTGGCATGGATGACGAACGGGTATCAGCTATGTCTGCCGCTATGCTCTCTTTAGGCGAGCGGATCGGGAAAGAACTCGTGCGCGGCAGCATCGATCGCATCTATGTTGAGGGCGACCAAGGCTTTAGCATTCTGACCAGTTGCGGTGAAGATGCCGTCTTTCTGGTTCTGGCTACTAAGGAAGCTAAGCAGGGAGTCTTGATGTTAGAAATTAAACGTACCCTCACCGAACTTAAACAGACTTTGTAGTCATTAGATTTAGGAGGGATGAGGGATGAGGGATGAGGGATGAGGGATGAGTAAAAAACTCATCTAGGACTTACGCACTCGCCCCCCCCTAGCCCCCCAAGGTTGGGGATTAGCGGGCTACTCAGCTCCTGAGTGCAGAAGTCCTCTCATCCTTCATCCTTCATCCCTCATCCTTCATCCTTCATCCTTCACCTCTCCGTCGAGCAATCAATGGTTGAAGATAAACCCAGGTATGAGCTGCACTTTCACGGTCTAGTGCAGGATTCAGTCGTTTTTGACTCTAGCAAGGTCAAACAGGTATTTCAGGGAAGTTGGACCCGATCCACTGCCGTACATCAGCTTTCTTCCGATCTGGCTGACTTCACGGGTCGCCAAACCGAACTCGATCGCCTAACAGCTTATCTGTTACAAGCAACAGCCAGTAGGGGGACAGGCAACTCCGTGGCTGTTGTCACTGGTATGGCAGGTGTCGGCAAATCTGCCCTCGCCCTTCATCTTGCCCATGAATTGAACCCTAATTTCCCGGATGCTCAACTGTATGTCAACCTGCGCGGCACTGAGGGACAGCCTCTGGAACCCTTGGAGGTGCTGGCTGGCTTTCTGCGAGCTTTGGGTGTGGATGACCCTTTAATACCACAAAGTTTGACGGAGCGCAGCGAACTCTACCGTTCGTTGTTATCTAACAAACGAGCTTTGGTATTACTGGATAATGCCCGCGATGAGTTTCAAATCCGTCCGTTACTACCAGATTGTGCCACTTGTGCTGTCCTCGTCACAACTTCCAGACACCTCCCTGCTTTGGAAGAAGCGATGATTCTAGACTTACCTGTGATGACCGATACAGAGGCGCGATCGCTATTACAAAAATTAGTAGGGGTAGAACGCACGACTGCTGAACCGGAAGCAACCCAACAAATTCTCGACCTTTGCGATCGCCTACCCCTGGCGATCCGGATTACGGGTGGCATCCTCCGGACATCGCCAGACTGGCGACTGGCATATTACGCCAGTAAACTGGCCGAGCGGCGACAGCGACTTATACAGTTACGCCTTGGCGATCTAGATGTCCGAACTAGCCTTACCCTCAGTTACCAAGAACTAGAGGCACTGCCTGCTCGTCTGTTTCGCTTGCTGGGGTTACTAGTAGGACTCAACTTCGTGCCAGGAGTCGCTGCGGCGCTGTTAGAATCTGAGCCAGTTATCGCCGAGGAGTCTTTTCAGACTTTGGTAGATAGGCAGCTTGTGGAGCTAACCAGTGAGGGGCGCTACCGCTTCCATGATTCGGTGCGCCTGTTTGCCCGAGGGCAGTTGGCTCAGGAAGAGCCAGCTGAGGCAAGGCAGGCAGCTCGGCTCAGGATTAGTCGCTACTATCTGGAAACCACCGAGATTTGGGATCTGGCTCTTAATCTGGAAACCCGTCGCCAGTTAACTCTACTCCTCGTTAAAGGCAAAGACCAATCCTTCGTAGAGCGGAATTTGCTGTTAGCTGCCCTCAACTGGTTCGAGATGGAACGCCCCAATCTGTTAGCCTCTGTCGAGTGGGCTCACCAAGCAGAGGCTTGGACTATAGTGATATCGTTGACTAGGAACTTAGTCAACTTTTTTAATACTCATAACTACTGGGCTGACTGGGAACGAACCCACTGGTTAGCATTGGAGGCGAGTCGAGAACTGGGTACTCGTCAGGGAGAAGCTCAAACTCTGATTAATCTCGGTAACGTTTACTCTCTCAAGAGTCACTGGGAAAAGGCCAGCAATTGCTACGAACAGAGTCTGGGCATTTTCAGCGAACTAAGCGATCGCCCAGGTGTAGCAAAGAGTTTGAGCAATCTCGGGAATGTTTACGCTCAGCAAGGATACTGGGAGAAAGCCATCAATAGCTATCAGGAGAGCTTGAGCCTGTTTGATGAGCTAAAAGACCGTTACCGAGAAGGGCAAACCCTAGCCAATATGGGTATTGTTTATGCCCAGCAGAATGACAAAGACCGGGCTATTCTATTCTGGCAGGATTCTCTAACCAAGCTGCATCCGGACTTATCGAAGTCCAAACGGGTAGCAGAGTGGTTGCAGTCTATCAAGGGAAACTTAGAGGTATCGCTCCAGGCCAATCAGATTGAGCCTCAGCGACACGTCGTCTATCTCTTAGGGGGTTTGATAGTGATGATTCTGGCTTTGTTCCTATTAATTATTTTCTGGTGAGCGATATTCTCGGTATGGGGCGGCATGAAATCTGGGCAAAATAATTTCCAACTAAATTTAATTAATTCTTATGAAAGTACATAATTCTTGAATTAGCCTGCTGTAAGCGCGATCCTATGAGGTTTGAATCAATTTTAGGGTGGGTTACGACTTTAACCTAACCCAGCAAATTATTGAAAAAACAACAAGGGTGCGTTAGCGTGAGCGTAACGCACCCCTGAAATTCCGGATTCATCTGCTAGCCCTTGAAAAGCATAGTAATCAGCTAGCCATGAGCTGTCACTTAGAGCTAATAAATGAAACTTTTTCTGCTGTTATTCCCCTCTCGCCGATCTTTATTTTCCAAATGTTAATAAAACTTTTCGCAAAAGCAAATAGAAGCTTCATATATATAATGTCATGATATGCAGACATTAACGAACTAAATTTGCTAGAAATTAAATAGTTGCTAAAAAGAAACTTTTCAGGAGATACTTATGGCATTAGATCCCAATGCCTTTATGGCCGCGATGGTAAATCGCGTTAATTTTACAGATGCTGATAAAGCATTATTAAAAGCCCATGCTGATTGGGGAAAAGAAATTGCTCCAGATATGGCTGCTCATTTCTATACTTACTTGAGTAGCGATCCAGAAATGAATGAGATTTTGAATAGCACCCCAGATCGGCTCCATCGCTTACATGGAACCTTTGTGGAATGGTTTCACGAAATGTTTACAGGTATGGATGACTGGGGAAATGCCTATGCTCAACGTCGCTGGCGTATTGGTCTGGTTCATGTCCGGATTGGAATTGGCCCTCAACATGTTGTGCCAGCGATGGCAACCGTGGTTCAAGAAGTTAGCAAACGCCTAAAACTTGATGGTAAACCCGAAGCACTTCAAGAGGCTTTAAGCCAGATGTGTATGATTGATTTAGCGTTCATCGAGCAAGCCTATGTAGAAGTTAGTGCAGCAGCTGTTCTGCAAGAAACAGGTTGGAGTGAAGGGCTGTTCAAACGTCTGATTGCTAAGGGTGCTGAGGTGGCATAAAGAAAGAGGCTTAGGATCTCCCCCATATAAAATTTGGTTGCCGTACTATCTAGAAAATTTTACCAGGAACAAAACAATGGCTATAAATTCCCAAAAGCTGGGGCATATTCTCCAAAATTTTGTGACAGCAACCCCTGATGTCCAGGGTGCAGCTATGGTAACACCGGACGGTTTACCTCTGGCTTCCAGCTTGCCGAGTGGCATGGATGACGAAAGGGTTTCAGCGATGTCTGCTGCTATGCTGTCATTGGGAGAGCGAATTGGTAAAGAACTAGTGCGAGGGGCGATCGATCGCATTTATGTGGAGGGAGATGAAGGCTTCAGCATTTTGACCAGTTGTGGTGAGGATGCCGTCTTTTTGGTGCTGGCAAGTAGAGCGGCCAAGCAGGGGGTATTGATGTTAGAAATTAAACGTACCCTTGCCGAACTGAAGTCCGCTTTACTATAGTTTGATTTTTCTAAAAATTACAAATTTCGGTGAATATTTGCGGAGCAAAATCGAATGGAAACCATGCGTGTAGTAGTAACAGGGACGGTCGGTGCTGGCAAGTCTACCTTTGTGCGGACGTTCAGTCAAAACGGAGTTGTAGACACCGAACGCAAAGCTACCGATGATACATCTTTGTTAAAGAAAAAAACTACGGTTGCCTTCGATTTTGGCAGCCGCGCTTTGAGCCGAGACATGGAACTGCAAGTCTACGGTACTCCCGGTCAATCTCGCTTTGATTTCATGTGGGATTTGTTAATTCGCAGGGCTCACGCTTATATCCTACTAGTAGCAGCAAATCGATCCAGTGCTTTTAACGATGCTCGCGAGATTCTCACCTTTATGAACCAGCGGGTACAAATCCCCATGATTATTGGTCTAACCTGCATGGATATGCCAGGAGCATTGGGTCAAGAGCATGTGATGTTTGCCCTAGGCTACATGAATGATAAGCATCGACCCCCGATTGTGGCCTTAAATCCCAATGACAGAACGTCTGTATTTGAAACACTAATGGTTTTGATGGCTCACCAGATTTTGCATGGTAGTAAGACGCAACCCGGAAGTATGGCAGCAGCCAGTCCACCGATTTCGCCGACTCCTAAGAGTACCTATCAATGGCCGAAGCGGCAGTTTTCAGCAGGGATGTAGGGTATCAATATACTAAAGCTTTTCTGGTAATGGGTAATTGGTAATGGGTAATTGGTAATAGTACAACAAGCAAACTTTTTACTAATTACTAATTACCAATTACGAATTACTTTGACTTTGACTTGCCCTTCGCTGAACTGAATGTTTAATTCGTCCCCAGGAACTAAATTTCTTGCCGAACGCGCAATAGTGCCATCTTGGGAACGCACTACCGCATAACCCCGTTTTAAAACATTATTCGGGTCGAGGGTGGCTAGCTTTTGTTGTAAGAATTGGCACTGCTGAGCCGCTTGCTGGAAACGCTGCGATGATGCTTGTATCAACCGCTGGCGTTTCTGGGCAATATCTTTTTTTTCTTGCTGTAATTGTCGGTCAAGAGGTAGGCGTTGCAATCTTTCTTGCAGGCGTTGCAGTTGGTGGCGAGAGGTGGCTAAAATTTCGGCTGCGGCGTTATGAAGAGCGCTTTGTCGCTTTTGGTGTTCGGCAATAAGACTCGCCAGTTCTGGCACCGCTTGTTCCGCAGCTGCTGTGGGAGTGTGGGCACTGCGATCGGCGACTAAGTCAGCGAGGGACTCATCCCGTTGATGACCGATCCCAGTTAGGACGGGAATTGCACAATTGGCAATTGCCCTAATCACCCGCTCGTCGTTAAAACAAGCCAAATCCTCAGATGCGCCACCTCCCCGGGATAAAATCAGCAACTGCGCTCTGCCGTCTTGTTCCACCCGCTCGATCGCCTCAACAATTGATGCGGGTGCTGCCTCTCCCTGTACCTGAGCGGGTGATAGCAAGACTTGCAAACCGGGATATCTGTGTCTTAGGGTGCGTTGAATATCACCCCAAGCTGCCGCTTGGGGTGAGGTTACGACGGCAATAATTTGGGGATGCGTCGGTAGAGGACGCTTACGTTCTGGTGCAAATAATCCTTCCGCCTCCAAACGATTGCGCAGTTGGCGATCGCGCAACGCCTGCAACCCTTCACCCCCTGGCAATGCCTGCCAAACTGTTAACTGATACTGTCCTCGTTGGGGATAAAGTCGGATACTGCCCAAAATAATGAGCTGTTCTCCCGGCACTGGCAACTGCACTAACTTGCTCAGTTGAGAGTTCCACGCCACACATTGAATAGATGCCTTAGTGTTGGGGTCTTGCAGGGTGAAAAACAAGCCACTGCGATGTCCTGATGTACTCGATACTTCCCCGATTGCCCAAACCCGCCGGAGTTGTCGATCCTGCTCTAACAATTCCTGAATGTAGTCGGTTAACCCACCGACCGATAAAATTGCCTCTGGCAGTAGTGAATTGGAAGGATAGGAAGTCATGTACTTGCAGCTTGCAAACTCACTTAACGATGCTATATTAGTACATGTGTTCCAATTTGTCCGAGGCGATCGGCCAAAAATTTTTCCCGCAAATCTGATTTGCACCCTTAAAATCAGGGAAGGTCACCCTCTTGACTGGGAAAATAAATTAATCCTCTATTATACACACCAATAAGGTCACCTTCAAAGAAGTTGGCAGTCAGCGTTAAAATAGAGCAGAGTTTTCGCACCATTCCCAACCTATCCCACTACAGTTCTCAATACATCAATGGCTACCCCAATCACTAAAAGTCCCGACAAGGAAAAAGCCCTGAACTTGGTTCTCAACCAGATCGAGCGTACCTTTGGTAAAGGCTCGATCATGCGCCTGGGAGATGCCACCCGCATGAAGGTGGAGACGATCTCCAGTGGCGCAATTACTCTAGATTTAGCCTTGGGCGGTGGTTTGCCAAAAGGACGCATTATTGAGATTTACGGTCCGGAAAGTTCTGGTAAAACCACATTAGCGCTACATGCAGTAGCTGAAGTGCAAAAAGCCGGAGGTGTTGCCGCTTTTGTGGATGCCGAACACGCTCTCGATCCTACCTACTCGGCAGCATTGGGGGTAGATATTGAAAACTTGTTGGTTTCTCAACCCGATAATGGCGAAGCCGCCATGGAAATTGTCGATCAACTGGTGCGATCTTCGGCAGTGGATATCGTTATTATCGACTCAGTCGCTGCTTTAGTGCCTCGTGCGGAAATTGAGGGCGAAATGGGCGATACCCAAGTAGGTTTGCAGGCGCGTTTGATGAGCAAAGCACTGCGGAAAGTAGCTGGGAATATTGGTAAATCAGGTTGCACCGTGATCTTCCTCAACCAGCTGCGCCAAAAAATTGGCGTTACCTACGGTAGTCCAGAAGTAACTACAGGTGGTAATGCTCTCAAGTTCTATGCTTCAGTGCGTCTAGATATCCGCCGGATTCAAACTCTGAAGAAGGGTAGTGAAGGCGAATACGGTATCCGTGCCAAAGTCAAGGTTGCCAAGAATAAAGTTGCACCACCTTTCCGAATTGCCGAGTTTGACATTATCTTTGGACAAGGGATTTCCAGCTTGGGCTGTCTGGTTGACCTAGCCGAACAGACAGGTGTTATTAATCGTAAGGGAGCCTGGTATAGCTATAACGGTGACAATATCGCCCAAGGTCGGGACAATACGGTCAAGTATCTGGAAGAGAATCCCGAATTTGCCGTTAATATCGATCGCCAAGTGCGCGACAAACTTGAAATGGGAGCGGTAGTGTCAGCTAACTCAGTCAATCCCCTGGAGATTGAGGAAGAAGAAGAAATTTTTGAGGAAGATTAATATTTGTTGTTGGTTATTGGTTGTTGGTT
>DNXU01000112.1:27773-39640 GCA_003505715.1 Cyanobacteria bacterium UBA8803 | reverse complement strand
GCTCCCGATTGCTAGATGGTGTGATAATAGATAAAATAGCTGCTTTAAAAGCTATAGCTCGATGACAAACAATTTGTCAAAATGACACTGATTTGACAACGACGACAAATAATTTGGCAATCGACAATGATAGTCGGGTATGGAGAGGTAGGGTTTAAGGGACAGAAAAAATGGACACAACTGGACTCGAACCAGTGACCCCTACGATGTCAACGTAGTGCTCTAACCAACTGAGCTATGCGTCCTAACTGCACGGTATCTGATTATAACACAGATTTTAGACAATTTGCAATGGGTGCAAGTTGAGTAAATTTTATTGGTAGCTGAATCAGGAAAACACTGTTTGGGCCATCTAAAGGCCAGCTGCTTTTGCTAGAATACCTAGGTTGTTCAGCCTATACCAGTATCTTTGAGCCAATCAGTAGACCTCTCCGGTGTAGATACATTAGCACAAGAACTTGCGACAATCCAGCAAACCGGTGCTAAGCGGATTGCCCTATTGGGATCGCGTCACGTTCCCATTACTCATCAAAACCTGATTGAGATGATGAGCTATGCCTTAGTTTTAGGCGGTAATCGTCTCATGACCTCTGGTGCTACTGGCACCAACTCAGCTGCTATTCGTGGTGCCATGCGTGCTAATCCCAGTTTGCTAACGGTGATTTTGCCTCAAAGCTTAGAGCGTCAGCCACGGGAATCGCGGGAGCAGTTAGAACAAGTCATGCATTTAGTAGAAAACCCAGAAAACGACCATCTGTCCCTAAGTGAAGCTAGCTCTCTGTGTAACGCTGAAATTGTTTCTCGGTGCCAGCAGTTAATTTGCTTCGCCTTTCATGACAGCAAAACCCTACTAAAAACCTGTGAGGAAGCAGAAGCACAACGCAAAGTGGTCACTCTTTTTTATTTTGATTAATTGCGAGCAGGACGTTCGCTTGCTAGGGGCACGGCAGGAGTAAGATTGTGCTACAAAATCGCAATAGTTATCAGGCCGTGCCCCTACTATTTGAGCATGGATTTGGTATAATTCACTCTCTCTGCTTTTTAACTTGAGCAAATAAGTCTCTATCATCCCGAACAATAGCAGTAATATTAAATTACGCCACTAACAGGATCAGCAAAACAAAACCGAACATCGACAAACTGGACTCGACAAATAGTTTAAGGGCAATACTACGTTCCATCAGGAATACCTCTCTTTTCAGAATCTATCAATAGTGGATTATTTCCACCGGGCTGTACTAGTGAGCCTTTTGAAGGACATTGTGAGAAATATGGCAGTATGAATGCTACAACCCTAAGAAGGATTTGGGTGAGTGGTTAACTCTACTTATAGGCTTATTTATTTGACTTATATATTGAGCTTGAGGTTCCCAGATCTTTAATACTGAGATCTTGCACCATTCTCAATAACCCACCACAACCCTTGATTTTCCATTGATGCGATCGCTAAAAACCCAGCTTTTATAGGCTTAATGACATTGGTGCAAGATCTCAGTTGAAATGGACTAAAAATTTGTTGTTTGCTACCTATGCCCATAACCAACAACCAACAACAAACAACATCTACTCCTCTGGCACAGCCGCTCCTTTATCGATGAGCAAAGCAACGGGGAAATGTTTGAGTACATCCCGAATCCAGAGAGTATCCTCTCCTGGAATCTCCTCTCCAGTAATGGCATCTTGCCAAACGGAGGAAGATCCAGGTGGTAAAGCGATCCGGGTTTCCTGCCAAACTTGCTCGCCGAAGGGATACTCTCCTACCTTGATCAACGAGGTAAGAAAGCGAGGAGCGATCGCGATCGCTGTCGTCTCCCCCCAACTTCTGACAAACGCCACCACATGCTCTTTCAGGGAGCCTAACACGGTTAACTTGCGGTAATCTCCCCGCTGAAACAATTCCAGATACTTTTGGCGTGCTTGCAATGCCCTGTAGATCAAAAACAGTTTAATTTTACCGTCCTCTTTTGTTTTCAGTAGGTCTTGAATCAAGCCTAAAATATCGCTTTGCGATCGCTTCTTGAGGTCTTTCAGCAAACCAATGCGTTTTTGAAAATCAACCGGACGGCGGTTATCAGGATCTACCACACTCAAATCCCACAGTTCTGTTCCCTGATAAAAATCCGGCACGCCAGGAGAGGCAATTTTCAATAAGGTTTGGGAGAGAGAATTAAAGATGCCGTAGTGGCGAACTTTTTGCTGAAACGGTCGGAACGCCTGCAAAAATTCATTTTTCTTGGTATTTTTCAGCACGCACTCTGCAAATTGGATGAAGGCATTTTCGTAACCTGTATCCGGTCTCAGCCAAGCAGTGTGAACTTTTGCCTCTCGGATAGCCTTAATAATGTATTGCTCCATCCGCTGCACGAAGGCAGAATACTCTTTCTCGTCAAACGGGAAAGAACCAATCAGGGTTTGATAGAAAAAGTATTCATCATTGGGATCGGGCACATCCAAGCCGTCAACGCACTCCTTATATCCGGCATTAATGTCTTGCCACTTTCTCAGATTGCTGTCCCACTCGCCCGGGATTTCCGAAAGCACGTTAATTCTGGCTCTAGTATCTTCTCCTCGTTTGGTATCGTGGGTTGCCGTTGCATTCATAGCATGGGGCCAGTAGGCGGCACGGTGTTGGTTGAATGTATGGAATTCCTCAAGTGAAACTCCAAAGTGACCGGGAGCAGAGCCAACTTCATTAAGGGAAAGGAGCCTGTTATAGACATACATCACGGTATCTTCTACACCTTTTGCCATCAGAGGTCCAGTAAACTGTTGCAAGCGCATAACAAAATAATGCCACTGCTCTTTTTCTTCTGGGGTGAGGTGCTCGTCAAACTCTAACAACAGAAACTTTTCAATAAAGAAGAACTCGTTCAAGAAAATCGGCATGTTTTCTTTGGCTTGCTCGATGACTTGCTTCATGCATTCCCGATCCGCTCGACTCATACCTTCGTAATTTATGTAAGTCCGGTAAACCGGAAACACTGCCAAAATTTCGACTAGAGCAGCTTTTAGGGCATAGATGGTAAAATCGCTGGCATATCTGTACCTCATGGAAATGCGCTTGAGCAAGTTGGCCAGATTGTCAATGTCTCCGGTTAAGTGCTTGCCAATAATCAGCCGCTTTTTCTCGTCAATCAGGGCTGCGCAGGAAATATTATTGCCAATAAACCTTTGATAGACAAGGTCAAACTTGGGTTGAGTAGCTTGTTGGCAAAATATGCCATTCATATGAGTTAAAAAGTCATACCCAGTAGTGCCCTGAACTGGCCAGTTGATGGGTAATTCTTCTTGTTGCTCCAGAATTTTCTCGACGACAATGTACGTACCATCCGCTTTTTCGCGAATTCGTTGCAAATATTGAGCTGGGTCGTAAAGGCCGTCAATATGGTCGATCCTGAGGCCAGTAATTTTTTGCTCCTCAATTAGTTGAAATACCAGCTGGTGGTTTCTCTGAAAAACCTTCTCATCTTCAATTCTGACGGAGATGAGATCGTTAACTGTGAAAAACCGCCTGTAGTTCAGTTCTTCATTCCCTACTTTCCAGTAAGAGAGGCGAAAGAACTGTTCTGAGAGCAAGCTTTCTAACAGATTAAAGCTTTCCGGCTTGCCAGATTCGCCATTAAAGCTTTTAATATTTTCCTCCATGTAAGCTTTAATCTCTGGATTGTGATTCCAGAGTTCCCAAAGCATCCGTTTGATAAAGCTAATCTGGTCATACCTTTCCATCCCCTCTTCTCCAGAGGGAATATATTTTAAGGCATAGAGGACAGCCAGCAGTTTAACAAAATCTGGGTGATTCCTCCCTAAAGTTTTTCTCAGGCGTCCAATATCATAGGCGAATACTTGAGTATAGGATTCAATGCGGATGGGAAACTTTAAGTCGTAGTAGTTAATAGTTAGTCCTTGTTCATCATACTGAAGTTGTAGTTCGCCACTCTCCAAACAATCGCCACAAAACTTACCTAAAAAGGGAGCTAACACTCGCCCCCTGATGTCTTCATAGCGATGCTCCCAATTGATATCAAAGTAATCTTTGTACTGGGAATCAGAGCCGTTTTCTAAAACATCAACCAGCATGTGATTTTGGCTGTTGAAGGCCATGTGGTTGGGGACAATATCTTGAAGCCATCCCAGATTGTAATGTTTGATTTTTTCAAGCAAGTCTTCAAACTTATCTATACCACCTAACTCAAAACTAATTTGATTGGGTTCGACTACATCATAGCCATGAGTACTCCCCTTTCGCGCTTGAAAAATGGGAGCTGCATAAATATCGGAAATGCCTAATTCAGCGAGGTAGGGAACAATAGCTTTTGCGCTCTTAAAATCAAAAGCTGGATTGAATTGAAGTCGGTAGGTGGCTGCTGGAATTCGCATTATTAAAATTGCTTCCTTTCGAGAAGATTAACTGGTTCAATGGAAAATTATCTTTTGGTAATTCGCTCCCTCCTAACATTCAAGCTGGAAATCTGGTAGCCTGTAATCGAAGAACGCTGCATGAACCTTGATGTCGTGGATGGAGATGTAGCGGTTCATTGAAACCATCCTCAGGATAACTAGAGAGAGTGCTGGTTCAGTTCAAGGAGCTAAAGGATGAGGGATGAGGGATGAAATATATAGCTTATTGTTTATTTCATATCCTTCATTAAGTACCATATAAAACAAAACTGAGGGGGTTAATGGTCAAGGGTTGTCCCGGCTGTAAGCGATCGGGTAAGGTGGAAATCGGCCCTAGCCATTGCTCGTCGGATGAATCGAGAAGTTTTTGCCAGTTGATCTTGGGGAATTGAGGCGCAAACGTCACGGGTTGTTTTTCAAAATTCATGATGCAGAATATCTGGCTCTTCGGTGCATGGCGGTGAAGCAAAAGCAGGTTTTTGTCTTCCCAGCTAGATACCTCTAAGTTGCGGTTGTCTAGTCTAGCTAAGGCGGGGAGTTCTTTCCGTAGCTGAATTAACCGTTTGTAGAGCGATCGCAAAATCCCGTGCTTTCCTTGACTAGCTCGCTCCCAATGCAACTTGGACTTGGTGAATATCTCAATACTGTAAGGATCAGGCACCTCTTTGTCCCAACCAAAGGATTTAAATTCTTCGGCTCTACCTTTCCGCACGGCTTCGACTAAGTCAGGGTCGCCGTGACTGATAAAATAAACAAAAGGGGCTTCTTCTCCATACTCTTCTCCCATAAAGAGCATGGGAATATAGGGGGAAAGCAGGAGGGCACCTGCTGCTAGCTTCAAACCCTCAAAGTCAACCAAGGTTGATAGGCGTTCTCCAAAGAGTCGGTTGCCGACTTGGTCGTGATTCTGAGTAAAGACCACAAATTGGTCAGCCGTGCAATTTTGAGTAGAATTGCCGTGATTGCGGCGGCGATAGAGAGAGTATTGTCCAGTATAAACGTAGCCGTTGCGGAAGGAGTTTACCAAATGCTCGATTTTACCAAAATCACAGTAATATCCAGAGCAGTCTCCTGTCAGTAAGGTACGCAACGCATGGTGAAACTCATCGCACCACTGAGCATCATAACCAAATCCCCCTTGCTCTCTAGGCCGGAGTACCCGCACGTCATTGAGGTCACTTTCGGCGATCGCGTAGCGTTTGCGTCCCGTTTCCTGGGAAAAAACGGCAATGCGTTGGGCTAACTCCTGGAGAAAGGGTGTAGCACTGGTATCGTAAATAGCATGAATCGCATCGATCCGCAAGGCATCAATGTGATAGTGTTCTAACCAGTAGAGGGCATTCTCAATAAAGAAATTGCGGACATCATTACTGTAGGCTCCATCAAAATTAACCGCACTGCCCCAAGGAGTGCGATACTTGTCGGTAAAGTAGGGACCGTAACCCCACAGATAATTGCCCTCTGGCCCTAAGTGGTTGTAAACCACATCCAAAATGACGGCAATTCCCGCTTGATGGCAGGCGTCAACCAGTTTTTTCAACCCTTCCGGGCCACCGTAGGAATGCTGCACGCCATAGAGGTAAACGCCATCGTAACCCCAATTGCGATCGCCTGGAAACTGGGCGACTGGCATGATTTCCAGGGCATTAACTCCCAACTCTAGCAAGTCAGGCAAGCGCGGAATAATTGCCTCAAAGGTTCCCTCTGGGGTAAAAGTCCCGACATGCAACTCATACATAATCATTTCTGACAAGGGAATGCCTTGCCAAGCTACATCATGCCAAGGGAAGCGGTGATCGACGACTTGAGAAGGGCCGTGTACTCCTTTGGGTTGCCAGTTAGAGGCGGGATCGGGTCGATCAGTGGTGCCATCCAACTGGTAAAAGTAGAGCGTACCTGGCTCAATTCCCGATACCGTGACTTGCCAATATCCCCATTCATCTTTCTCCAGTGGGATCGAGCGGTCTTGCGGGGAGACAATGTGAACTGCTATACTCTGCCGCTGAGGTGCCCAAACCCGAAATTCACACTTGCCATCACCGAGGTAGCGACTGCCAATTTTCATGTGATAAAAATCCTTAGACGGAGAACGATCGCTAGGGAAGTTAATCATATCAAATATTGTTGATTCCCTCTATGGGCAGGGGGTTATGCCTGAAGTGGCTAAAAAAAGGCTCTTTTTAACTCAGATCTACCTAACAAGTCTTGCCCTACAATAATTTCAAACATTTTTTGGCAACAAATTAGCACACTAAGTACGGAAGACCTGATTAAGAATGGGGAAAAAACGCACAAACTGCCGCCATTTCAGTTTCCGTATGGTTTTGGGATTTTTATGTGCCCTCAGCCTTATCTTAGGCTTGGGACTAGGCCATCTTCCCCTCACTAAGACGCAAATGCCAGGGGGTGAGGTGGCAATGGCTCATCTTCCTGATGGTAAGCAATTTCTGCAACAAGGGTTTGATAAATATCAGGCTGGGGATGTTCGAGGCGCGATCGCCATTTGGGAGGTTGTCCCAAGTACTCACTCCCCAGGTGCTACCTATTCTAGTGATGAAATAACCGTTTTGAAAAATCTAGTGCGGGCTTACCAACAAGTAGGTCAACTCGACGAAGCGATCGCTAAGTGCGAGGAACTTATTAATTACTACCGTAAAATAGGCGATATCAAACAGATGGGGCAAATGCTCACCGAACAGGCTCAAGCTTATATTAGTTTGGGACAGTACAGACGAGGGATCGCGATTTTGTGCGGCGACTCTAGAGGGGAAGAGGGGCGAGTTGGGGTACTCTCAAACACAGAACAATTGTGTAGCGCCAGCAGTGCTTTAGAAATTGCCCGCTCTCACTCCGATCGCTTAGGAGAGGCAGCAGCGTTGGGTAGCTTGGGGAATGTTTATCTCCTCCAGGGCGAGTTCGAGCGAGCCATTCCCTACCTGGAAAAGGGTTTGGAACTCACTCGCCAAATGGGTAATACCACTTACATTTCTGAGATCTTTAATAGTTGGGGTAATCTCTACACTAAGATAGCTAATCGCTATTACTCCCGTGCCCAATTGGCTACGCAAAGTAATGCGGCCAGCGAAGCTCAACGTTTTAGCACCTCTGCTATCGGTTATGACGACCAAGCCATTCAATATTTCCAGAATAGCCTCGACCTAGCTCGCCAGCAGAACGACACTCCGAGTCAAGTGCGGGCACTTCTCAATCTGAGCCTACCTTTCTATCGCCGCCATCAAGTTAAATCCCTCACCTCAGCCTTCGCTCCTCTTCCCCAAGCTCTAGCGCTTTGGCAAGGTTTGCCCAATTCTAGGGATAAAGTTTATCATGCGATTAAATTAGCGACGTTGTTGCAGCAACTCAGTCAGTCAGGCACAACCTCTCCTAACTTCTTCGTTAGCTCTGCCACTCAATGCTTGGGCACAAAACCAATTGGGGAAGCGGTAGAACTCCTTAAGCAAGCTGTTCTAATTGCACAACACCTTGAAGACGCTCACGCAAAATCTTTTGCTCTAGGTACTTTGGGTCATATCTACGAATGCAGTCAGAACTACGAACTAGCTTTAAGCTTGACCCAACAGGCTCAAATGGCTGGGATGACCAACGAAAGCCTTTATTTATGGGAGTGGCAAGCGGGACGGATTTTCAAGGCAAAAGACCAGATGGCTAAGGCGATCGCTGCCTACGACAAAGCTCTGAAGACACTGCGCAGCATCCGCACCAGTCTCATCATTGCCCAGCGAGATTTGCAGCTAGACTTTCGCGAAACCATTGAGTCGATTTACCGCCAATATGCTGAGTTAAGACTAGAGCAAGCGTCCAATTCTACAGGGATGTTAGATGTTCAAGCCAATCTGGCATCAGCCTTGGCAACCCTAGATGAGTTGAAGCTGGCAGAACTGCAAAATTACTTAGGCCAGGATTGTGAAGTAGTTCCCATTGCCAAACCCGTTGCTCTGGTCGATCGCAATACGGCTGTTTTTAGCTCGATTATCCTGAATGAGCGCTCGGCTATTATCCTGACATTACCCGATCATACTGGGAAATTTAACTCCCAACTCCATTGGCTACCAGTTAAACGCCAAGAATTCACCGAGACTATTAACGAGTTTCGCCTGAAGTTGGAAAAGCGTTCTGACCGCAGCAATGCCTTTAAAGAACCAGCCAAACAATTGTATCAATGGGTAGTAGAGCCGTTTGCCTCTGATTTAGAGCAACGGGGGATAAAAACCCTAGTCTTCGTTCACGATGGGATACTGCGCAGTATCCCTATGGCTGCGCTTTATGACGGCCAACAATTCTTGATGCAGAAGTATGCGATCGCCAACGTTCCCAGCCTCACCCTTGTCAACCCTACTCAATTAAAGCAGCGGCGGTTACGGGCATTAGCGTTTGGCTTAACAAAACCCTCGGCGGTTGATAGCACAACCTTTTTTAAACCGCTCAATAATGTCAGGTTGGAGATTAATAGCCTGAGCGCTACTATCTCTGAAACCTTAGCGTTATTCGATGAAAACTTCACTCCAGAGCGCTTGCAAAAAGAGTTAGAGAAACAAACCTATCCCATCATCCACCTAGCTACCCATGGCAAGTTTGGTTTTGACGGGAATGAGACCTATTTAGTCACAGGAAAGTTAGTTGGAGGAGGCGATAATCAACTGCCTAGTACGGGTCAATATAACCAAAAGCTGACGATGAACGAACTTTATCAGATTATTCGCAGCATCGATCACAATAGCGAACCAATTGAGTTGCTAGCGCTGACGGCTTGTGAGACAGCAGCAGGGAGCGATCGCGATGCCCTTGGTATTGCTGGGATCTCCCTCCAAGCGGGAGCTAAAAGTGCTATTGCTTCCCTTTGGCAAGTTGATGATGAAGCAACAGCACAGATTGTGGCTAGGTTTTACCAGGGGTTGCGAGATGGACTGAGTAAAGCCGAAGCCTTACAGATGGCTCAACAAATCTGGATCGCAGAGCATCCCAGAGGACTGCAAAGCCATCCCGGATTTTGGGCACCCTTTGTCTTGATTGGTAACTGGTTGTAGTGGGAATAGGGCATAGGAAGAGTGCGATCGCGTTACCTGAGCAACTGGCTTAATACTTGCTCAATATTCCCGCCGATACCACCCAAGATTTTCCAATACCTCATCTAATCTCTGCTTAAATGCAGTAAGACTAGGCATATCTACAATCTTGCTAATATCTAGCCTACCTAGATCAATTTGATCATTCAGTAGTTCTCTTGTTGCTGGTTCATCAAGATGATCCTCTAACTGTTTTTTCAATGAGTTAGGCGAATCATCATTACCTGACTCACTTTCAAGTTGCTGACAATTTTGATAATTGTTACGCAAGGCACACAAAATCCAGGCTTCTGACTTTGGTTTGGGAATCATTGGCACACCAGTTAAAATTCCTTCATGTTCAAATCCCTTTAACATAGATTTCCTTTTATATTCCCATTCTCCTCTATCAGAGCTTGCTGTACCATCAGCATCTCTAAACAAAATTGGTATTACTGTTATACTATCACGTTTACTGCTTTCTTCTTGGGCTAATAAAGCTAAAGCTCTGGCATTTTTATAGTAATAACGTGTTTCACTCGGATGCTTCTTGCCTTTTTTTGAAAGAGATTTTATGCTCTTTGCTTTTTGAGATAATTCTTCTTTTGTAACAAGAGTATACTGGCCTATGTCAATTAATGAATAATTGATACGTGGAGTAATCCAATTATCAATAAACTTAGTCATAGGGCCAATTTCATCATCCTGAGTGCCTATATCAGTTGTCCCTTCTCCACTTAGCAATAAAAACATCGCTAACCTCCATGGTACTGATTTATTTTTTTATCATATTTATCTCCTCATAAAGTTGATTTAGTAAAGTGTCTTCATAAACTTCACCTGGTCCCATTACCCTTAATTTCTCGCGCATAGAAGGAATATCAAATAGTCGCACAGCTTGTGTAGATCCGTTGTCTTTTTTATATAGATAGATAACACCCGCAATGGCAATATCATCTTCAAGATAATTCAAAATCATTGGGCTATGAGTGGTGACAAGTACTTGTGGAGAAGCTTTAACTAAGCTATCGACAAGAAACTCAATCAATTCTGGATTAATGCCATTCTCTATTTCATCAAGTAACAAAAAACTTTGTTCTTTAGACAGTTGGGCAAAAACTGCCAGCATACGGAGAAAACCATCAGCTACATGCCGTGCTTCTGTTTTTAATAGAGTATTGCCAAATTGCTCTTGAACCGTAAGCTCCTTCCATCCAGAACGCATGGTTGCTACATTAATTTGCTTCAGGTTTGGGTAAATATCAGACAATTTTTGTCGAATATTTTCTCGTTTTATTTCCCCCATTTCATACAGAAATGCTGAGAGACGCTCACCGCCTAAGCCCAAACTATTCTGGGCATCTCGTGTACGTTGCCTTAACAACTCAGGAGCCAAAAGGTCTAAGGTATATAAACCTTCAAAAAATTTCTTGAGTTCAAGAATTTCTGGAGTTAATTGAGATTCTTTAATCTGGGATAGTAACGATCCTTGATAATCAAAGGCAATAGTTATAAGTTTACTCTCTTGCTCTTGCTCATCCAAATTCCAGATACTGTATTTGCCATTCTCTACTTTCATGATTAAATTTTTATTCCAATCTACACGTTCAGATGTACAACGCAAGGTGTTACGATTAAAGCTGGCCGACCACTTAACTTCAAAGTTTTGATCATCACTAAGTAAGACTTCAAAATCAATGTTATTCTTGCGAGTTAATTTGGAATTAATATCAGAAGCTTTCCACTGCCGTCTTTTCAACCAATCGTCTAAATCGCCTTTAACCTGTTGAGATAAAAAATCAAAGAATTGTAATACTGTTGATTTGCCTGAACCATTAATACCAACCAAAGTGTTGAAATTTGCCAAAGGCAAATCAAACTTAACCAGGGATTTAAAGTTATCAACTCTTAGGTGTTTAATTCTCATAGACTCATCCGTTGGGATAAACAGCCACAGCGCTATTTGGAATTTATTCAACTAGCGGCTTGCTTAATTTTTTATCTTAAACCTTAACTTGCTACTATGGAGTTACTGTAAGACTATTTTAATCGTACAATTGATAAAGTCGAGCAATACAAACTCGTCTGTATACTCAACCTCGCAAACCATGTTTACCTGACAAACTGACACTGTAATCTGTAAGCGCCATTTCTTATATTACACTCACAATACAAGCATTTTCGGTTTTCTGTAAAATCAATTCCCCTAGCCTTACTGACTTGACAACGGGTGCCGATTGAAGGGATGACATGATGGTAGAGATAGGTTTAGGTTCTGTAATGACTGGGGGAGATATTGGTTAGCGCGATCGCAAACCACTGTTCAGATATTCCGGCATCTTATCCTGTTATGGCTTAAGGCTTAGGCGATCGCTCTTTCCATAAGAACACGCAACGGAATTTGAA
>DNXU01000112.1:9589-27761 GCA_003505715.1 Cyanobacteria bacterium UBA8803 | reverse complement strand
TAACCGCTTCTGCTGTCTAGCAAAAGCGGACTACTGCTGTTTCTATTCTTTTTTGGATTAGTCCCCTTGCGGGGAAGAGGTAAAAGAAGACTGAAGCAATTTTTCAATCATCATACTAGAGGCGTGTTTCTATCCCCTGACGGGGTAAGGTAAAATACCTAGTTAAGGTAGTTGAAACAATTTCTACCTCTAGCTATCCAAACAATATCTGAACTTTGTAAAAAAGTCAATCCACTAGCACCGTAAGTAAAGAGCAGCACCGATTTTTTATATTCTCAGTGATAAATGTTTACTGTCCAGTATTTTTCGGAGCGCTCTTTACTTACTAAGCATGTATACTACCGAGTATCAGTTACTCGAATTGAGCGAGAACAATTTCCTCGTCAGGGAAATGAGCTACTAGTTTTAGATTGCCACCCAAAACTTTAATGTAGTCGGAGAGAGTAGAGACTTGAATATCTTCTTGGTTCTCCAACTGGGACAAAGCAGACTGAACAACATTGAGGTTTTTTTCCAGGCTTTCCTGTGTAGTCCCCAACGACTTTGGTAGTTCGATAAGGGTAAGATGGAGTAGCGCAAGTTGAGCAAGAGTTTTGTTTTTTGCCCTTTGCTCTGGTGTCATCCGCTTTCGCAATTCACTAAAAGGCTTTGTCTTCATCAGCTTTTGTCAATCACCTACTGTTCTCAGTGTAGTTGTTTGGTAAGGAGGGGGTGATCGCACTTTCCCTCAAAAACAGCACAGAATTTGCCGGAGGGCTAAATACAACAGAGCCGCTTCTGCTATTTGGCCAAAGCGGACTACTGCTGGTTCTATTCATTTTTGCGTTAATCCCCTTGCGGGGAAGGCTGAGGAACAGTACTTGACTATTATCCAGCATCTTAAGGTTGCTAGTGTCTATCCCCTTACGGGGAATATTGTAAATTTGTTATGTTCACGTAGCAATTCCCTTAATCTTGTATATTGTAGCTACATCTTTTTTATAAGTCAAGTATCTAGCCGTTTGTGAGTAAAATCTGACAGCAGACGAAGGCATTGTGAGTTAAGAGGCAATCGACAGGTCAACTACTGTAGTAAATTTTTGACTGTTTGCAAATTTTTATAACAATTAATAACTCTCGCTTGAGAGTAGTAAGTCTGTGCCTTGGTGTTTAGATTAATTAAATACCGAGCTTTGCGACTGTCTAGTTCTAAGTTTTGATAAGCCTTACGCAAGCTGGGGTTGTTTAGATCTATAGCTATTTGATTGATATACTGCTGCCGACTGTCGTGTTTTGAGCGCCCTGAATCATAATCTCTTGCAATGTTACATCCCTTGAGCAGAGCATAGTGTTCTACCCAGTGCAAGGCAGCATAGAAGTACATTGTCACTGCCCAATCAGGATAATCTTGCCTCACACTGCTTGCTGCGCTCTCATTATGTTCAGCTTGTTCCAGATGAATCTGAGGATTTGGCATAAATGTTAATAACTCAAAAACACTAAAGGAATGTACAACGGCATAACTTGTAGTTTTTATTAAAGTTTTTCAGCCAGCAATAGCTAACTATTGTTTAACAGCATTGAACTTAAATAATGTTCTAGTCTTTGGCATGAGTTTGTTGTACTGAAAAAGATGTCTTGGACATTTTTGAACGATGAATAGGATACTGACCAACCACTTCAGCCCCATCTACTATTTTGGAGAATGCTTCTACCTCTTCAGCATTAAAGAACCATTTCTCTTCCGTATCATCACGTAACTTCCATTCCGATTCAATTACTAAGTCTTGAATTTTATCCCAAGCTTCCGCTGATAACTCAGTTTCCGGTTGCAGCTCTACTTCAATATCGATGATATGAAGGTCTGGGGCGTTTGGTGCAACCGCTCTCGCTCTGCGTATATTTTCTACTTTAGCTAACTTCTGTAGCAACTTCTGTACTTCAAGCACAGCAAAAGCCTGGGAATAATACCTTTCTCGTAAAAATTCAGGAGAAGGAGGAAAGAGGAAAATTTTGACTTCCCTACTCCAAGAGCTTTCCCCCTTAAAGATATATGTGGACTTTTCCATCAAATTAGTAGTAAAAATCATTCCTGCTCCTTCAAGAATTCATTAATGCGATCTCTCAGAAATTTAGCTTGACGCCTAGTAAATGCAAAACTCCCTACGAGACTTTCTATTGATGCTGACTCTTGTTCAACATTTTTGAAGGGAGTATCTGAAAGTATTCCTGCTATTAAAACTCCATCTTCTTCATCTAGTGCTATCACTACGCTAGTCACTAGATGAACCTTACCTCTGTTCGGTTCGCTCATTACTAATCTTTCCGTTTATTAGTTCAGTAATTCTTACATAGGAGTAGATAGTTATTAAGCTACTCAGTAAGTTTTGAAAAGTTTTTGAACTCTAAGAATGGGATACAGGAAACAGATGTTGCCTATATCCCATTTTTAGTAGCCCCTAATCAACAGCAGTGCCTTAGTGTCTTACCCGCTTGCAAGGCAAGCGTTGCCGTTCCCTAACAAGCAGAGGGCTTGTTAAAAATGGTAACTGGTGATAGCTGAGTAACATATCGGGTAACAATCATTTCAGGCACAATTTTGTATGGGCTTTGAGAAAAGTACAGCTTTTGCTTTTTTTCAGAAGACACAGAATATACAGATGCAGGATAGTGGTCTAGTACTATGAAATTAGAGTTTGGCCTAGTCATACCTGTTTCTCTCCTTAAAAGGTAAAAAAATCACAGATTAACCTATGAGCATTGCCTTCTATTATAAGCTGGGGCAGGCTCCATAACCACAAATAGCCTTGTTTCAGCCAACACATTTAACCTTTTTGATGCTGCCGTCTTCTTTCAGGTCTAAAATCTCAACCTTTACTTTTTGACCTTCAGAGAGTGATTGAGCTTTTTTTGGCTCTTTTTCAGTCAGTTTAATAGTTCCTAGAATCTCATACGTCACCTTATTTCCCTTAACTGCCGTAACCGTTGCTTCCAGGATTTGACCAACCGCAAAGTTATGAGCGCTAATAACCTCAGCAATTTCTGCTTGCCGTACTGACTCGACAGTGGGGGCGGTAATTTCCCCAATGCACCCAGCATCTTTGTAATAGCGCATCAGACGAGATGCCCAACCCAAGATTTGCAGCATGGTAGCAGCATCGTCTTGATAAGCTTTCAGGTATTGGCTACAGGCACTCTCAATATTTTCGTAGTAATCGGTAGTCCGCTTGCTATGCCCAATTTGCCTGCCATTCTTTACTAAGGTCTTGAGATAATCAAAAAATCTGGCTCCGGCATTCTCCCGATTAACATAAGCGCGAAGGTAAGCGATCGCCTTTCCCAACTCGTTCACATCAGTATCTGCTTTCACTAAGGTGTGAGCGATCGCGTGAGCTATTTGCCACTGGAGTTCTGTTAAGTCTTGAGTCCCTAGCATTTAGTACATTCCTTCTGGCGGTTCTCGATCTGTAGGATATTTCAGTACAGCTGCTAATTCCTGCAACTGGGGAGATTGCACGAGTTGCCGATGCGCTTCCTGAATTGCTCTTTGCATCACTTGTTGCAGTTGGTTTCCCGTAAGTTGATCCGGTTGTGACTGGTAGGATAAATAGCGATCGCGTAAATTAGCGGGTTGCTCGATCATTGTTACATCAACCGTCATCGTTCCCATCCCAATGGGTTTGCCACCCCCCACTTTCAGAGCAATGGGATATTTCGGTTTATCTTGCCCCAGTACAATTAATAGCGTTCCCAGTTCAGGCTGAGTTAGATTCCGATAGTGTAGTTGTGTGGTGAAAACAAACTCTTTAGTTGCCTCCTGTACAGGTATGCCTTGCTGCTGTCCTTTATCAACTGCTTTAATCGTGTGGTAATAAAACTTGCGTCCTGCTACTTTACCTTGCTTAAAATATTTTTGGTTTTGGTCTGGACGGGGACGGTATAAAGAAGGCATAAATCCAGGGCGAAAACCTGCTGACTGGCAGCGAGCATCAGTAAAGTAAATTAACCCTTGCCAATCAAGCGCCCCAAATACCCGGCTGGCAGGACACAGACGCTTTTTGTCTTTACACGGCAGCCGTTCTGGTGGGATGCGGTCTTTTTCCTTAGAGCTAACCACAGCTAGCGTACTATTAGTAATGGCCTCATATACTGAGCGCACCACACCTTTGAGAGAACTACCTGGAATAATTAAATTTTTTTCACTGCCCTGAATCATCGTTTTAATCAGGGGAATGCTCTTTTGCCCTACATCACTCCCCATTGCTACTACACCAGTTGAGACGTGGAGTGCTGTCTGAACAGTTAATGTAAGGTGCAGCGTGCCATGATATCGATCGGCATGATATCGATCTTGCTCTATAGGAGGTAGCAATTGTGGTTTTTCCTTAGGGAAGGAAATCAGTTCATAGGGTTTGGGTGCGATCGTTTGAGTTTGGCGATCGCGTGAACGGGGAATAGGTTTGTTGTTCGTCATTGGGGCATTTCCACGGTTAGGGCAACAAAATGCACGGTTGAAGTTTTGCGATCGATAAAATAACGCTGAGCGAGTTTAGGCTTGTTCGTCTTAGTCTGTTCTGAGCTAATTCTGATATCAAGACTGTCAGGGTAAACTAGCGCTTGAGGAAAACGAGTTTCATCACGGCGATAGCCATAGGCTGCTCGTTGTTCTGTTTTCCACTCCTCACCTACAGGAGTAAATGCTGATTCTTTACCAGTATTGGAGAGCAGTAGGACTGTGTAGTAGCCCGGACTTTGTTGTTTCCAGCGCAATTCGCGATCGCAATTAAACATCTGCCCCTCTGGACTGGGAAACTCATCTGGCAGTTGTTCTACAATCCCGCTAACTTTATGATGCCAGCGCAGGAAGTAATAATTAGGCTGAGTCGATGGCTGTTGTAGTAATTCTCTCAACTGCTCTACCGTCAGAAGTTGTTCGCTAACGCCAACAAAAGGATTCATGCTGCTGCTCCCTCCAATATCCGACGCCAAGAGCGAACCGCCCTTGTAAACAAATCTTTCACTTGTTCATCCCCCTGCCATTGCAACTGCACGCCAAAACCTAGAGGCATTGATTCAGCTTGAACAGGAGTTTCTTGCACATCATTAGCTGGAAAACCATAGCTTGCCCGTTCTTCCTCTTGTAGAAACACTCCAGTACCCAGCAGTACATTATTAGACCATTGCCCTTGCCCTCCCAGACTGCAAATTTGTTCATTTTCTAAGACACAGCCGGGATATTGGACAACTGCTGAGTTGAGTTTCACCTCAACCATACCCAAGCCGCGAGACTTGGCAAAGCCTAAACCAAACCAACCATCATTTAAGTCTCGCAATACCAATCCAATTAAACCCAGTTGAGCTAAAGAGAAGTTTTTCAGATGGATTTTGGTGTGAAATTCGCCGCTAGTGCAAACTTGGTAATTAAACGGCCCTACGGCAACAGAACCAAACACTCGGTCAATCGCTACCCCATTACGTTCTTCAATCTTTAGCTGTTTGGAATCAACGGGATAAGCATCCTCAATTCTGACACGGCTGGCAATGGAGGTATTGCCAAACATTTGGTCAGTAAAGGAAGACAACCGATAGATATCTCTGGAGTCTGAAAGGTTGTCAAGATATTTTAATTCATCTAAATTGAGAGGATTACTTGCCCAGAGAGCATTTTCAGTGGTAGGGCGTTTATCTCTCCCTACTGTTCTCACAATTCTCTCTGCCTGAGCGCGAATTGCTCCTTTGAGACTGCTTCCAGGGAGGTAAATAGAACGACCACCAGCATGGTATGTTTCAACAAATTCCATATCTGGTTTAGTCGGATCTGCGCCTTCTTTACCAGACTTAATTAGAATTGGCCCATCGGGAATTATGCTG
Organism: Cyanobacteria bacterium UBA8803; assembly: GCA_003505715.1. Classification (GTDB taxonomy): domain Bacteria; phylum Cyanobacteriota; class Cyanobacteriia; order Cyanobacteriales; family Coleofasciculaceae; genus UBA8803. The sequence continues at coordinate 21,911 of DNXU01000112.1, read as the reverse complement.
AGTGCGATCGTGCAATGATTAACAAATCGTTTGTGCATGACTGAGTAATTTACATAGATAGTTAAAAATTAAGCAGATACTAACTCATTTAGCTCAATTTCGCATTGTTGAAATACATAGTTAACAGCAGCAAAAAGTTTGTCTAGTTCATAAATTGTGTAAGGAGTAACATTTTGAGTAAAAATCTGCCCTTCTAGCTTGCCAAATTGCCATGTTGTTCCATTAGATACAATCCCAAATACAGTAATTTTTAGTTCATCATTCAATTTTTCTGCTGCAACCATTTCAGCTAGACACTGCGCCCATCCTTCATCAAATTTATCTTGCTTTGCCTCAACTAATAGAAAATAAGGCTTGCCAAACACAAATTTTCCTAAAGGAGAGCGTTTAGCCAAAATATATTCAGGAAAACCTGAAAGATTTTCATCGTAGGCAAGTGACTTATGGCTCCAGAGAACAAACTTACTATAATAAAGTTTCCAAACTTCTTTAATAACTGGATAAATCAAGTTTTCACACACAGCAAACTCGGAATTGTCTACAACGGCTTCTCGCATCATAAATTCCAAGTCTTCCCTAAAATAATCAGGGATACTAAAGTCAGTGGCTCCCATAAAATTAGCTGCGGTGTAAGTTACTTGAAATTCTTGGAGAACTTCACCGATATCTTTGTAATTACTGAAACCCATAGTAACCTCACGAATACTGTCAAATTGCTTGAGTCTTAGACAGAGAATTTACTTTTTGTCTTAGATGAGTAATTAGGGCATCTGTCCAATCTTGTTTAAGAGCATCTTGGCGTTCTAGACTACATTGATATGTTGTCATTTCTCCTTTAACTAAATTCTGTAAGTAGGTTAGCAGGCGATTTGGGTCGTCTTCTGTATCGAACCACTGCATCTGGTTAACTTCTAGTTTAACTACTCCTAAACCACGCGATCGCCCTCCTCCCAAGGCAATTTGTTCTGTCTCAAATTGGTGTAAACCAATCATCAACAAACCCAATTCCCACTCTTCGGCATTTTCCACTACAGCCTTAAATTCAAAAGGAGTCCCAGCAGGTACTACCTGGTAGTCATAGAGCTTGCCATCCGCTGCTGTTTCAGTATCTCTATCAATAGCGACGCCATCTCGTTCTTGATACTGTCCAAACCAATTTTCAGATGATACTGTTAAGTCTCGCACTTGGAATTTACTAGCAATCCAAGGAGAACCAAATAAGCGAGAAACGAGGTCTGTGTGTTCTATAATGGCATCGGTTAGAGCATTATCAGTCGTGTTTTCATCCTTAAGTTTCTTCATTTCTTGAGAGGTTATTGACCACTCCTCCTCTATAGCAGGATTGGCGACTAACTTGCGATCACTTCCTAAAATGCCCCGTAGGAAGCTTTCGAGGCGAGATCGCAACGCCCCCTTAAAACTCGCTCCTGGTATCAAAGGGCGTCCCAAAGCATCTTTAATCACAGGTAAATCTGACCCAATTGGTTCAGTAGAACGACCTGCACTAATGCGAAGTGCAGTTATAGTCCGCAGAGTTCCTGTAATTTCCAATCTGTTTTTGAAAGTATCAAACATAACTTATCCTCAGAATAAAGTTAATTCAAAAGGTGATAAAATTTCTATTGTCCAATCTGAGTTAATTTCAAAAGTATTCTCAATTTCTCCATTGGCATCAAGAGGAATTCGTTGCCAGGAAAAGACTGTGATATCTGGGACAAGCGATCGTCCAGCAAACGTACAGCGCAGCTCTGTAAACGCACGAGCTATTCGTTGAGGAATAGCAACTTGATTGATAGCAGGGGCTAAAAAAGTTTGTACGGCACTGTGCTTTCCTTTTGGCATTGGTTTTTGGTAAATGTTTCCGTCGATGTATTCGCTAGCAGGTTTAGTTTCTGGCAGTTTCAAAAACTCTGCTAAGGATAATTTAGGTGGAGATTGAATTGAGATCATAGTTATGAAGTTGTAAGAGATTGCTTTGATAAAATGCTCTCTAAGTCGGCATTAAACCTAAAAAAATTACCACAACTGTTTGAGAATTCCTATATAAGTTCCCATGTGGTAGCAAGATTATCAAGAAGGAGACTGATTTGATGTACTTTCTTTAAAATCTTTTCAACAGACATAGCACCTTCTTGATGACCTGCATGATCGAGAGCATTTCGTACAGGTTGGAGAACATTCCATAACTGACTCAAGCTGTCTTTTTCTGACCAGGTATCATGAATGATTTTGCCATAATCATTTAGTTCTTCAACTGTAAGACGATCGCTACTCACCATTTCTACACCTGAAATCGCTTTAGCAATTTCTTCACGATTCTTAACTTTCAGATCAAAAGCCAAGCCTAGTCGGTAAATTACCCCATTGATTAACCACTCACGAGCCAGAGTCATTCCCTCCATCAATCGGTTATTATCGAAATACCATTTAATTAATCTCAACTGTGCTTTTAGTGCTGCTTTTGTCTCTTGTTTAAAATCACCGATAAAATCTCCAAATGTGTCGGTGATACGTTGGCGTAGCGTCTCAAATGGTGGAACTGTGCGTTCTATTTGTTCTTGAGCTTTGAGGAGATCAGGTTCTAAGTTCGCAACTATCTTAGCTAGATGTAAAGGTTGGCAAAGAACTGTAGCTGTTGAAATATCAAAGAGTGTTTTCGCGGCTTTTTTAGTTGCATTTCCAGCATTACCATCTGAATTAAGTAACCCAGACAGTTGTCGTGCATCACCTGTTTGAATAAATTGATCGGTTGCTGTAATCCAATCAATCATTGACACAAATTCTGATAAATCAATGACAGGTGCAGGAATTCCATTTTTTGAATCGCTTAATTCTAATGCACCGTAATAAATTGCTTCAATGCTAACACTCTTAGCAGCTTTCAAGTAGGCAGCGAATAAGAAAACAATAAAGGGGAGTGAGCGCAGTCCGTGAGTAATATCAAAAATCACGCGATCGCCTTCATCAACCTGCTGAGTAATGATTTTAAAAGTTTCCCACATTTCCTCCGTTGTTCTACCAGTTGGGATATCAATTGGCTGGATGCGCGAATCGTTTAATGCTTCAAGTATAGGAAAAGTCTTTTCTTTTGCCAGAGCGGTTACACATACGAGCATAGTATCGTATTGACAAAACTCCCGAAGTGCTTGAGCAAAAACTTCTCCTACATAATTCTTATCTTGATAGCTGTAAGTAGTTGAGCGAGCTATTGCACCTAAAAAAGTAATAATTTTAGTTTGGCTCATTATTTTATTCTCCTATTTAGGTTGATATTTTTGTAATCCATTCTCAAACTGTTTTTGATTCCCATATCTACATAATAGCTCTACTTATTGAGTTGATTAAGTTATAGATACTCATAAATTTTTACCATCTTTTAAATACTTGAGATAACGAGAACCATAACCTAAATAACGGCGAATCAGCTCTAGCCAAATTGGTTTGAAGTCACTTTGAGAACACTCAGCAATGATTTGAGCAGTCTTCTTGATGTTTCCATCAATGTCTTGAACAATTCTCTCAGCTAGAGATTCTTTGCCTCTTCCCCATTTTTTCTCTCGACCAACTTGATAGCGGATAAAGTTCTTGATGACTTCTGCACTATCTGTTGTGTCAGCAACACGCACTAAATTTCGGAACTGTGATTCTTCTAGTTCTTCTTTTCCCAACTTGCCATATTGGCAATTATCTAAAGCATCCTGAATCCAAATAACCAGATTATCTTCAGCTTGACGAATTCCTTTTTGAATTTGTAATTCTATTTTTTGTTCTGTTGCATAACTCATACAAGATTCTCCCGAAATACAGTGTGAAATTCGTTGCAAGCTCGAACTTGACCGAAGCCTTCGCAGGTGCGATCTCCTACTCCTTTAATTTCCAACTTTTTCAAAGCCTCAATCCATTCCTTCTCCTTATTTTTAGTTGTACTGAATAAATAAACAGCACCTCTATTAGCCACTAAATCTACATCTTTCATCAATCCCCAAGCAGAGTTCCATCCAGAAATATAGTCATAGCTGCTATAAGCGACGTGTAGTTCTAGATCAGTGTCATTTACACTAGTAATTTGCCGTATCATCTCAGGAGAAATCACCGTAGTGCGTCGCCAATTTTCCGTCAAAATAGCATCAGATTGCAAGTCCAGGGTGAAGTAAGTGCGATTCTTTAGAGAAAGATTACCAAAGAGATTACCCCACTCATCCCAACGCTGCTGAAGAACGTTATTAAACTGTTGAATGCGCGATTCAATAGTTATCTTCACTTCCTCAGCAGTCGCCTTAATCTCAACTTTACCTAATCCCCGCGAAGCTGAACCACCCAGGCGGAAGTTTTGAGGATTGTTAGTGATGAACTCAGTGAGTAAGTCTGCAAGGTTATCATCTTCTACAATAATCGAGCTACGATAAACTACTGGCTTCTTTTCCTGGGTTTCGTTGAGAACTTCAATACTATATAAAATTTGTTCTTCTGCTGTTGCCCTACTGCGATTAATCCCAACGCGAGTTAGAAGGCGTTTAGATACCGAATGACTTTTATATTTATTGGACTTTTTCTCGCTATAGAAACCACTATAGGGTTCAACTCGCCCACCATCCTTGGGACAATTTGGATCGTAGGGATGACCATAAATATCAGAACAGAAGCGGTCAATTAAAGTATCAAAAACGCCATATCCTTTAGGCTTGAAGCCGGGGTTAGTCTTAGAACTTAAAGCTGTAGTAGGCAATACCTTAACTTCCGCTTCACTATCTGAAGACGCCGGATAAGCATTGCGAAAAATTGCAGGATTTTCACTCAAGAATAGGGTTTGGAAATCGCCACCATTCGCCGTCAAGTCAGGATTTTGTAGATTAGATTGTTGAATCATCTTGGAAGCCATTGCTCCTCGAATCACCGAACCCTGAATATAATCGCTAGCTTCACTCACAGAACCGGGTTTCTTCAATCCAATTGCTAAAGGCGATAAAGCTGTAATTTTTAACTGAATTTGTTTCATTTCTCACCTCTTGGTAAAAGTGCTTGCCAATCACTCTCATTCACTGATAGTCCTTTAAATTCCCATTGCAACCAACCTAGTCCAGCCGATTTAGAACCACCTAACGCTTTAATGTGATGCAACCCTGCTAAAAGCAGCACTTTGGCAGAGTGAGGATAATCTGGCTGTAGGTGAATATTTCCTCCAAATCGTAGCTGTGCATTTGCAGGTGAGGTTTCCAGAAAGTATAGTTTTTTCTCTTCAGCCGTGCCACGACGACGGTTAATTGTTACACCTGGACGCAAAACTTCAGGTAAATTTTCTGGATATTCCTCACAAATTAAGTCATCAAAAATAATCCGTAACGGCAAGGTAGGATTTCCAAAAATTTGGCAAATTAGGCAATGATATCTCTCATACCCTGGCACTCGATAGTCATCATTGCGATGAAAATGTCTTTCTTCTTCTTCCGGGAAACCTGCACGCTGCGGGCACATAGTTTGGGGGTTAGGAGACTGACAAATATACCAACCTAAACCCCGTGCTAATTTTTCGCATTCATGGCGCAAGCGTCCTTTAAGTTGAGAAGCAGGAATTAGTAGTTTTCCCTCAGCAGTACGCACAATTGGTTTATCTGCTAAAGAACCGGAAGAACCACCTGCACCGACACATAACGCAGTGTCAATTACAGCAGTAAGTGACATAGATTCTACTGAATCTGATAATAACTCTTGAAGATAAATCATGCTTGTATTTCCGCATTAGAAAGCTGTTTATTTTCCTTTTGTTCAGATTCTTGAATGAAAGGATATAAGTCTACTAATTCTCGCCAAATAGTTTCATAAGTAGTCGTGCAATCTTCTTCTAGCAAAGACATCCACGGTGCTAAGTTGCCATCATTAGTTTTAGCTTCACACCAAGCCTGTTCAAACTTTTCTTTGAGCAATTTTTGGTTTTTAGGTTTCAATCGAGTACGGAAATAACGATAATTCAGTATTGCTGTATGTTTGCCTTGCTCTAGCAGACTGCGAATTTGATAAAGTTGCGATCGCGGAAATTCTGACTTCTTCAACGCCTCTGCTGTTTTAAGCAATCCTCCTAATTCATGCAATGTGTAAGGCGCACCGTAGAATTTTAGTATTGGTTGTCTTGGTGGCTGTTTAGTTAAGCCTTCTTTGCGAAAAGTTTCTATATTTGAGGAAATCATTGTTACAGACTTCATCGTTAAAAAGTCAACCGTGCCACCGTAATAGTGATGGTTCTTTTTTAACTGCTTTGCCTTCTTTTTGGCAGATTTTAGCAATTGTTCATACAAATTCTTGGCATAGTAAATAGGAGTATTATAAGCAGTAATTAGAACTCCAATTGAAGTGCTGAGTTCACAATGGCTTATTGGAAATCTTTCACCTTTATATCGATGAGCTTCCTTGGTACTATTCACTGGTTTGTAACGACCTGTTTTAAGTAGTATCTCCTCAAACTTATCTCCAATTGTTTTAGCAATCTCAAGTGCCTTGTTGGCAGGAACCACTATTAACACATCGTCGCCACCAAGCAGGAGGATTTCAAATGGATGAATCCAATCACCATTTTTATGGGTTGATTCATCATCAGGATCTAAATTTTGTAGTTGATGAGGTTCTAAATGTTTTGCTAATGCCATATAAACTGAATTTTTAGTTGCTTCAAAAATATCTTCACTAAATTTCTGATATCGCTTCGGCGTTGTAATATACTTTTGAATATAACCACCCATATTATTGCCATCGGCATAAATGTACGCGACAAAACCCTTACTTGCATCTCCAATTTCAGTTAGGCTTTGAGCAGCTTCTATTTTGGCTGGCTGATAACGCCTGTAGTAGTTTTGCCGATAGTCTGGGTTATGTTCTAAAAATTCCTCATTAAACCTAGTTACCCAGTCTGCAATAAACTCAGGCTCCCATTCAAACTGATACCAGTTCCGTCGCAGTTTCTCTATAGAAGTTGCACGCTTTGCTAGTAGCCCGACAGCTCTTTTACGCGCTAATGGTTCAGAAAGCCAAGGATTATTAGGAATTGTTTTTGCTTGAACTGCTGCCAAAGCACGAGTGTTATCATCTCGCAATAAATAAGGATGAGTTTCCAACATTGGTGGATAGCAACGAGTAGGTCGATTACTTTCTGTTTCATCATTACCATTGCGTCGTTTATTAAATCGAGATGCGAGCTTGCCAACTAATTCGTTGAAGTTCTTACGATTCCTAAAAGCTTCTCGTGGATTTTTAACTTCAGGTTGTTCATAGTAAGCTTTGACCAAAGGGTTTTCCTGATTTTTAAGATACCAGTCTAGCCAGTTTGTCTGTTCTATTGATTCATTTAGCAACCCAAAGCCAATTTCTAATAGCTTAAATTTATCACCTACAGCAGCGGAATTAGCAGTTAATGTCTCTTCAGTGTAACGTTTTTCGATGGCATTAGCTAAATCATCAATAAATGCAACAGGGCAAAAGGCAAGAATGTTGGCTCCTTTATAATAAATTAGCAGTTCTTTAATTAAAGCGCTTTTTAAGCCTGGGAAGTGTTCTGTTAACCATTGATCGATTGAAACCAATTTTTTGCCTTCGCCAAAGAAAGCAGGGATATCTACCAAGTTGATTCGGTCGAGTAATGCTGAAGCACCCCTAATATCTGGCAGTTTTGCCGATTCAAAAACATATTGCTTAATCTTAGTTGCGCCACCATAGACTAAGCCAATCCGAGTATTCTGTCCCCATAGATCTCGATAATCATTTTTTAATTGTTCCAGAGTATCAGGAAAATCATTTTCATCAATATTTTGCAGTTGCTTAACTTGCTCAACAATCTCTCTTACTTCCTCTGGAACCTCTCCCCCCTCATTTAAAGCCTGTCGCAGTTGCTGCAACACACTTAAATGAAATTGGGGGTCACGCCCCTCACCCCATGCGAGACACCAAGCAATCCCAGTTGTAATCGGGTGTACAGAATCTGTCATTATCCAACTAACCTTGTTAACGAGTTGATACCGATACGAAATGGAAAATCATGATTTCAGAGTTAGTCTTACTATCAGAAGCGCGATCGCTCCCCCCACATCCCCCTAACCAGAAGCCCTAAATTAGATAATTCCCAAAAATCTCAACATAAAGAATAACCTCAACCAAAAAAATATCTACCTGCTACTCAAACCCACTAAAACCCTTGCTCAAGCTTGCACCATTGGACGAGTCGAAACATCCTCCCCCCGTTCCAGGTAAGGATAAGGCGCTCCCTTTATCCGGCGAATGGCTTGCTTCAACCCCTCCTTCAAACAGGATTTCCCGGAATGAGGCAGCCCATACAGCACAACTTTCATCAATGATGTCCTTTGGCAAAACCTGAATCGCAGCGCACTATCATGTAATACATGTATACTACAAAAATCGGTTGAGGCTGTCAAGTCTCTCATGGCCATTTGCCAACTCAATCAATCAAATCCCCTAGCTTGTACATAGGGCTATGACTAATAGAAATCACATACTTCCCCAACTTCGGATCAAACACGCCCACGGCTCCAAACAGATGAGCCATCTTATGAGCCAATACACAAGCCACAGGTAAAGAAGCTGGCCCATTAATTTTCAGCAGTTGCCCTCCCTTGAGTTCCCCAGACTGCGCCATCTCATCCAACCGTGCTGCCGCATCCCGTACAATCTGGTCATTCTGAGCTGGATCTCCAAAACTAATCCTGAGAATGTCGCCGTCAAGTTTGATGTTGTAAGTGGTCATCCATCCAATTCCTAAATCTATAGTTCTATATTAAAGAGTCTTGGAAGCCTCCTCTTCTAATTAAAAGTACTCTAGAAAATAAAGGTAACTACAGCGAGATCATGTCCGAAGCCAACATTAGGGTGAAAATTGCTGAGCTAAAAGAGGCTCGCCCCCAGGTCGAATTCCTCCAATGGTTAGCACGCGGTTCACTCAAACAAAATCTCCTTCGAGCCATCCGCCTCTGGGTTTGGTTGCACAGTCTCTACGGCGACGAGCGAGATCGGGTTTGGTTAAATGACCCTTTCACTTACGCCGAGTGGCGCGATGCTTTTTTTAGCCCCACTCATCCCAAAGGGGAAGCTATTCCCAACCTGCACGATCCCAACTGTGCCTGTGCCAAAACCACTGCTGAGTGGATTTTCCAACCCAGAACGGGAGTCCTTGAACCTGAATGGCGCAGCACCCTCCAACAACATAATGCTATCTTCCATGACACCCTCATTTCCGGTCAACCCCTTGATGCACTCTTACATTCCAGGACTTTGGCTGTCACTCGCCGCTCTTTGTTGACTGACTTACAAATTCTCGCAGAACAAGGCTGGCTCCAACGCCAAAACCAACACTATCAACGAGTGTCCACCTTGCCCAACTTCCCCACCTCAGGTAGTTCAGACTCTATCTATACCAAACCCAACCTTGATGGCTTACCCCCACTTAACCTCGACCTCAACGAAATCGCCCAAAATCTCTCTCAACCGATCGGCGGGTTCCGGCGATTTTTCCTGGGAGTAGACTATATCATCTCCTCTACCAACCAAGACCGGGTAGAAGACTGGCAACACCAACTCAAACACCTGTGGCAGCAAACTCCAGTACCACCCGTGAAACTCATCTACCACAGTGCCAAACTCGGTGTCAGCGTGAATTGCATTGTTTACCCCATCTGCATCTACTATATGCAACGCGCCGTCTACCTCTGTACTGTTGGCCAAGATCCGGAACAAAAGCGGGAGGGATATAACTTCCGTTTAGATAAGATCGAACAGATCGTACCCTTAGACTGGAACAATCCAGATATCCCAACATCCCTGCGGCAACGGTATCCCCACCACCTACCTACCCCCGATGACATTGAAGTAGAAATAAATCAAAACGCCTGGGGCTTTGATTTCTACCTCCCCTCTTGCCTCCTACTATTACGGTTTGAGCGCAACTTTCACGATCGCTACATCAAAGACACGTTCCGTCATGAAACCTTTGAGCCTATCCCCTATCAAAAACTACAGCAACTCATTCAAAAATATGCCCCAAAACCTCACCAGCAAACCTTATTAACAATTCTCAAGTCTCGCTCCCCCCAGGATGCCTACTACAAAGCTTGGTATCGAGAAGGGGATACCAACATCGGTTTGCGCCTCAGGGCTTGGCGGCCCAAAGGAGAAGTAATCATGCCTTGGGAATTGCGCCAGGAAATTGCCCGAGAAGTTGCTGAGGAATTCAAAAATTACCACTAGGACTTATGCACTAGCCCCCCCAAAGTTGGGGGACTAGGGAGGCGGCTCAATTCTATTCCCCCCAAGGTTGGGGGGCTAGGGGGGCGACTCAATTCTATTCCCACCATTAACTACACAAGACACATGAATATACCCAAACTTACCGAAAGATTTGAAGCGGCTTTAGTCTACGCTCACCAATTGCACCGCCATCAAACCCGAAAAATTCATTGCATACCCTATATCGCTCACCTACTTTCAGTAACCGCTCTAGTTCTAGAAGATGGCGGCAATGAAGACGAAGCGATCGCAGCTCTCCTCCATGATGCCGTAGAAGACCAAGGCGGCACAGCTACCCGCGCAGAAATCAAACAGCGCTTTGGCGAAACCGTAGTAGCTATTGTTGATGGCTGTACCGAGTCCGATACCCTCCCCAAACCACCCTGGCGCGATCGCAAACAGCGATATCTAGACCAATTACGTCAGGGTTCCCCCTCGGTGCGCCGAGTTGCTTTGGCAGATAAACTCCATAATGCCAGGTCATTCCTCCAGGATTACCGCCAACAGGGAGAAAATTTGTGGTCAGTGTTTACAGCAGGCAAAGAAGGACTATTGTGGTTTTACCAGTCCCTCTTAGAACTCTATCACCCGAACAATTCCAGCCCCATGGTAGCAGAATTGAAACGAGTGGTTGAGGAATTAGAGGAACTGGTCAAACCAGATTAATTACTCTAGAGTTTGGGACTTCCAGAAAATAAACTATCTAGGAGGAGGGCGAGTCAACAGATTTAATGGGTTACCCTATTTATCCTCAAAAGGCGACTCGCCCCTACATTGGATACTTTTATTCCTCTCTCAAGCTTGGGAGAGGGGGCAGGGGGCTGATTAAGGCGACATGCTCCCCTTTAAATTAACTCACTTTCTCCAACAGCACGATGCCCCGACCCAAACGCACAAAAAAAGATGCTACCCCATCCCACCTCAGTTGGCCGCCCGATACAGAACTGGTAGGATTAGCTTTTGAATTAACACCCCGCGCCGCCGACTATCTCTATCCTCAATACGCAGTTAAATTGCACGCTTGGTTCCTAGATCAGGTGCGCCAAACTAACCCGGAACTATCCGCCTATCTCCATGACTCTCAATCTGAGAAACCCTTTACCATCTCTGGACTAGAAGGCGAATTGCTCCCTGCTGGGAAAAACCTGCAACTCAAGGTTGATACCTCTTACCGCTGGTACTTGACAGCGCTCTCAAAACCTGTAGTAGAGTGGCTGGCGCAATGGGTACGGGCACTACCAGAACAGATTGAGTTACGGGATACCTCATTACTGATTCGTACCTGTAAGATAGCCCTACCACCCACTACTTATAATGAATTATTTTCCCACGCCCCAGCCAAAACCCTAAAACTTAGCTTCCTCACCCCCACCAGCTTTCGCCGCAAGGGACATCACTTCCCCTTACCCGTACCCAACAACCTCTTTCACAGCTACCTGCGCCGCTGGAATGACTTTTCTAACCAACCCTTCGATCAAGACGCCTTTTTAGCATGGGTAGAGGAATACGTGCTAATTCATCGCCACCGCTTGGAGTCGGTGAAAGTAGTGGCGGGAAAGAAAGGATCGGTTACCGGGTTTACGGGTGCGATCGAGTTGGGGTTGGCGGCAGGTGCCTCCTCCCAACCTGACTTTGAACAGTTGTTCTATGCTTTAGGACAGTTTGCTCCTTATTGCGGAACGGGACATAAAACCACCTTTGGCTTAGGACAAACCCACTCTGGATGGCCAACTCAAGAAACTCAGACTCTGCCGTTACAGCAAAGCCTATTGGCACAGCGCATTACCGAATTGACTCAGCAGTTTCTGGCGCAACGCAAACGTCAAGGCGGCACTCGTGCAGCGGAGATTGCAGAAACTTGGGCGACTATTTTGGCACGGCGGGAGTGCGGGGAGTCAATAAAAGCGATCGCCTCCGATCTAGAGATGCCTGCCGAAACCGTCAAAACCTATGCCAAGTTAGCGAGACGGGCATTGAGTATATCTAGAAAATAGGGAATTGGTAATTGGTAATTGGTAATTGGTGATGGGTGATGGGTGATTGG
>DNXU01000112.1:8938-9426 GCA_003505715.1 Cyanobacteria bacterium UBA8803 | reverse complement strand
CTCATCCCTCATCCCTCATACTTGGATATTAAAGGATTGCTTCCTCTTGGTGAGTTTTAATCGTGCAATCAGACATAGGATAGGCAACACAAGTCAGAACAAATCCTGCATTGATTTGTTCATCGTCTAAGAAGTTCTGATCCGACTGGTCAACCTTACCTGCGGTGATTTGGCCTGCACAACTCGAACAAGCACCTGCACGGCAGGAATAAGGCAGATCGATACCTTGCTCTTCAGCAGCGTCGAGAATGTACTGGTCGTCGGAAACTTCAATCGTGGTGTCTAGTCCTTCGGCTTCGTTGACTAATCTGACCTTGTAAGCTGCCATTTAATGTTTCTTAAATTACTTAACACTCTGTTACAAGCTTAAGGAAGTATATTTACTTAGTCAACGAAGTTAACGATAGCAAAAATCTATGGTTTTAATAATAAAAAAGCCATCAAACCGGGGAATGGGGAATGGGTATGGGGAATACCACTTTCATTCA
>DNXU01000112.1:7762-8903 GCA_003505715.1 Cyanobacteria bacterium UBA8803 | reverse complement strand
TGAAATTTTTTCATCGGGACTGCATAGCAACCTCCTGCTCTTGCCTTCTGCCTTTCTTATTCCATCAACATCAGCCGTAGTGGTTCTAAACGGGTATACCAGGGGAAGGGTCGGTCTTTAAGGATTTCCCATTTTTCTTTAAAAACCTCCGCCTGTAGATGATAGTCTTGGGGACTGCTAGGAGAGGAATGCAGCTTTAAATAGAGTGTCATCCGGTGCTGTGTCTCGCTCGTCTGCACCAACCAGCAAGAAAAAGTATTCTCCCCATCTGGTTTGTTGGGAAAACTCAGGTGGTGGGCGCGAATTCCTACATAGGTTAAGCCATCGGGGATGGGTTCGACCACCCGTAAGATACATCCCCAGTCCAGTGCCTCAATTGTTTGGGAATCAACGATCCGGGTGCGGGAAAAGTTTTTACACTCCGTAATCTGGGCAACCGTGAAGCTGACTGGTCGCTCAAAGATGTCGGCTTTTGGCCCGTAGGCGATCGCTTGTCCGTGGGAGAGAACCAGCAAATTATGGCAAACTCGGTATGCTTCCTCTAGCTTGTGAGTTACGAATAGCGTCACCCCTTCATAGGTAGAGAACACTTCAATGAGTAGCTTTTCGATTTGGCTGCGCAGGTAGGTATCTAGTGCCGAAAGGGGTTCATCTAAGAGTAAGGCTTCTGGCGCGATCGCTAACGCCCTAGCTAGTGCCACCCGTTGCTGCTGTCCGCCCGAAAGCTGGTCAGGATAGCGGTGTGCCAAACCCTCCAAGTGCATCAAGTGCAGATATCGAGCAACCTGCTGTTTCTGTTCTGCTTTTGAGAGTTGTTGCAAGCCAAAGGCAATGTTTTGTGCCACACTCATGTGGGGAAAAAGGGCGTAGTTTTGAAAAACAAAACCAATCCGGCGCTGGCGACTGGGAAGGTTGATCCCCTGTTGGGAATCAAACAAAACTCGGCCATTTAAAACAATCTGGCCTTGAGTTGGGGTTTCTAACCCGGCAATACACCGCAGGGTCATGCTTTTGCCCGAACCGGAAGTGCCTAAGAGTCCTAAAGGCCGACTGTTGGTGGTAAAGGTTGTGTCTAGGGTGAAACCGGGCAGGTGCTTTTGCAGGTTAACGAAAAGTCCTTTGTTGTTTGTTGTTGGTTGTT
>DNXU01000112.1:5083-7656 GCA_003505715.1 Cyanobacteria bacterium UBA8803 | reverse complement strand
TGGTGGTTGGTTGTTGGTGGTTGGTGGTTGGTGGTTGGTGGTTGGTTTTTCGACGATGAGGGATAGCCAGTGGGTGATAAGTAATAACCAATGGCTAATAATTCTCGTTTTTGAGGGATTTTGGGTTCCAGACCAATAGTTGATGGTAGCGATCGCTCCTAGTGCGATCGCGATCATGACCAATACCCAGATCGCAGCTTCTCCCATATTGCCAGCTTCTGCTGCAAAGAAAATTGCGATCGCCATGGTTTGGGTTTTGCCAGGAATACTACCAGCTAGCATTAAGGTGGCACCAAATTCTCCCAGCGCCCTAGCAAATGCCAAAATCGTGCCAGCTATTACTCCGGGCCAAGCGAGGGGTAAGATGACCTGCCAAAAGATCCGCCACTCGGAAGCGCCTAAGGTACGAGCACAGTTAATCAAATCTGTCTCAACTTGTCCAAAGGCCCCCAATACCGTTTTATACATCAACGGAAAGGCCACCACCGTGCCAGCAATAACAGTTGCTGACCAAGTGAAGATAACGTTAATTCCCAACTGCTGCAACAGGTGCCCGATCGGGCTATTTCTCCCCAGCAGGAGCAACAGCAAAAAGCCTACTACAGTGGGTGGTAAAACGAGGGGCAAGGTAAAGATACCATCGATCAATCCTTTAGCTTTGCCTTGATACCCAAGCATCCACCGGGCTGCTGCAATGCCGATAAAGAAAACAATTGCGGTTGCTGTAGTAGCCGTCTGTAGCGAAATCCAAACTGGAGATAGATCGAAACTCATGATTTTTGCCAGTGGTTTTTGGTCGTTATCGGGAGTTGCATTCAAAGAGATAATTTTCTCTCCCTCTACTCCCCCTACTCCCCCAGCTCTTGCTATGTAATAAGGAAAGAAAGCAACTTGGTATTAGGCTGGCTTAGTGTGATGGAAAACTCGAAACGCGGAAATATTCAGAATGATACCCAGCACTACCTTTAATACTGAAGGGGATATGGCCCCAACAAGCATACCGCCCGCGATCGCGCCAATGACAGATCCTAGGCTCATGGGGGCAACAGTTTCCCGCAATGGCCGACGATCGGCAAAGGCTCTCTGACTCCCATAGCGCATAATGCCGATCAGTACGGTTGGTAAACTGATGATCAAGCTACCTGTACCCGCAGTTTTAATATCAGCCCCAAATGCGAAAACTAAGGTGGGGATAATTAACTCTCCCCCCGCTACTCCTAGAAGACTGCTGACTAGCCCGATCACTAAACCGAATAGAAGGCCCATACCGATATGCCAGGTTGGGGTAGCCGGAACTAGTCCTCGTCCTGCTTGAGGGAGAAAGCCCTCAACTATAAGGGCACAGCCAATTGAGACTAATAGAACTAAGATGATTTGCTCTAGCCGCTTGCTGGAAAGTTTGCCTGCTAAAGTTGCACCGCAAAAGGCAGTAATTGCTGCTCCTGCAATTAGGGATAACACCGCCCTAGCCAACGGGACAAGAGAACTTAGGGAGAGGGTTTGGCCACGAATTCCTAAAGATGCAATGATGGTAGCAAGGCTGACAGCTAAGTTGAGCGGGACAGCTTGACGTGGCGAATAGCCCAACGAACTGACTAGAACTGGTAGCCGAAACTCAGCACCGCCCAAACCCATCAGCCCCCCCAGCAAGCCTATGGGTACAGCGTAGAGGAAAGCGAGTTGAGAGGAACTTTTTGACAAGATAGTTTTCAATTACAAACACTCACGCCCTATTTTCAAGTCAATTACCAGCCATACTAAAGCCATACTTTGTAAACATAGCCTTAGCTGGGTCGCTGCCTAGAAACTCAACGAAGCCCTTAGCTGCATCAGGGTTCTTGCTATCTTTCAATACTGCGATCGGATAAATGATGGGGGAGTGAGAGTTGGCTGGTGCGGTTGCCACAACTTTCACTTTATCGGAGGCTTTCGCATCTGTGGCATAGACGATACCTGCATCAACGTTACCCGTTTCTACATAGGACAGGACTTGCCGCACATCCTTGGCGAACACAAACTTCGACTCTAGAGACTTCGACATCTTCAGAGACGTGAAGACTTCCTTGCCGTACTGTCCGGCGGGTACACTATCGGGGTTACCCATTGCCACTTTACTGACTTTATTGCCTGTTAAGTCTTTAAAGTCGGAGATACCCGTCACATCTTTAGGCGTAACTAAGACGACTTGATTAGTGAGAAGATTTTTGCGGGTATCTGCTAGCAAGAGATTTTTATTTTGTAAAGCATTCATCTGTTTGGGAGCTGCTGATATAAAAACATCAATCGGCGCTCCCTGTTCGATCTGCTGTTGCAGGGCACCAGAGGAGCCAAAGTTATAAGTAATCATAACGTCTGGCTGTTGCTGCTCGTAAATTGGTGTAATGGCTTTCAATGCATCTTGCAAGCTAGCTGCTGCCGATACTGTAAGTGTTACCGCTCCTGTCTGTGTCGTTGAAGTTGCAGAGGGCGTAGGAGTTTTAACCTGAGCGCAACCCACTACAACTAAAAATGCCACAGACATCCAAGCCATAAAGGTGAGAATACGTCTGACTTGAAAATAGGGATGAGGGATG
>DNXU01000112.1:4389-4979 GCA_003505715.1 Cyanobacteria bacterium UBA8803 | reverse complement strand
TAACTTTTGTCCAAAACCCGCCCTGATTGGGGAAGACTCAAAATCAGCGCCCGCAACGTTTTTAAAGGCACTATCAAACTAGTCATCTGGGGTACTGTGAGCTGCGAGGTCATTTTGGAAATTGCACCTGGAATTGAACTTACCTCGACGATTACGAGAGCATCAGCCGAAAACTTGAATCTATCTGAAGGAAAACAAGTTTATGCGGTGATTAAGTCTAGCAACGTCATGATTGCTCAAGATGAGTAAAAGGATACAATTTTATCTTTTTTACAAATTAACGAACCAAAATCGCCAAATTTGAGAATTTTTGGTAGGATTAGCTCGTTCAAAATATTGACTTAGGTTCAGGGTATGGAAATTAGTGCTCGCAACACCATCAAAGGTACTGTAAAACAACTGATGCCTGGAGCCGTTAACACGGAAGTGACGTTAGAAATCGCGCCGGGAGTTGAAGTGACCGCAATCATTACCAAATCTTCGGGGGAACGCCTGGGCCTGGAAGAAGGGAAAGAGGCTTACGCCGTGATTAAGGCGTCAGATGTGATGCTTGCTGTTGATTAGTTAGGGAGAGATGAGGGATGAGGGAT
>DNXU01000112.1:0-4321 GCA_003505715.1 Cyanobacteria bacterium UBA8803 | reverse complement strand
TGAGGGATGAGAGATGAGGGATGGTGGAGAAGAAAGTCTTGGTAGGAAATATTCTGCCAAGATTGATGGTTTTAGGGGTGAAGTATTGCGGCGAGCAATTTTGAGCAAGCATCCTAGATATTGATTCCGTAATGCTTCACCCTTTTTCGATTGTTAGCAATATTTCTGTAAAAATTTCTTTATAAACCCTAAGACTTGTTGCTAAAATGGCCATAATTTGTTATGGAGCGAATAGCATAGAAATAAAACTACTTACTTTATCAAGCCAACACTATTGCTGACCCCGCTCGCTCAGAGACGGGACTTGAAAGAGGAGACCGTTATGAATACTCTCCTTAAGATTGAAAACATTAGTAAATATGCCTCGTGGGTGTGGCTAATGCTTTTAGGAATTTTGACCACTCCTGTTCCAGTTCGATGCCCTCCCATTTGCCCACCAGACCTGACGTGCGTCCCACCTTGTATAAATATCACCAGTATCTTGGATATCCTTGGATATCCAGATCCTGTGGTTGCTGTACTAGGAATTGTTTCGCTAACTCTAGGTCTCTCTGGATTAACGACCATTGTTTGGGCAGCACGTATGCGGAGGTCAATAGTTAAGACAGCTGAATCCCCTATATAGGTAGGAATACTTTAGTTTTATCCTAATACAGGATAGTGGCACGGGTTAGCCCGTGCCTTTACTGTTGCACACTACCCGCATCCCATTCCCGACTTCCGACTCCCCATTCCCCACTTTTAAACCCACCCGATAATGTCTCTGATTTGGTCTTTCGCGTTTTCCCAATCAATATGATCCTTGGCTTTGTTTAAGGCCGTCTCTGGTCGCTTGTACCAGCGTTCGGCTCGAATGCAAACACCATCAGCTCCCAGCACTTCCCACGAGTAGCGGGTACGGTCAATCAATAACCACAGTTGATAAGAGCGGTAAACCTCTTGCGGGAATTTGAGAATCCCAACTTCAGCGAGAATACCCAAACGCATCCTAGAGCGTTCCAATCGTTTCATCAATTCCAGAAAGCACAAAGCAGCACGTCTGGCATCGTCTTGAGTAGGGTAGCGGTATCTATCTCGCGGTTCAAATTGCAAGTCTTGACCGCTGAGAATAAACCGAAACCTGCCACGAACGTCTTGAATGAAGATGACGAGCCAAGGCGTTTTCGGGTACTGCACAGAGAAGCCTTGCGGCTGAATGGTTACCGGAGCTGGCATGGGGAGTCTGTTAGGGGTCTGGGTAAAAGCTGGTTCATACATCTTAACCTCCTCAAACCCGCACCTGCCGCTGCCCCAGTTTGAGTCGAGACGTTCCACCGGAACGTCTTTATACGGTTTAAATAGCTCACCTGTTCGCCGAACAAAGAGTCGAGAAAATTGTACAACCTTTAAATACGCCTAGTCAGCTGGAGGTTCTGCACGTTTGTTGACAATCTTTACAAATCGTGAGTATTTACCTATATAGATTGTAGCTAAATTTACAAAAATTTTCTATTTTAGTGATATAGCCGTGTCATGCTGTTCTTCATCAACCCCAGCCACAGCACTTTTAAGGAGCTAGGACATTGAAAAAGGTAGAAGTAATTATCCGGCCACATAAGCTGGAAGAAGTGAAAATCGCCTTAGTGAATGCTGGTATAGTCGGCATGTCAGTCTCTGAAGTAAGGGGATTCGGACGACAGAAAGGCCAAACCGAACACTATCGGGGTACTCATTATGTTGTCGATTTCATAAAAAAGGTCAAGGTGGAAATCGTTGTTGAAGATGTCTTAGTCGATAGGGTCGTAGAAAAAGTCATCGCTGCTGCTCGCACAGGTGAGGTTGGTGATGGAAAAATTTTCATCAGTCCCGTGGAACAAGTAGTGCGCATTCGGACAGGAGAAAGGAATCAGGAAGCAGTTGGTGATCCCACCCTATCGACTAGCCAAAGCCGAATGTTACACTGAATATCCTACCGATCGCGATCAATAGATGACATTGGATGAACTTACACAATTGATCGAACAACAGGCAAGATGTCCAGCGGAACTCCCAAGAGCTGTACAGGCTCTGTGGTACGACAAACAAGGCAATTGGGACAAAGCTCATCAAATTGTGCAAGATGCTAGCGATGCCGACAGCGCTTGGGTTCATGCCTATCTACATCGGAAAGAAGGCGATCTGAGCAATGCTCGTTATTGGTATAGACGCAGCGGACAGCCAGAGGTTCAAGCGAAGCTTGCCGAGGAGTGGGAGCAGATTGCCTCTAGGCTACTAGCTAAACATTCAGGATTATGAGCAGCACGTACTCTAGGCTACAAGATTTGTCGCAGCAGTGATGATGTAATAGACTCAGGTAAACTACTGAATGTCTCCGGCTCTCTCACCGGGGGTTTTCTTCACTCATACATAAAGATTATGGGGGTTGCTGGAAAAAGGGGTATTAAATCCCGATTTCCATTATTCCCTGCCTTCCCCAAAGCAGTGTTTCAAAGCTGTTTAACTAATTAGGCCGTTTCCAACCAATCAAAAATTTGGTCTAACTGTTGCAAAGTGACCAGTCCGTACTGCCATAGGATCATAGGTAATAGGTTGGGAGTCTCTTGACAATGGCGTAGAGCTAGTGCAATCGAAGCAGCCGGAATCG
Organism: Cyanobacteria bacterium UBA8803; assembly: GCA_003505715.1. GTDB lineage: Bacteria > Cyanobacteriota > Cyanobacteriia > Cyanobacteriales > Coleofasciculaceae > UBA8803. Next base: position 1,698 of record DNXU01000112.1, on the reverse strand, counting down.
CCAACTCCTCCCCTAAAAAGTGAACCAGCCTTTTCTGGGATAGAGAGTTCATCTACTTCTCGTGTGTATAGCAGAGCTAACTTTACTCTACAAGGAGTAGTGGGGATCAACTTCACCCCTTTGATTCACCCGATTGGGTGATTTGAGATAACTAAGCAGGGTAGCATAAATACCTAAACAATGTTGCAAATGATATAAAGACATGACTCCTGTTTAACTAAATTATTCGCTAAGATTAAAAGTTGACTAAGGAAAAGTCACTGCTTTAATCCCTCTCCTGTCAAACTGGGCTAAAACCTTGATTTTTCTTGGGCTGAAACAGCGTAAATTCGTCGAATTTCCCCAAAGTGACAAAAGAGGGTTAATTTAGGTAGTCTAAGACAATAGAAGTTTACTCGTTTTGTTCTAATCGGGGAAGCTCCTAAGTGATAGCTCAGGCTGCATTCATCTCCCTGGTAGCCGCCAAGGATTGCTCGCTGCCCAAAAATGGTAAAGTCTAGCTACAACAACAGCATTATGTCATCTCCTAATCAACTGCCTGCTTACGTCCGCTATCTGAAAGCCCGACTACAGCCTTTTGGACGACCTGCCTTTTGGATATCAGCCCTTTGGCTATTACTGATGCCGCTCTTTGCCTGGGAGTATTGGAAGAATCCCAACTGGTTCAGTGCCTTAGAGGAGGAGTCCTTATCTGAATTTGATAATCCGCAGCCCGAACCGACCTTATCTTCTGAAGAACTCGCTGCCATTAGTGCTGATATCGACAGTTCGACAGTACTAATTAATGAATTCGATCGGGCAAAAACTTTAGCAACAACACCCTTGCCAGAGCCAACAGCTAAGAAGTCAGAACCAGAGAAGTTAGTAGCTAGCTTACCTTCTTGGCTATTAGATAATAATTCCCAGCAAGTATCATCTCAGACAAAACCGACGAAAGCCTCTGAACAGAAGGCCAACCCCAATAACCCATTTGCTCAATCTGTACAAGATTTCTTAAACCTCGGTTCTTTGGGTACTGGGGATCTCTTAACAAACTCAAACTCAGGCAGTAGGAATTCTGCTGCCTCAACTACCAAACCAACCACTAACTCAATTTTTGACTCAATTTTGGGCTTGAATTCTCTCAACCCCATCAATACCAATCAACAGGTAAAATCCACTAGTGCATTGCAAGAGGCTCTCAATAGAGTCTCGGCTCAAGATTCTGCCACTAGGAGTAACTCTGAGGAAATACCTGCCAATACTGAGAGCCAGACATCATCGTCTGCCAAGGAGCTCGGACAGAGAATTTCCACTCCTACTACCCTGTCACCAGCAACAGGTTATAAAGCTCCTGGACAAGTCACTTATCCGCCTGCTAGCGTAACTTCTCCAGCAGGGGGTTACAATGCTGCCGGACAGCTAAACTATCCACCCGTCAACCTGCCTTCCTCAGGAGGAGGTTACAATGCTGCCGGACAGCTAAACTATCCCCCTACTACTGTACCCGGAGCAAGTGACTATAATTCTTATCCCACAGTACCAACATCACCAACGATACGCAGTAACGTCGGGCAATACTCCACCCAATCTCCCAATGTCACTAATGGAGTCCCTAACACAGGATTTAACTCCACACCGAACCCTCCAGGATTACAGCAAAGTGGGCTAACTCCCTCTGGCTTGAGAACTCCCCGTCGGTAAGGGATGAGGGATGAG
>DNXU01000269.1:10996-11273 GCA_003505715.1 Cyanobacteria bacterium UBA8803 | reverse complement strand
CTTCACCCCCTCACCCCTTCACCCCCTCACCTCCTTACTCCCTCACCCCCTCATCTCTGCCGATTTCGTTTGGCAAAGCCAAATAACGGCAAAAGGCCACCCACTAAAAGCCCTAGGATGGAGGATGGTTCAGGCACGCCTTGTACCACAGCCTGGGGTTCGCTATAGAAAAAGTCGTCCATCGCCACAACGTCAATACCGTTGCCATCAAAGGTATCAGCACTTAAAGGAGCATTACCGCTAGTAATCCGAACCCGAGAGATTTGTTCGCCTGCGA
>DNXU01000269.1:0-10855 GCA_003505715.1 Cyanobacteria bacterium UBA8803 | reverse complement strand
AAGCCGCTGACAGTTGCAGGGGTGTTGGTGCCGGGAATAAAGAAAGATACGTCCAGAACATTGCTGCCTAAAGCTGTAAATAGTTTCTCCGGACTGAACGTCTGGAAGATATCCGGATAGGTTGGGTTAATGTTGCCAAACTCTTCGATATTAGCGGTTGTTTGGTTAGGATTACCATCGGCACCGCTGATTTGGAAACCAGATCCAGATGTAGTAAAGACAGCTCCGCGAGGTACAGTGGCATTAAAAAAATCCCCAGGCATATTGAAGGGAGCAGCTGGCCCAGGAGCGCCATCCCAGTTAATCTCGCGGCGACCACCAGCGATCGGGCCTATGGCATTACGGTTGTTGGGATTACCTAGATCAGCCCGGAATTGATCCACTACGTTTTGGATTGAAGCGGCATTTAGCCCTGCCGCTTCTCGCACCAGCGTAGCTGCGAGACTGCTGGTGGGTGCCAGCAACAGGGTTGCTAAGGCAATGGTAGCGGGCTGGTAAATTTTTGTAAACATCCTGTTTTCCTTTCTTACCTACTGGTGATTGGAAACTTGAACTTTGGCGTTATTGCCATCCTGCTTAAGAGGGATATTCTGCAATTAGCTATCCTCCCTAACACAGACTTTTGGGCATGGGATTGAAACCTAAAGTCAATGTAAATAACAGGTCTAATTTTCACAGCCAGAAAAAGTCATTAAAGTTCGTAACTTTTTCAAAATATTGAGCGCCGTGAATTAGAATAAGTTGATCGTTAGTCATTAAAAGTCGGAAAAAGTCAGGTTACTAGCAGAAGTACCAGCTCATGAATGGCATATACCAGCAAACAGAAACACCATGACTGTTGCAGAAGCCTTAGCAATTCTAGATGCAGTACTCAAACCTAGCTCTCTCAACGATCTTCAAGAGCTAGTGTTTCGGAAATCCTGGGAAGGACAAACTTACCTAGAGATTGCCGAAAGCTCTGGTTATGACCCTAGTTACATCAAGGATGTTGGTTTCAGGTTATGGCAGCTACTCTCAGAAACGTTTGATGAGAAAGTCACTAAAAGTAACGTTCGTTCCTTACTGCGGCGGCGATGTGCTGATGTTCAAGTTCCCACCTCTGAAGAGGGGGTTTCACCCCCTACTCCTCTTGACTTGAAAAATACTATAGATCAACGCCAAGACTGGGGAGAAGCGGTTGATGTCTCGGTTTTCTACGATCGCACCGAAGAATTAGGCCAGCTTAAGCAGTGGATTGTAGATGACCGCTGCCGTTTAGTAGCCATATTGGGCATGGGGGGCATTGGTAAAACAGCTCTATCGGTGAAGCTAGCCGAACAGATTCAGGGGGAGTTTGAGTATGTAATTTGGCGATCGCTGCGGAATGCGCCACCCCTAGAACAAATTTTAGCTGACTTTATCCAATTCCTGTCCAACCAAAAAGAAATCGATCTGCCTACAAAATTAGGTGCTAGAGTATCCCGGTTAATAAATTACTTGCGCTCCTCACGTTGCCTCCTGATACTAGATAATACCGAGATCATTCTCAGAAGTGGGGAAGGCTGTCATGGCAATCGCTTAACCTCAGCTGCCGGACACTATCGGGAAGGTTATGAAGGGTATGGCGAATTTCTCAATAGAGTCGGAGAATTGCGCCATCAAAGCTGTTTGGTAATGACTAGTCGGGAGAAACCTCGAGAATTTGTTTCTTTGGAGGGAGAAAGCCTCCCCGTTCGCTCCTTACAATTGACGGGTTTGAATCCCCTGGAAGGACGAAAAATTTTTCATCTCAAAGGTTCTTTTGCTGGCTCCGAGGCGGAATGGCAAGCCGTGATTGCGCACTATGCGGGCAATCCCTTGGCTTTAAAGATTGTTGCCGCAGCAGTACAAGAACTATTTGATGGCAAACTTGCTGATTTTTTAGCAATTTTACAGCAAGGAGTTTTTGTCTTTGATGATATTCGCGATATTTTAGATCGTCAGTTCGAGCGCCTATCCGAACTGGAGCAAGAGATCATGTACTGGTTAGCCATTGAGAGAGAAGCCGTTACTATCTCAGAGCTACAATCCAATCTTTTATCACCCCTATCGCGCCAAAAAGCCATCGGCACTATCAAAGCACTATTTCAGCGATCGCTGATTGAAAAACAAGCCGCAGCGTTTAGTCAACAGCCTGTAGTCATGGAATACATGACTGACCGATTAGTTAATCAATTTTGTGAAAGTATAGTTACTGGAGATTTGGCCTTTTTTAATAATTACTTTCTAATTAAAGCTCAGGCCAAAGAATATGTGAGAGAAATTCAGACTAATCTTATTCTGAAGCCCATTATTAATGAGTTAATAACTATCTTGGGCAGCCCAAAAAGCGTAGAAAATCAGTTGGCTAGAATTCTCTCCCAGCTAAGAGAACAATTACCCAAAACATCTGGATATGGGGGCGGCAATATTCTTAACTTGCTTTGTCAATTACAAACGGATTGCAGTAATTGGGATTTTTCCAACCTGAGTATCTGGCAAGCTTACCTTCAAGGCATGACCTTGCATGGCATCAATTTGACAGGCGCTAATCTGGCTGGCTCGATTTTTACGGAAACCTTAGGTAGTATTTTGTCCGTTGCCTTTAGCCCTCAGGGTAAATGTTTGGCTGCGGGTGATGCTGATGGCCAGATTCGGGTATGGCAAGTCAGAGATGATCGAAGTGGAGGAACCCTACCCCTCCTGACTTGTAAGGGTCATACTAACTGGGTACGGTCTGTGGTTTTCAGTCCAGACGGTCGAATTTTGGCCAGTGGTAGTTACGACCAGACGATAAAATTATGGGATGTTGCAGATGGTCGATGCCGTCAGACGTGGCAAGGGCACATTGGTTGGATTGAGTCGGTGGCTTTCAGTCCAGATGGCCAAATCCTGGCTAGTAGTAGTGTTGACTTAACTGTGCGGCTTTGGGATGTCAGTACGGGTGAGTGCCGTCAAACGTTGCAGGGGCACAGTAACTGGGTGCAGTCGGTGGCTTTCAGTCCGGATGGGTGCAGGTTGGCCAGTGGTAGTTACGACCAAACGGTGAAAATATGGGAAGTCAACACTGGAGAACTTTTAAGAACGTTACATGGACATGGTGCTGGGGTTAAGTCTGTCACTTTTAGTCCGGACGGTCGAATTTTAGCCAGTAGCAGTGATGACCATACCGTGAGGTTGTGGGATGTCGAGCGCGGTGAGTGCTTGCAAGTGTTGCAGGGTCACACCAACTGGGTTTGGTCAGTGACATTTCATCCTCAGGGGGGTCAACTTTTAGCTAGTAGCAGTGAAGACAAAACCGTGAGAGTATGGCAGGTTAGTACGGGTCAATGCCTGAAGGTTTTGTACGGTCATGGCAGTCGAGTTTGGTCAGTTGCTTTCAGTCCGGAGAGTCAAATTTTAGCCAGTGGTAGTTATGACCAAACCGTGAAATTGTGGGAGTTCAGCACGGGTCAGTGCCTGAAAACGTTGCAGGGATATAGTAACGGAGTCAGGTGTATCGCATTTAACCCGGATGGTCAAACTCTAGCCAGTGGCAGCGACGATCAAACGGTGCGGCTGTGGAATATTAATGAAGGCAAGTGTACGGCAGCATTACGCGGCCACACCAGTCGGGTATGGGCGGTTGACTTCGATCTGCAAGGGCAAATCCTAGCTAGTAGCGGTGAAGATAAGACGGTACGGTTATGGGATGTTACTACAGGTCAATGTTTGAGAACTTTACAGGGACATGGAGGTTGGGTGTGGTCAGTCGCCTTTAGTCCTCAAGACCAAATTCTTGCTACCAGTAGTGAGGATAAAACGGTCAGATTATGGGATGTGGAGACGGGGGACTGCTTAAAAATCTTACGGGGACATGCAGGTTGGGTTTGGTCAGTTGCCTTCAGTCCAGATGGTCAAATTTTAGCCAGTGGCAGTTATGACCAAACCGTGCGGCTCTGGAAAGTGAGGACGGGACAGTGTTTTAGAATCTTGCATGGTCACACTAATCGAGTCTGGGCGATCGCGTTTAGTCCTCAAGGTCAGATTCTGGCTAGTGGGGGTGAAGACCATGTTATCAAGTTATGGAACCTCAGTACCGGGGAATGCTTCAAAACCTTAGAAGGGCATACCAATTGGATACGGTCTGTTGCCTTTAGTCCTGATGGTAATACCCTAGCTAGTGCTGGTGATGACCAAACGGTAAAATTGTGGGATGTCGGGACGGGGGATTGCTTAAAAACCTTACAGGGACACACCAGTTGGATCGAGTCAGTTGCCTTTAGTCGAAATAACCGAGTTCTTGCTAGTGGGGGTCAAGATGATGCGATCGCTCTTTGGGATACCGAAACGGGTCAATACTTCAAAACGCTGCGAGCCGATAGACCTTACGAAGGTATGAATATCAACCATATTACAGGTTTAACAGAAGCGACCATTGAAACTCTCAAAGCTTTAGGAGCAGTAGCAGGTTGAGAGAACTTTGCCAATCCGGCTTGCGAATATCCCACGCTTTTCTACAGATTGGCGTTTTGCTCAGAGAGCGCAGATTGCTAAAATCAGCTAAGATCTGGAAATTTAACAGCTCTTTCATCCGCATCTGAACCCAACATAGCAGTCTTCTACCTCTTGTCCTCAAGCTTTCCCTTCAACTATTCCTCAAACTTTGGTCAACCTAGGAAAATGCCAGGTTGCCAAGACCGATCAAAGCTTAATATAGTGGGGGTTCTCCAGTTTTTCTAGGTAAACTGGGTGCATCAGGCGATCGTCATATGACGGATGAACTTATTCAACCAACAATTTATCTCTAATGGTCGGAAAAATCTACAGTTATTCAGGCTACCAATTGCCACTGACTTGACAGTAACAGTTATAACAGAGGTTGCTGGCAATAGAACTAGTATAGAAACCTTAGACCACCTGGCTTTGGCAAGGAGAGGATCGCTGAGTAATGAAGACGCTTTTATGGGGTAACGGAACAGTCAGCGTAGATGGTAAGTATCCAGATTACCAGATTGACGTGACCAATCGAGCCGCTTTTGATGATGTGACTCGCTTGGCAGCTTGGGTTACCCAGGCACCCATAGCGCTACTAGTTCTCATCAATGCCAAAGGTGAGCAACTTGTCTCCCAAGTGGGTATAGAGCCTGAATCAACCGCTGCTTACTTGGCGTTTTGTACTCAAACTCTACAGCAACTTTATAGTCAGGAAGAGCCTCTGTTGGTAGTTCGGGATACCTCAGCTGACCAAATGTTAGCTACCTGGCAACTCGCGAACCCTTTGCCGCCCCTCAAGTTCTACGCTGCTGTTCGCTTAGTTACTCCTCAAGGAACAATCATTGGTATTTTATCGATCTGCGACCTGGTGCCGCGAGAGCTAAGCTTACCACAAAAAGAGTCACTAGTAGCATTGAGCAGGCAAGCGATCGCTCAGTTAGAGTTGCAGAAAAAGGTTGCTACTCTAGAAGCCGTTGTCAGCAGTCACCAACAAGTGGAAGAGTTTTTACAAGTGTCTCCCCAACAACTGGCAACTATTAAGATAGCCCTAGAGCGAGCTTCTATTATCGCTATTACTGACCGCCAAGGCCGGATTAACTTCGTCAATGATAAGTTCTGCGAACTTTCAAAATATTCCCGATCAGAAATTTATGGAGTCACCCATCATTTGATCAATTCCGGTTACCACCCACCGGAATTTTTTAAACAGCTATGGACAACTATTAGTAGCGGCAAGGTCTGGAGAGGGGTAATCAAAGACCGAGCCAAAGATGGCAGTTTCTACTGGGTGGATACAACGATTGTACCCATTCTCGATTCCGAGGGGAAACCTCACGAATATGTATCAATTTGTAAAGACATTACAGAGCAAAAGCGCAGCCAGGAAGAACGGGATCGTTTTTGGGAACTTTCCCCGGATCTAATGTGTGTTATTGGTTTAGATGGTTATTTTCAGCGCGTAAACCCAACCTTTGAAAAAACCCTCTGCTACAACAATCAAGAACTCCTCTCTCAACCATTTCTTTCCTTCATACATCCGGAAGACCAACCCGCAACCTTAACCCAATGGCAGAAGCTAGCCAACAACACCCCCAGTATCGACTTTGAGAACCGCTTTCGCTGTAAGGACGGTTCCTATCGGTGGCTGTTATGGAACTCCTTGTTATTGGCTGAGGAAGGAGTAGTGCAAGCGATCGCCCGTGATATCACCAAGAGCAAGCAAGCAAAAGCCAGCTTGTTAGAGCGATCGCGCCTCTCAACCCTGGAAGCAGATGTAGGTGCAGCGCTGGTAGCTCACAACGGCACGCTTAGTGATAGCCTCAAACAATGCACTGAGGCCATGGTATACCATCTTCACGCTTTGGGAGTCGGAATTTGGACGGTGGAACAAGACAGTGGTGGTAATCTAGATCGTCTATCCCTAAGCTTGCAAGCATCCGCAGGACAACTTTTACCCGCCGAACTCTTCCCCCAATACCTTACCTCCACTCAAGGTCTGATTGGTGCCATTGCTCAAACCCGGCAACCCATCTACAGCCCCCTATCTATTTCAGAGGATAACTCAACCTTAAAAACGTTCTTTAGTGGTTATCCCCTAATTGTAGATTCCCAGTTGGTAGGCGTCATTGCACTGCACACCCACCAACCGTTCTCCAACGTCGTGCATGGGGTGTTGGGATGGGTAGCTAATGCGATCGCTATTGCCATCGATCGGGTTTGGGCTAGGGAAGAACTGCTCAGCCGCCGGGAAGCCTTACTGTTTCAGTTAGCCAGCCAAATTCGCAACTCCCTGGAACTAGATACCATTTTAGGTGCAGCGGTGGCTGAAATTCGGAATTTGCTGGGAGTTGAAAGTTGCTACTTTGTGTGGTGTTGGCCCCAATCATCTCCGCCTAACTTGAGCATAACTCACGAAGCGCGTGACCCTGATAGCCCGAGTAGGTTGGGCGAATGTCAGTTCCCCCACTACGCCCCTCTCATAGAAATCATCGGCAATTTACAGGCACTACAAATTGACGAGCTAGCTCAAGCATCCGATTTAGCTGCGGATATGCGATCGCTTCTGAAAGATTGGGGGATAGCTTCTGGACTGGTATTACCCCTGAAGACTCAAACTGGTCAACTCGGAGCCATTGTCTGTAGCCATAGCGATCGCCCGCGCTCTTGGAGTACTCACGAAGTAGAACTGCTGCAAGCGGTAGTAGACCAACTTGCGATCGCGATCGAACATGCAGAACTCTTTGCTAAAACTCGCGCCTCTGCCCTTGCTGCTCAAACTCAGGCACGTCAACTTGAGGAAACATTACAAGATCTCAAGCAGACCGAAGCGCTACTGATCCAGACCGAAAAAATGTCCACGATCGGTCAAATGGTTGCAGGTATTGCCCATGAAATCAATAACCCAGTCAATTTCATCACGGGCAATCTCATCCATACTAAGAACTACATTCGAGACCTCGTCAATCTCCTGAACCGCTATCAACAGCACTATCCTAATCCCCTGCCGGAAATTCAAGACTACATGCAAGATATTGAGTTAGATTTTCTAATGGAAGACTTGCCCAAAATGCTGTCTTCCATGCAGATGGGGGCTGACCGGATTCAGGAAATTGTGGTGTCGTTGCGCAATTTTTCCCGAACTGATGCAGAAATGAAACCAACCAACATTCATGAGGGAATTGACAGTACCTTATTGATTCTGCGCAACCGCATGAAGCCCTGTGGCAATCATCCCGGTATCACCACGATTAAAGAGTATGGTAATTTGCCGCTCGTAGAATGCTATGCTGGTCAGCTGAATCAAGTCTTTATGAATATCATTAGTAATGCGATTGATGCTTTAGAGAGTGACACAGGAACACAACCTGCCTCAGGCCAACCTGAACCAACGATTTGGATTCGCACTCAGATGGCAGACAATAATGAAGCTGTGATTAGAATTCGCGATAACGGACTGGGAATGCCCCCAAGCGTCCTCAATCGCCTCTTTGACCCCTTCTTTACGACTAAACCTGTAGGTAAAGGAACGGGTTTGGGACTGTCGATCAGCTACCAAATTATCGTGGAGAAACATGGTGGCTTACTGAATTGTACCTCTGATGTAGGCCAGGGCACTGAGTTTTGGATTCAAATCCCCATTACTCAACCATCCTCCTAAATCAAAACCCACGACTTTGACATCCTCACCGTCCTTCAAGGACGGTGATTCCCTACCAGTCGAACAGTCGTAACTGCTGGCTAAGGACAGGGTGTCGCCACCTTGACGGGGTGACAAGCAGGCTAGACAGAAGACTGGATAAGAGCCATAACGCGCAAACCTTTATATTGTCAACAGTCGCCTGGTTGCCCGCTGCAACAGCAAGCTGCTGAAGTTTATCCGGGTTTCGGGAATAGGAAAAAACAACCTCATGACCAGCCTTTGCCCAGAGCTTGCCTAAACCGCCACCCATGTTTCCTGAACCGACGATCGCAATTTTCATTAAAAACTTGTACTGCTGACTATTGAGTTGAACCGGGTAACATGGTCGCCACTGCTTTTTCAAGTGCTTTTGGATCACTGAGCAATTGCGCTGCCATTTGTTTTGCCTGTTCACCAGGGTAAACTTCCTCAACGCGATCAATCACAGCTTGTAGAGCATCGTTAATGACTGCTTCTGGCGACACTTTTGGGTCAGGATAGGATTTACCCATGCCGATATCAATAGTTGCAGGCAAGACCGCAATGACCAATGTTCCTTGCGCTGCCAACTCTGCTCGTACTCCTTGGGTGAGGGATAGCGTTGCGGCTTTAGATGCGCTGTAGCTGCCATTAAAGGGAAGATTGACTCGCGCCACCATCGATACCATGTTGACAATTGCGCCACCGCCATTGTGCTTTAATACAGGTGCAAAAGCACGACACATCATCAAAGTTCCAAAGTAGTTAACGTCTATTTCCATTCGGGCTTTAGAAAGATCTGGCGCAGCGATCAAGCCCTGATTAAACCCAACTCCGGCGTTGTTGATCAGCAAGGTCACGTCTGGACATTGTGCAGCAGCCTGATTGACAGACTGTTCATCTGTAATATCGAGGGCAATGGGAATGACGATATCGGGATGGTCTGCTAATAGCGCTTCCAATGCCTTAGGGTTACGGGCACCCGCATAAATTCTGGCAGCCCCTTGCAATCGCAACGCTTCAACGTAGTATTGTCCCAACCCTCCATTTGCCCCAGTGACCAGAGCAATTGAATTTGCAACATCCATGATTTTTCCTAATTAATTCAAAAGCCTACAAAATGCTGTCATTCACTTGAATGGTCTGTCTGCTCGCCCATCGCGCATCCTCAGAGGACAGGAACGCAATCACATCTGCGATATCTTGAAATATCAATTGAGTGAAGGGGGCGCAAGTTTTGGTGCAAGTTCTGGATCGGGCAACATGGGTAAAGGGTCTTCAGAAATTGGCATATCTAGATTCTGCGTGTAAATCACTTGATAGAGTTGGGGTTCTGCCTTAACAACAAGTCCCTGAAGACGCTTTAAATGGTCAGCGAACTCAGGGCTATTTCGCATCGCGGTATAATCTTCTACAGATGCAAAATTAGCGTAGTTCGCGGCTCTTGTCCGATCAAGGCTAATGTGCAGATTGGCTGTATAACTGCCTGGAAATTGACCTTTCAATCTCTTATACTCGGAAACTTGAGTAGAAACAAACTGCTCAGCTTTTTCAGGGTCGAGTGTAAATATGTTGATGAGAACAATCCCATCACCGACTTGGATAGGGTTGACTGGAAATCCATTCTCTAGTTGCAGATTACCCATGAAACTATTCCTTCAATTTAGTTTTGAGCTAGATGATTTATGAGTGAAATGCTTTGCCTCAGGAGGATAAAGCCAGGGCTTAAACAATCGTGTGATCTGAGGCATGATGATCCAAGTCATCAATGGCATCATGATGGCAATGCTTACAAGAGTTGCTAGCCAAGCAGGGAGTCCATTTATAATCGGTTTTAACAGAATCGGCATCATAGAAATAACAGGATAGATGCCGATCGCGCTGACAATAGCGGTTTTCCATTTAGGGGGTGGGAGTACGTTCGGTACTTCAGGCAGCACGAACCAGGCTTCTAAACCATTAACCCGCAAAACTTTTGGATCACCCATGGTGAGCGCATCTGCTCTAGCAATCCAGCCCTGACAAATGGGAGATTCTTCCCAATCCTGTAAATGAACAAGAGTATCGAAGCGCAGAATGAGTTGCCATTCGCCACGCTTCGTTGTGGGATAGAGAACTTCACCTCCCGCATAGCCCGGAAAGGTGCTAGCCGCGAGAATTACACCTCGTACTGCCTCTTCAAATTCAACTTCAGATCCCGGCTTAACGTGCCGAGCGATAGCTACAACTCCAGCAGGTGACTGTATAATTACCTCCTGAATCTAAAGATTTGAACTATCCCAAGGTATACTTTTACTACCCTTTTGGGAAGTACTTACTAAAAAGTAAGTGCTTTTGGATTCACTAGCGAGTGATTGTCATGAAATCAGGACAGACTGACGGCACACCGTTTGTGCAAGCTACGTTGAAAGTCTTGGGCGGTAAATGGAAACTCTTGATACTGTGGCATCTAAAGGATAAAGCAAGAAGATACAGTGAGTTGAAGCGGCTAATTCCTGAAATTACTGAAAAAATGATGATCCAGCAACTGCGCGAACTAGAAAGTGATGGCATTGTTAGCCGTAACATGCTTGCAGAGATGCCTCCAAAAGTTGAGTATGCTTTCACAGACTATGGCAGAACGATTATACCTGTCTTAAAACCGCTGTGTGATTGGGGACAGGAACACCTTAAACGCATGGATACAGATGGAGTAAATTGATTTTATAAACTACTCAGGCTTGC
>DNXU01000086.1 GCA_003505715.1 Cyanobacteria bacterium UBA8803 | reverse complement strand
CCTCATCACTCATCCTTCATCCCTCATCCTTACTAAAAGTGTTCGATGATTGCCCGAGCAAATTCGGAACACTTCAAGGGTGGCTCGACGGGAGGGGTCATTAGACGGGCTAAATCGTAGGTTACTTGTCTAGAAGCGATCGCTCCCCCAAGTCCTTTCTTAATTAGATCGGCAGCTTCCTGCCAACCAATATATTCCAGCATCATGACACCTGAGAGGATGAGCGAACCTGGGTTAACCCGATCTAAACCAGCGTGTTTGGGTGCCGTGCCGTGGGTGGCTTCAAAAATTGCACAATTGTCGCCAATATTTGCGCCTGGACCCATACCCAACCCACCAACTAGGGCAGCTGCGGCATCGGATAGATAATCTCCATTCAAGTTCATGGTGGCGAGAATTGAGTATTCATCCGGGCGAGTTTGGATTTGTTGGAAAATGCTGTCAGCAATCCGGTCATTCACCATTACTTTCTCTTGCCACTTGCCTAAGCCGTGAGTTTCCCAGATGGCATCAAGAACAGCTTCAACTTCACGGGTGATTTTAGCCTGTTTTTCTGGGGTTAGCATATCGTAACCCGGTTCAATCTTGCGGGCGTTTTCTTCTAGAGAAATGTCCGGATCGCGTTCTTTGTTGCTGAGAATCCAGGATTCGTGTTCTGTGATGCATTCAGCTCGGAACTCCGTAGTGGCTAACTCGTAACCCCAGTCCCGAAAAGCTCCTTCAGTATATTTCATAATATTGCCCTTATGCACCAAGGTAACAGTTTGCTTGGCTTTGGGTAACCGTAGGGCGTGTTGGATAGCACGGCGGATCAGACGCTGAGAGCCAGTTTTGCTAATAGGTTTGATCCCAATCCCAGAGTCCAGCCGAATCTGTTTTTTGCCATGTTCTGGGGTGGCTGGGATCAGATCTTGATTGAGAAGCGCAATCAGTTTTTCTGCCATTTCGCTACCTTGGGGCCACTCAATTCCCAGGTAGATATCTTCAGTATTCTCCCGGTAAATGATGACATCCATTTTTTCAGGATTTTTGTGGGGGGAGGGCGTGCCTGCATAGTACTGGCAGGGGCGCACGCAGGCATAGAGGTCATTAATTTGCCGCAGGGCGACATTTAGAGAGCGAATACCTCCCCCGACTGGTGTGGTTAAAGGGCCTTTGATCGCAACGCCGTATTCTGTAATCGCTTTTAGGGTATCCTCGGGTAAATATTGATAAGTGCCGTACTTTTCACACGCTTCGTCACCTGCATAGACTTTAAACCAGCTAATTTGCCGCTTTTCGCCATAGGCAGCACGGACAGCATCATCAATCACCATTTGGGTAGCAGGCCAAATATCAACCCCAGTACCGTCTCCGCGAATAAAGGGAATAATTGGATTGTCAGGAACAATGGGTTTACCATCTTGGAAAGTAATGCGAGAGCCGATATCAGGTGGTGTGATTTTTTCGTACATAGAGTAATTTCGTTGAGTGGAGATTAGGTTGACATGGATAGTCTCAATCAAAAGATGGCCTCTTTTAGGAAATCTGTATCCTTTGCTCCAGGGAAGAGATACAGATTCCCTCCAGGCAAAAACAGAGTACTCGATAGGCCATGTTTTTGCAAAGGTTTGGTTCTAATCGGCTATACCAGTTCTCGGTTGCAGGGAATATGCTCTCAGGGCGATCGTTCATGTTTCATCGCTGATGGCTCATGGGTTTTAGGGGATGAACAATGAACCATGAACCATGAAACGTTGAATCTCCTGTGCTAAAGTCGTGGAAGAGGAGTCAAGATTTCTAGGATTTCCTTTAATAAGGCAATAGGTTCTTTATTAGACAAGTATGAGACTTAGGTGCAACAAGTAACTCTTCCCTATTCTATAAATTGCCTTGGTGTAAATTCCGCTTAGACAGCAATTTAGTATAATGCCTTTTCCTAAGGATTTGTAGCATAAAATTATCTATATGCTATATGTTTGTATACTATGTAGCTACAGTCACTAAATCAGCCCTTATGCTGGAGTAGAGCCTCTAGTAGCATGTTTGCGTCGGTATAGTTTCGTCTTCAACTCAGCCTGACGAGGTCTAAATCTTGCTTTTGGGGAAGACTGGCTCAAAGGAGCATCTCGATCAACCTTTCAGCTCCTACAGGAGCGAACGCTTAGAACCTAGTGGTGGGGTAGCCTAGTATGTTAGCAGCGTAGTTAGTAGTTGGCCATGAACAGCGTACACCAGTACGAATGAAAACCTCAATAATAGTTGCAGGCTATCTTGCCAACCTTTGCTTGGGAAACCCTTTTGCGGGTGATTCCTTCTCCTTCAAAAAGACCCCCTGCGAGTACAATTGCTTTGGGAACGGGAACCTTGAACCTTCTAAACTTCAACCCTTTGCTCGATCGCGAATGACCAACGATGAAAAAAATTTTAGTGGTTGATGATGATAGAACTCTACGAATCGCCTTGACACGCGCCCTGGAAAATATGGGATATCAAGTTGCACAGGTGGGTTCTGGGATTGAAGCATTAGAAGCATGTATCAAAAATCCTCCAGACTTGGTGGTCTCTGATGTTATGATGCCAGAGATGGATGGCCTGGAATTTTGCCGCCGCTTGAGGGCGACTCCGTCCGGTCAACTGATGCCCTTTATCTTTTTATCTGGCAAAGGAGAATTGGAAGACCGGATTCACGGTCACTCTATTGGAGCAGATGATTATTTAATCAAGCCCGTCGATCCCAGAGAACTAGTCGCCAAAATTGAGGCTCAGTTAGAGCGCACCCGGCGCATTCATGCTCTAATCGTCCAGTTGATGCAACTTAATGCTAGTTCAATAGGGGTTGAGTCCATTCTCCAAGTTCCGACTCCGGAATCCACCATAATAGAAGAGGTTGAGGTTGAAGAAGCTACAACGCCTAGCCCTAGCCCTTTGCCTTTGACCCCAGCAGAAGAACGAGTCTTTTGGGAGGTCATTCAGGGATTGACCAATAAACAAATCAGCAACCGCTTATTTATCAGCCCTCGTACTGTTCAGACTCACCTGAGTAGCATACTTAATAAGTTAAAACTCCCAAATCGTGCCCAACTTATTCGTTTTGCTTATGAGAAAGGCTACCAACCCCCCACTGAGAACGAAATGGGGTGTTGAGAAAAGCTTGGCGATCGCATACTTTTGAAGCCAAAGATCATCTCTCCAAAAGACCTGATTGCGTGGGTTGGGAGCCTGACTCCTAATTCGCCAGCAGTATCCTTTAGGTGGGAGAGTCACAGGTCAAGTCCTTTTAGCTTGACAATAGAATTAATATCCTAATTGATTGCTGCAACTTTAAAATAAGCCGCTTCATGACAGACCTAACGACTGCCTCAGTACCAGAAGCCTCTAAGCAGATTGCCGAGTTGACCAGTCAACTCCGTGTCACTGCTGAAAGAAAACAACTTCAACTCATTCCAGAACTAGTTAACACAGGTGTAGCAGGATTGGAAGCCTTAATGGAATTTCTCCAAGAGCAACCCTTAGATCCTCCTAACCTCACCGCTGGTTTGGCCTACCAAGCCCTTTATCAGGCGGATACACCTAAAATCCGGGAATTTCTACAGAGCCGTTTTCCCACAGGTATCGTACCCCTGCGCTCCGAACTGGGAATTGACTATACACCCCTGCAACAGCAACTTGCCAAGCAAGACTTTAAAGCCTCTGATAGCGTAACCTTAGCAAAACTCTGCGAGTTAGCCGGACCGACAGCCATACAGCGAAAATGGCTCTACTTTTCTGAAGTCGAGAAATTTCCGATTACCGATCTACAAACAATTGATGCCCTCTGGTTCATACACTCCCAAGGCAAATTTGGATTTTCCGTTCAACGGGAACTCTGGCTCTCCTTAGGCAAAAACTGGGAAAAGCTGTGGCCTAAAATCGGTTGGAAGACAGGAAATAACTGGACTCGGTATCCCCACGAATTTACCTGGGATCTCAGTGCCCCGAAAGGTCATCTGCCCCTTTCTAACCAATTAAGAGGGGTAAGGGTGATTGCCTCTCTACTGTCTCACCCAGCCTGGTCTAGTCCCTAATGCTGTGAAGGCTCCAAGGCAGAAGGTAGGAGCTAGAAGGCAAAAGGCAAGATAGTAAGCTTTTTAACCTTATTTTAAAGGGTGGGTTATTTCCGCCGCGCTGTACTAGCCTCTCTTCTAAGATCTGCCTTGAAAGTCGGAAATGGCGAATGGGGAATAGGTTTACCCTGAGCATAGCCGAAGGGGAACGGGGAAATTAAGATTTCATTTTTTGTTGTGTGCGTA
>DNXU01000048.1:31147-31345 GCA_003505715.1 Cyanobacteria bacterium UBA8803 | reverse complement strand
CCAACGCTTCGGTACGTTCAATGCCCAAGTTGTTGTGTTAGTAATCAATACTGATGACTTGTTCGCTACAGCACCCACATCTGTGCCTGTAGGAAGCGATCGCAACTACCCCAGCCACAAACCCCTCTTAGCGATAGTCGAAGCCATCACCCGTTTTTTACCCTACCAGCCACCTCCAGAAATGGCAGTGGTGAATGC
>DNXU01000048.1:30799-31099 GCA_003505715.1 Cyanobacteria bacterium UBA8803 | reverse complement strand
AGAGGCGATTCACCAAATTCAGGGTCTTGCCCAGGGGACTGGTGCCCAGTTCTTACTGGCAATGACACCCCTGCTGCGCGAGGTTAACGAACCGGGGCCTCGTGACTACGAACTCAAAGCCCGTAGCCGTCTCAACGACTTTGTTAAAGATCGGCAAATTCCCTACATCGATTTCTTACCTACCTTTAAGGGCACTGCCACGCCAGAAACCTTGTACCGGGATCACATTCACCTAAGCCTTCAAGGCAGCCAAATTGTCAGTCAAGCTATTAGTTCTTTGGTTGTTAGTTATTAGTTGTT
>DNXU01000048.1:28374-30644 GCA_003505715.1 Cyanobacteria bacterium UBA8803 | reverse complement strand
AACAAACAACAAACAACAAATTTGAAGGAAAAGTTCAGGAGGTTAGGAGTTCAGGATAACCTCCTGAACTTCTGTTTAATGAGGCACAGCCACGACAGGAGATGCGAGTTCGGAATACTCTCGGTCGAGGTGCCGCCAGACTTGACCATCGAGAGCCATCTGCTCAATCAAACTTGCCAACCTTAGAGCCTTAAGGGCTTGTTCACCACCTACAGAAGGTTGATTGCCCCCTCGGACGCAGTTGACAAAATGTTCTAACTCAGCGTATAGCGGTTCGATGTTACTGGTGTACACCTTCTCGATCAACCCATCTTGTCGGTAGAGTACCTGGCCGTAGTCCGTCATGCAATTCGCTGTCGTTTGCCGATGAATCAGAATCTCATTTTTGAGAAAATCGGCCTCCGTCAGGGAGTTTTTGCAATGAGCAGCAATGCGGCGGATTTTGCGGTGGGTTACCTTACTGGCTGTCAGGGTGGCAACAAGGCCATTGGCAAAGCCTAAATTAGCTGTAACGTAATCGATATAACCGGAATCGGATGCATGGCTGCCACTGGCTGTCAGTCGGACTACTGGTGAGGCTGCTAGTTCTAAAAGCAGATCAATGTCATGGATCATCAGATCGAGTACCACAGACACATCGTTGGCTCGATGGGAGTAGGGACTCATGCGATGTGATTCCAAAGCAAGCAATTGCTCTGTCTTTAAAACTTTGCTCAGTTCCAGAAAAGCTGGGTTAAACCGTTCAATGTGTCCGACTTGCAGAATACATTGGTATTCAGCAGCGGCATTCACTAAGGATTCTGCCTCAGCAATACTAGCAGCAATGGGTTTCTCAATTAACGTATGGATGCCTGCTTTTAAGCAAGTCATGCCCACCTCGTAATGCAAGCGAGTGGGTACAGCAATACAAACGGCGTCCACATAGGGCAGTAGATCGTGATAATCCTCAAAGAAACGGACGCGGTATTTGCTTGCCGTACTCAAACCCCGCTCCACATTAATATCGGACACACCCACCATTTCTACGTCTTTTTGAAGACTCAAAACACGGGCATGATGCTGTCCCATATTGCCAACGCCAATAACGCCAATTCTGATTGGCTGCGGCTGGCTGCGTTGGACATGGGTATCCAGATGTCTTTGGTACATGCTATCTTGCACTCTTGTATGCTCCTCCACCACGGGAACTAAGTCAATTTGCTTATTGTGAGCCGCCTTAAACCATCCAGATAGTACCACAGCACCTTTAAATGTGAAGAATTCCAAAGCCTTACCCCGATTTGGCATACCAAATTGCAGCCTACATCGTAATTTGGCCTCTGGGGGAGGGGAGGAGGGAATCTAATCTCGCCCTACTCAATCCGAGAATTACGCTGGAGACCGCTAGATGGTATCAGTTTCAGGAAGTCTTTAGGGCGGTCATGCTTTTTTCATTGTGGTTTTCCTGCCGCTAGAGCGGTAGCTGGATGTGTCAGTTTTTTGGTTGTCCATCGGCAAAAGCCTAGGAAAATAGTAGGGTCTAGCCTACAATCTAAGCGCGTATACGTGGAATGACCAACACTCAGATGGGGGATCGGGGAAATTTGAAAGCAGTGGTTTTGTTGTCGGGTGGATTAGACTCTTCTGTGGTGCTTTATCAAGCCAAGGCTCAGGGTTGTGAATGTTATGCCCTTTCCTTTGATTACCAACAGCGGCACCGACGGGAACTTAAATCAGCTACAGCGATCGCTAAAGCTGGGGGTGTAGTGGAACATCAAGTGGTCAGCTTTAACCTGCGGCAGTGGGGAGGTTCGGCGTTGACTGATGATGAAATTGACTTGCCCTTATCTCGCTCCCTGGAACAGATGTCTCAAGACATCCCCATCACCTACGTTCCAGCCCGCAACACAATTTTTTTAAGTTTTGCCTTATCCTATGCGGAAGCCATCGGGGCAGGCAGGGTCTATATCGGGGTCAACGCTTTAGATTATTCCGGCTATCCTGATTGTCGTCCTGATTATATCCAGGCGATGCAGGAGGTATTCAAGCTGGGGACGAAACAGGGTCATGAGGGACAAGCCATTCAAATTGTCACCCCCCTAATAAACCTCAAAAAAACAGCCATCATCGAACTCGGCAATCAGTTGGGAGTGCCTTGGGAAAAAACCTGGTCTTGTTACGCGGGTGGTGATGTAGCTTGTGGTGCCTGTGATTCCTGTCGTTTGCGGCTGGTGGCTTTTGCTGAATTGGGTTTGCGCGATCCGCTAAGTGAAAATAGGGATGAGGGATGA
>DNXU01000048.1:12471-28306 GCA_003505715.1 Cyanobacteria bacterium UBA8803 | reverse complement strand
GATGAGGGATGAGGGATGAATATTTTCATGACCTATTCCCTGTTCCCTCACTGAATCAAAGTGAAATCCCAAAAGCTGAGGGTATCAGCTTGCACTCCCACCAGTGAGGTTAAGAGTTCCCCACTTTCTTGGATGCGGATTTCAGTATTGTTAGCATTACTGCCGCTGCCTTGGGTAATGGCAAGTCCCTCGAAGGTCAAACCATTGGCTAATCCGAGATAATCAAAACCAGCAGTGAAGTTGAAGATAGTGTCATCTCCCTGACCAGCTGCCAGTACGAACATATCCCGACCGCTACCGCTGTAGAGTAGATCTTGACCAACTCCGCCGTTGAGGATATTGTCTCCTTCACCTGCGTAGAGTAGGTCATTGCCATCACCACCAATGAGTTCGTCGTTGCCAGCATCGCCGTAGAGAGTGTCGTTGCCGCTACCCCCAAGCAAGTAATCATCTCCAGCTTCTCCGAAGAGGATATCAAGCCCTGCACCGCCTTCTAGGTAGTCGTTACCTGCACCTGCATTGAGGCTATCGTTACCCTCTTCACCAGAGAGGGCATCTTGTCCGTCACCGCCATTAAGTTGGTCGTTGCCCAAACCACCTGCTAGAAAGTCATTGCCTGCACCTGCATCAAGGTTATCGTTACCCTCTTGACCGGAGAGGAAATCATCTCCGTCGCCGCCGTTAAGCTGGTCATTACCTAAACCACCTTCTAGGTAGTCGTCACCAGTCCCAGCATCAAGAGTATCGTTACCCTCTTGACCGGAGAGGAGATCGCTGCCATCACCACCTATTAGTTGGTCGTTACTATCTCCACCATAAAGGTTATCGTTGCCAGCATCGCCGTTGAGGGTGTCTTGGCCTTCTTGACCGTAGAGATAATCGTTGCCATCACCTCCGGTTATTTGGTCGTTGCCATTCCCACCTTCCAGGTAGTCGTTGCCAGCGCCAGCATTGAGGCTATCATTACCGTCTTGACCGTAGAGTTGATCTTTACCGTCGCCGCCGCTGAGTTCGTCATTACCTGAACCACCCTCTAGGTAGTCATTTCCGGATTGCCCTAAGAGTTTATCGGCATCATCACCGCCCCAGAGGAAATCATCGCCAGCGCCACCATCCAGGTAATCTAGACCTTGCTGGCCGTAGAGTTGGTCATCTCCATCACCTCCCTCAAGTCGGTCGTCACCCGTGCCGCCATCCAGGTAATCGCGACCTTGTTGACCGTAAAGGCGATCGCTTCCCTCGCGACCATAAATAAAGTCATCGTCTAATCCGCCATCGAGGAAGTCATGACCTGCACCGCCGTCCAGGATATCATAGCCCTGCTGACCATAAAGGCGATCGTTACCGTCGCTGCCTTCTAAGCGATCGTTTTCTGACCCGCCATCTAGGTAGTCATCACCGATGCCGCCATTCAGGGTATCTTCCCCTTGCTGACCGTAAAGTCGATCCTTGCCTTCACCGCCGTCTAACTGGTCATTGCCAGTCTCGCCATCTAGGTAGTCATCTCCGGCTTGCCCTAACAGGATATCGGCATCGCTGCCACCCCAGAGGGCATCATTTCCGGTGCCGCCGGCTAGGGTATCTTCACCTTGCTGACCGTAGAGTTGGTCGTTGCCCTCACCACCAGTAAGTTGGTCTTTATCTGTCCCGCCATCGAGGAGATCGTCTCCCGCATCTCCGTTGAGGGTATCTGCGCCAGACTGACCGTAGAGGCGATCGTTACCCTCACCACCTGTGAGTTGATCATCACCGTTGCCAGCTTCGAGATAGTCGTTACCAGCTTCTCCGTTGAGGGTATCGTTGCCATCGTGACCGTAAAGCTGATCGTCACCATCACCACCATGGAGTTGGTCATTTTCCGATCCGCCGTCTAGGAGGTCATCCCCTGTACCACCTGTTAGAATATCTTCACCTTGCTGGCCGTAAAGTTGGTCGTTGCCATCGCCACCAATCAGCTGGTCATTACCTGACCCACTATCAAGATAGTCATTACCACTACTACCATTGAGGGAGTCGCTACCGTCTTGACCGTAAAGTTGGTCGTTGCCTTCACCCCCATCCAGAAGGTCATCGCCAGCTTCACCCTTGAGGAGGTCTTCACCTGCTTGACCGTCAAGCCGATCGTTGCCATCTCCTGCTAGTAAGCGATCGCTTCCAGTTCCCCCATCTAACCAGTCGTCGCCTGCTTCCCCGTAAATTAGGTCATCGCCGCCCAAGCCGCTGAGGATATTATTGATTTGATCGCCGATGAGTAAATCCTCGAATTCTGAGCCTTCCAGGTTTTCGATGGCGGTGAGGCGATCGCCTGTGGCATCTCCTGCCCAACCCGTCCCAGTAGTCAGGCTGACGGCGACGGGGGAGGCGGAGGTAAAATAGGATGCCGTGTCGTTGTCTGCCCCGCCATTAAGAATATCGGCATCTAAACCGCCCACTAGGAAATCGTTACCGTTTTCTCCGAAGAGGGTGTCTTGGCCTTGTTCGCCGAAGATGATATCGTTACCATCTCTGGCTTCTACCCAGTCGTTACCCGTCCCGGTGATGATGGTATTAGCTTGAGCATCCCCAATGATGCGATCATCTAAGGTTGAGCCAATAACATTTTCAATGTTATAAAGTTGGTCGGTGCCACCAAAGCCGTCAGTGGCTTGGTTTTGTTCTAAGTTGACAATAGCTAAGTTGGGATCACGGCGGTAACTGACGGTATCAAAGCCATCACCACCATCAAAATAGTCATTGCCAGCATTACCAATAAATAGGTCGTGGCCTGCTAAACCGTAGATGCGATTATCTAAGCTATTGCCAATCAAAATATCATGGGATTCAGAACCGATGATATTTTCCAAGTTTTTGAGGGTGTCGGTATCGCCGAAGCCATCGAAAGCAGTGCCGGGGTTGATAGCAAAGTTGGGTTCGGTATCGGTGGGGATGGGATTGCCTGAAGTGATGGTTTCATGGGTATAACCGCCGAAATTTTGGTAGTTTAGTTGCTCGTCGATATTGACGATTACACCGTTGGGAGAATACTGGTAGCTGACGGTATCAATGTTACTCTGACCATCAAGATAGTCATTCCCCGCGTTACCAATTAAAAGATCATTTCCGTTCAAACCGTCGATGCGGTTGGCTTGGCTATTGCCAATTAGAATATCGTTAAATTGGGAACCAATGATATTTTCTAACTGACCGGAAATAAGAAATTCATCTTCGATGACTGTATTTGTTTCTACATTGTAACTTGTAGGTAGGTTGACGGTAAATTTGAAGAAATCTTTTGTCCCAAAACCATCTAGCGCTTCCCCTGCATTGATGTTAAAGTTAGGTTCAATACCGTCGGGACTAGCCAAACTTTGGTAGCTGCGATCCTCGTCAATATTTACCACCACACCGCTGAGAGAGTGATGGTAACTTACCGTATCAATACCATTGCCACCACTAATGCGATCGCTCCCAGCTTCTCCTAGTAGGAAGTCATTGCCAGAATCTCCGAATAGCTGGTCATCTCCATCTCCACCGTAGATACTGTCAGCCTCACTGCCGCCATCTAGGATATCGTTACCCAAACCTCCAAACAGTTCATCGTCTCCTTCATCACCGTAAAGAAGATCGTTACCCTGTTGGTCGCTAGTATCGCCATAAAGGTGATCATTGCCCTGATTGCCTATAATTAAATCATCCCCAGCACTACCATATAACCAATCATCGCCCTCTCCCCCTTCCAAGAGATCGTTACCATCTTTTCCATCCAGGATGTCATTACCACCACTACCTTGAAGTAGATCCTCACCTTCATCACCCTTGAGGATGTCGTCTGCTACACCACCTTGGAGCCAATCATTCCCGCTACCGCCGGAAAAATCGACGGGAACTGCGATCGCTTCTACTTCTATAACATCATCATCCTCTCCCCCATCGGCGTAGATTTTGTTAACGCCTTGGTAGTCTTGGGAGTGGTTAAAAGCTTTAACCTTAACAGTTTCATCACTACTTGTCCGAGTACCTTGGAGATGGAAGCGCTCACTGCCATCGGTGATATTGACAAATACACGCTTGTCGGCAAAAGGCCCCATGTTGAGCCTCAAGTCTGGGTTCTTTGTTGGGTTGTCCTCTGTTCCTGGACCTTCGTTAGCTAGAATTGGCTCTCCATCAGGACAAGGTATGAGATTGAACTTCGCCAAAGTGACTTTGGCAAAGGTATAATTCCACTTGACAAAAAGAATGCGAGCTTTCGCCTCTAAGAAGGCATCAAGCTGACCACCGAACTCGAAGAGGCAGCCAATATCATTACTGTCAATGAGGTTAGCAATATATATGCCTCTAACGCGACCATCACTGTCCCCTAAATCCTTACCATTTTCTCCCTCATCTTCTAAGTCAGCATACATTGAAGCTGCAATACCGCCACCGACGTAAATTCCAGCAATACCTTTAATACCAAAACCTCCGAAGGCTTTGATGGCTCCCTCAACCCTGGCTTCAGGTTTATCTTGAATCACTCCATCAACTGGAATCCGGTTATCATCAACGTAAAAGCCATCTAAGACTTTGTAACTTGCGTTGGGCTTGAAACCTGTCTCCTGCCACTCAATCAGTCCTTGAGCATCAAATCCAAATCCTAGATTAGCTTCAGCGTTGATTTTACCTTCAAGACGAACTACAATCGGTCCAAGAACGTTCCATTCTTGTTCGAGTTCAGCTTGGAAGTTGAGGTCTGGTAAATCGAATTTTATAAAGTCAACATTTTGGCCTAAGAATAATTTTACGGCTGTTTCTGGGTTATCGGCAATGGGAAAAGTTAAACCAGATTCGAGATTATCCTCTAAAATCTTTTTGTATTCCTCAGGAATATCTAGTTCGATACCTATTTTCTTGCCCAATGCCAAGGCTTTCTCTGCCAAAGCTGCTGGATCAAGAATGTCAAGATCCCTGACCTCAACATCACCGAGTTTAATTGCTATTTCCTGAGCGCCATCGCCAGTTAAGCTATTTAAGTATTCGATATCTTTGAGGGCATTAAGTAATTTATCTACACTACCATTCCCAAAGCTCTTGCCACCAATTTTAGTGAGAGTACGTAGAGTGATTTCTTTCCCCGTCATCTTTGATAAGAAATCAATCTTGGTGTTCAGAGCATCGGTTATCGGTTGCAGTGGTGAGGTGATTGCTGTAACTTTTTCGAGAACGGGTCTGAGAAACTTATCAATATATGAACCTAAGTATATAGTTGTATTCTCAAAGTTAACCTTGGGCTTCGCCCCATTCTCTAAAAAATTCCAGCTAATATGCAAATCAGAACCGAGTTTTGGTAAGGTGACTGAGTCATCAAAGCTAGAAAGCAGATTTAGTTTAATGTCGGCAGAAGCATTGGGTTTTCCCTGAATAAAGTTCTCCCAGTTAGTATTTTCTAGTTCTGATAAGGTGATCTTGCCATCAGAGTCTTCTAAATTAACTGAGAAACCGACATTAAAGTTGCTGCCCAAATCCTTCACATCGAGCTGAAGAAATCCCATTTCTCCAGTTGCGTTAAACCCTGGCAGTGAGGCATTTAAATCAATATCGAGTTCTCTATTAGCTTTGGTATCAAGGAAGAAGCCATCAGTTTTTGTATAGCCAAAACCCAAATTGAGGTCAAAGCCGAGATCCAGCTGGGCATTACCATCGGTTTTCAGTCCTAACCCAGGAAAGCCAATTTTAGAGTCTAGGGATGTTTCGATTGATTTACTGGTATTGAGGATAATATTAAATGTAAAACCGTCGTCCAGGATGTTAAAATTTATATTCTCGCCTAAAGCTTTGTTGAGTGCCTCTTCGATTAACTGTTTTGGTTTCTCTAACACTTCATTCAGCAGACCATCCAGTGGAGCAACTAGATTAGTTTTAAGTTTGCTCAGAAGAGATTGAAGAGCATTATCAGTAAGAGGCTGCTCCAACGAAGAAAATGCCTTTTCTAAGACTCCTTGAAGTTTTGCTTCGGTGAGATTAGGAGAATTCAGTAACTCCTCAAGAATATCCTGGGGGATGAATTCGGGAATGCTATTTAATCCCGGAACTGATTCCAAGAGAGTATCGTGAATAATATTGAGTGGTTCGCTCAAAACATCACCCAGTAAGCCACTTACTTGCCCGCGTAACGCTTCGCTAAACTTAGTTATGCCTTTAGTTAGCACCTTATCGGCAGAGGGAATACCTCCGATAAATAAACCAGATTCTAGGGAATTTAAAGCATCTTCAAGCCCCTTTTGTATTGCATCGGCAACAGTCTGTCCGCTACTAAGTTGATTTTTTACAGTATTCAACAGTTTCTCGGCCACCGATGGAGAAATGGCTTCGATATTAGTTCCTGGCTTCAGTAAGCTTAAATCATTTAGTGTATTAAAGATTGATTCTTGTACGCTAGGTATTGATAGATTTACTAACTCTTCTAGCTGCTCTAATTTACTAAAGATATCGGTGTTTAGAGTGTCAAAAAAGTTTACTGCTTTATCTGTAGAATCTTTTAACGTATTACCCAGTAGAGGCAAATTAAGTCCAAAGACTTTGCTATCAAGTATTGATTGAATGGCTTTTAGAAACTCACCTAGACCGCCATTTACACTGTTAATAACTTCTTGAGCAGAGTCCAGTGCTTCCCGAATTTTTCCAAAGGCTCCAGTAACGTCACTCAGTAGAGAGTCGAGATTTTGTTCTACCTTAACGGCTTGACCATCTAAGGTAATCGTAAAAGTATCATCTTCGGCTTTTAATGCCTTAATAGTTGGTTCATCTAAAAATGATCCTTGCACTAAAGCCGAAAAAATCGCCCCCTCATCCCCAGGTGCATCGGCTGAATTAATTTGGGCATCAATACCATGGCCGATTTCCTCTAATAAAACATCGACAATGGCTTGAGGGTTAGTAGAGTTCTCGATAATATAGTCTTGAGATAAATAGATGGTGTTAGTGGCAGCGGCAAAAGCCCCGTTAGCACCATTAAGTTCTGTAGCTGGACGGATGTCAATTGTCGGCAGTGAGCTAAAGTCTTTAGCAGTCCATTGCTGGCGTAATAGGGTTGCTTTTTCAGTGTCGAAGAGGTTGCCAAAGGTGAGATTAACCGTTGGTAAAAATGTTTCATTGGCAGCTAAGGCGGTCAGTAAATCCTGTGCTGTGGCAATTGCTTCTCCTAAGGCGAGTTGAGCATAATTGGGCAGAGTTTCAGCAAGAACTGGGATAACTGTATTCATGAGATAACACCTCTAATCCTATTGACGAGCTTAAGCAAGAGGGAGATGAGTATTTTTAACTCATCAAGGGAGAAACAGTAATCAAGTTCTCCTTATATATATGACTCAGGCTAAAAACTAGATTTTTGTGCAAATTCAACCATTAATTTTTGTAACTGGCGTTATAGATCAGATCCCCGACTTCTTTAAGAAGTCGGGGATCTGGCTTTCATGCATCCTTTATGAGTGCTATTTGTAGTCTTCTCCCTAGGCACCACAAGGGTTAAGCTCCCCAACCATACTTGCGGAACTTGAACAGTTTGACCAATTCTCGCTGTGCTTTCTGGTAAAGCGGCATTTTTTCCGATTCAATTGAGGCGTAAACTTTCCCGCCAGGTATTAAGCGCCTCTCAGAATTATTGATGAAAGCTCTCACCTTTAATAGTTGCTTCTGCTGAGAGGGGTCGGGTTGCATGATTAACTCCATCTTTTCCAGCCGAGTAGTGTAAGATGGTAATCCTGGTTCTAAGGGGCGAAAGGTAACCTTGGCTCCAGTTTGCACGATATCTGAGTCGGTTTGGGGCACTTCAATAATGGCGACTAGCTGGTTTAAATCGGCAATCTCCAAAATCGGTTCCCCAGCTGGCATTTTCCGGCCTAGGAGTTTGTGGAAATCTGGAGTAATGACAAACCCCGTTTGTTTGGCTTTCAAAATTTGATGGGTTTGCTGTTTATTTTGCCGTCTTTCTAGCTCCGTTTTCAAGGTATTGAGTAATGGCTGTTTGCTTGTCACTCCTTGGCGAGCGGCTGACAGCTCCATAGCAGCGGTTTGACGGGTAGCGGCTAGGGTATGGAGTTCGTCTTGCAGGCGTTCTAATTCGTCTTGCTTGCTGGTGGTTACGATTTTAATTTCTGCTTGTTTGGCAGCAATTTGTTGTTCGAGTTGGTTAATTTGACTTTGTTGGGTGCCGATTTCACTGATAAGATTAGATTCTCTATCTTGCAAGTCTTCTATGGTATTTTGAGCAAGCACTCCTTGGGTAACTAATTCTTGATACCTGCGCAGGCGCTCTTGAGTACGCTCTAAGGTTTGAGAGTTTCCTGTCATCTGGCTCTTGACTCCAGTAATAGTGCTTTTTAGGGCAGCAATCTCTTGGTTGAGCTTTTCGACTTCGGGGGGGTTGGTGAGTTCTTGATGGAGTTGTTGGATTTGCCTAGTTATTAAGGATTCTTTGACAGATGTTTCCTGGAGTTTCGCTGAGAGCGTATTGAGTTGAAACGACGCGGATTGAAAGTTAGAAATTGCTTCGTTGAATTCAGCTTTAGCTTGGGCAATTTCAACGTCCATATCATCAGTAGAGATGATAGCGATCGCTTGATTGGCATTAACTTTTTGATTGGGTTGCACTAAAAGTTCGGTCAGAGTGCCGGGAACTTCCGTGTAAAGGATTTGGTGAGAATTGGGTGCGGGTTCTAGTTGTGCTTCTGTATTAACTGAGTTAGAAACAGGAATTTGGCTGATTAAGCCTAAGCCAATGGCGAGGGTGCCGATAGTAAATAGGCGTCCGTAAGGAACTGGGGAGGCAGTGTTTTTGGTAGTATCTGCTGGTGAAGTAGGTGAAGGTTCGGCACGAGGAGTTGGCGGAACGACTCTTAAAGGAGAATTGGCACCATTTAGAGAGTTGTTGGGAGCAGGTGTAGCTGTCATAGTTAGTATAATTTAAATCCTAAAAATTGTTATTTTTTACTGGGAAAGTAGAAGTAAATTGCCCAAATGAGGAGGAGAAGGAAGGTGGTGGTGGGAATATTGACGAGAATCCAGTCGCTGATTCTGAAGAGGAGGAATCCGAAGACGAACCAGATATAGGCCAGACTAAAGGGAGCATAGGTAGCGAGAATCCAGCGATCGCGTCTGGTTTCTTTAATCGGTTTACCTGTGAGGAGGTGAGTGTAGAAGCTAAAGGCACGGCTGCGCAGATTGTTAATACCTGTTACGGCTACTGCCAGGTAATAGCCATCAAACTTAGCTAGGGGATTGAGATTGACCGCTACGGTAAATAAACTCGCTACCATAAGCAGGTAACTGCTGGTATGTAGCCAGGTGCCTGGGGTGGAGAGGTTCCACAACCATAGCGCCACAGCAGCGAGGGTGACTTGGACGAGGATACCAGCGCCAACTACCAGAATTCTTTGCCAGCGCGACAAGCAATAAGAATCGGTGGTATTGGTATAGGCAGCAGGAATCAGGCACATAAACAGGAACCCAATTTCGGGAACGATGCCGCCGTAATGTTTTAAGGTGAAGGCATGACCGAGTTCGTGAAGGGTGACTACTAAAGCTGCAAGTAAGGCAAAGGGAATGATGAGGGTAGCGCCTTGGTATTGCCAAAGTTGCTGGCCGTGGAACAGAATCTCTAAGCGCTGATGGAGTCCCACAACTATCGAAAAGGCTAAAAAGAGGTACAGGAAAAAGGCAAAGAGGCGACTCCAGAGGAAGCGCAGTTTGTTAACGTGCTGAGTTAGCCAGGGGTCAGGATTGAATAGGGAAACTTGGAAAGATAATAGCTGCATGGGGGTAAACTTGCCCCGGCGCGGTTTAGGCGGTTGGGTGCCTTCTAGCATGGCGGTGGCAGTAAGGAGTTGCAGGAGATATCGCAGTTGGGAGTTACTAAGTTTCTCTGGGGGGAGGGTGCCGAGTTGGTCGATAATGGCTTTGTCGCGATCGCTTACTTGGAGAAAGGTGAGAATGGGGATATCTTTCTGCAACAGTCCGCGATGGGTTCCGGCTACTGGGTTGCGGAGAATCCAGTAGCCTTCGGGGTGGTATAGCCAATGGACACCTGATTTGAGGTGGTAACCTTTAGGGGTTTGAGTCTCGACAAAGGAGGTGTCCTCTACCGCTAAAAGGTGGTAATCGATCAGTTTTTGAATTAACTGGGTGACAAAGTTGGGGGAAATATTGCCTAGTTCTTCTTGGCAGAGGGTCTGGATTTGTTGAGTCGTGAATTGACCGTTAAAGTATCGCAAGGCATAGCCTTCTGCCAGGGAAAATCGCCATTTTTGATTGCCATTTAGGGCAATAAGGACAAACTCGTCACGGTTTGGGATTTTGCCTATTTTCCAGTAGGAACTTAAATCTGGACAAATCCAATCTTGAAGGAGTTGAGGGGTTATTTGGTTGGGAAACTTCATGATTAGAACTAGGGTGGTGAAGGCAGCAGGGAAAAAGGAAAATCCTGTTTCCCTGCTGCTAAAGTTAAGATTAGGAACGATTCACGGTAAACCAGATTTCTCCTCGGCTAGAATCACCTGCACCACGGGCATAAATCTGCTGTCCCTGACTACCATATACATCTCCGCTGATTTGACCTGTGGATAAGTTGTAAGTCAGGTGTAAGTCCTTGTCTCCCCAGCGTGGATCGATATCAACGTGGTCGTCAGGGTTAAGCCATGAGGGTCCATCTTCGTCATAGAGTTTGATGGTAATGGGGACTGTCGAACCCGTTACCCATTTAGTGAAGTACCAGTTAGGGGGGCGATAATCGTTGCTTCCCCCTTTGGTTGGGCTGCGCCACTCTTGACCGGCAATGGAGATACGCGAGTAGAAATCAGAATCATTCCATATGGGATCGAAGTCACCTTTTACCCGATTGATGGTAACTGTAACCCATCCTTGCTGAGTGTTGTAAATCGGTACATCATCATGGTCATTCAACCAGCTAGTGCTAGTGTTGTTACCTTCATTTGTCTCGCGGATATTGTTATTGGCATCCACAATCATGCCAATGTAGTAAGTTCCATCACCAATGTTATTCCAGAAGGAATCCCCAGCCCATGGTAGTTTGAGTCTTGTTCTCAAAGTCCCCGTATCGCTGTTACCTGCCAAACTGTTAACTAAGTAGCTGCCCAAGTAGCGATCGTAGGCGCTGATAGTGTTATTTGTGGATAGATAGAAGTTTACGTTGAAAGCTCCAGCTCGATGCACTTCGGTATTTTGCACCTGGAACTCTACGTCAAAGTAGTCTCCTGCGTTCAGGGGTTCTGGGTTCACATTGAAGTACTCACCGGACAGGTCGATCAATTTAGGCTGATTGAAAGCTCCCTCACTCAGTTGCTCTTTTGTTAAGGTAGAAACCTCTTTGACAAAATGAGCGTATAAGGGCAAATCAGTATAGGTGCCATTTCCGTATTGAGGTTGCTTCCCGTTCACGATCAGGAAATAGTCCTGTACTATCGAAGCTTGTTGCTCCCGGTTAAAGCTAGTAATCCCTTGATAAATATTCTTCCGACGTTGCAGTTCGGTTACCCCACCGTAGTTATATCCAGCAGCTGAGTTTTGGGCATGAATTGCTTGTGGCATATAGATTGCACCATCTCGTTGGTACTGCCAGACATGGGTTAACTCATGTATTAATTTGTCATTCTCTAGAGGCCCCCAGGAGTTGATGGTATTAAAGCTGACATAGGCTCTACCAGTCCACGAGGGGCCTAGTAAGGCTTTAGTATCAACTCGCACCAAGTTATAGTTGATGGAATTGCCAAATACGCTTTTAGCTACTTCGATCTCTCGGCTATTCAGGGGACGGGTCGTAAACTTGAGAAAATCTGCTAGGGTTTCGTAGATTTCTCCGGCACCGTAAATCTCTGCTAGGTAAATCAGATTTTTACCCAACCATTTCCCGAAATCCTCCCAAGTACTTACTTGACCGAGGGATTTCCACCATTCTACAGACCAAGGCTTCAGACTCTTCACGCCTTCCCAAATATTAAGGACTAGTCGTGCTACCCGCTTGGGTAATTTGGTAACCCATTGACTGACGCGGTGGAAAATGCCCTGAAGTTTGTACCAAAGTTGGCGACTAACCCATTTCACGCCATTCCAAATAAAATCAACTGTTTTCTTGATGGCATCGCCAATTTTGTTAATTACATTATTGACTATCCCGCCAAAGATATTTAACGTCTTCTTGACAGCATCGCTGACTTTATTGCCCACTTGTTGGACAGTGTTGGCAACTGTATTGATTACCTTCTTGGCAGCAGAAACAATGTTGTTAGCAACTGTCTTAACACCACCGACAACCGTATTGACGGCTTTCGTGATAGCTTGGCCAATCTTTTTGAATCCTTTTTTGAGCTTACTCCAAAAACCAACAGGGCGTTCGGAGGCAATATCATTATTGCTATCAAAACTGGGCGGATCTCCTGCTACTGTCTCAAGGGGGATTGGGGGAGTTAGCCCCGCCATGCTGACGGCTGCAACTAGATTCAGCAAGCCAGCCCCAGTTTCGGTATCCCATCCGGATGTCGCTAAGTCCGTGGCGGTGGCTTTGAGAATTTCAATCACCTGGCGATAGTTTAGCTGAGGATTTGCTGCCCACACCTGGGAAGCTGCCCCCGTGACTTTAGCCGTTGCAACTGACGTACCTGCCATGATGCCCACACCATCTGCCACAGTGGATGTGACAGGATTTTCGTCCGTGCCACCAGAAGCTAGAATATCGAGTTTTGCGCCATAGTTGGAGTATTCAGCCCGGTTGATTTCATCGGTAGTACCCGCAGCGATGATGCGATCGAGTTGGTGTTCTAGGAGATCGGTAGCACCCACAGTAATAATGTTGTCGAATTCTCCTGAGGCTTCACCGAGAGCAGACATCGCCCCGCCTTCATTACCTGCTGCTACAACTAATAGAACTCCATTTTGGCGGGCATACTCTATGGCAGCGCGTTCTTGGGGAGTTAGTTCATAGCGGGTAGTAATGCTGCCATCTGGGTTAATTTGAGTCAGATCGAAGCTGAGGTTGACAATGGCATGGGGTTGTCCAGAGGCTTTGGCTGTATTGACAAACTCAACAAGGGATTCTGCCCACTGTCCAGATTCAACGGCACGTCCTACCCAGAGTGGGGCGTCATCATTAATCCCATCAATACCCTTATTGTTGTCCTGGGTTGCGGCAATGATACCCAAAATGTGGGTGCCGTGTTCATCTCCTTCGTTGGTTTCTAGTAAGGGATTATCATCGCCATCAATGCAATCGCGTCCCAAAATAATTCGGCTGTAGTCAATGTCTGGATTACTGGCACTCAGTCCAGTATCAATGACACCAACTAAAGGTTGATTGGCAGCTGCAAATTCAAAACGAACA
This sequence comes from Cyanobacteria bacterium UBA8803, assembly GCA_003505715.1. Lineage (GTDB taxonomy): Bacteria > Cyanobacteriota > Cyanobacteriia > Cyanobacteriales > Coleofasciculaceae > UBA8803. Next base: position 14,964 of record DNXU01000048.1, on the reverse strand, counting down.
GGAGGAGAACCTGTGTCAGCTTGACCAATAATATTGTCTTGCCCAAAATAAGTGGCGGTAGATATTATACTGCCATCCTCTGCCTCAATCTGGCTGTTCACCTCTGCTGTCAATTCAGTGATAATAGTTTCCAGCTCAGTACTTTCCAACTGGGCAATCAGTTCAGTTCGTCCTTGGGCAATGAGGTTGCTAAACTCCTCAAAAGAGGTTTTTAATTCCTCTGGTAACTCAGTCAGTTCGTTGCCAAGGGCAGTTTTGAGTTCCTCAACAGCACTGGTGAGTTCATCAAAGGTACTATTTAACTGGGTGGATTGGTTAGCTAGATCTTCCTTCGCTAGGCTCAGTTCCGAAGATATGTCACCAATTTTACCCTCTAGGGTATTGTTGAGATTATTCAGAGCGCTGCTCACATCTTCGGGCAGATTTTCAGTAAACTCCTCAATGTTAGTGTCTGATGTCTCCGGCAGATCGGCAACTGTATTTTCTATGACACTTTCGAGATCGTCCAGGGTAATATTCAAGTCGTTGGGCAACTCAGCTAAGTCTTCATTGAGAATGCTTTCAGGACTAGCTAGAGCTACGTCCAACTCGGCGGGGAATTCAGTCAGTTGCTCGTTCAGAATAGTATCAAGATTATCCTGGCTTGTGTCTACTACCTCAATTAAATCAGTCTGAACTATAGATAGCTCAGTATAGTTGAGGAGTTCCTGCCCCAGCTTTGTGCTGCGCCAATCTTTACCGTCAGCAATCACGTCATCTAAGTCTACAGCTTCTCCAGTAGCACCTGTGACCTGGAAGATAACATCGTTATAATCTCGGTCAGTCCAACCATCAACCCGCAAGTCTTCCATCACGAAGGTATTGCCATCTCCGGTAACGTCGGCAATTTGTCCCAGATGAAATGCATCATCGGGGTTAGCAGTAGCTAAAGAAAATAACGGACGTACTGCACCACCAACTTCGGGGTTGTCAAAAACCTGCTGTACCTGACCATTTGGTACTAACATCACGCCAAACTTATCCCCAGGACGCATGGCAAATGTCTTCGCACCGAGATATTCCCCAGAATTGCGATCGCCTTCCCCAAGAGTGCCACTAAATTTGGCTCCTTCTGCGGGATCGGAAATTACGACGTGACCTAACTCAGAATTACTCAAAGCGCGACTGGCAACTTCCCGGATAAAGGCTTCCGAACCGGGTTCAAACTGTTCCATGCCATCCAGACTGAAGATGGCTAGTTCTCCTTTGTAGCTTCCACCATCAAAGAGAAAGTCAATTTTGACTTGACCGCTATTACCGACTGTGAAAACGCCGGATTCAAAGGTGGGGTTAGAGTTATCTAAGGTAGCCGCAGTTAGCGCTGCGACTGGAAGTTCCTCAGCGGGTTCATTAGCCATGGTGCTAAGTTTTTCTGGGGTTTCATTTCCAGAGGTGATAAAAGGAATATCTTCTAACTCTTCATCTGGCATAGAGTCCAAGGAACTGTCAGGCAGGATATCCTCAATCGTTGAGATATGCTCTAGATCTAGCGGTTCAGAATGTAGCTCGATTACCTCTGGATCTGGGGTATCATCCAGGCCATCCATCAGACCGCTGGGTGTAAGAATTGGTTCTAGAATAAAGGTATCTAGCTGGACTTTTGCAGCTGCTGATTGAGGTTTAAATCCCTGAGCAGATGGACGCTGGCTGGAAAAGAAACGCAATATAGACATGATAAAGGCACCTTGGTTGAGATATGTATTGCCAAATGTTCCTGAGCAATGATTAATAGCTAATTAATCAAGAGTGGTAGATTGCTATTTTCTCAGTTTAGGTAGATAGACCCATTTTTTCAGTATTTGGATTAGTCGTGAAAAGCTTGATGGCTCCTGGTTGTTAAGAACTTGTTCGTAACACCTATAGGCTTGTTGATAACGGCCTAAGTGATGCAATACCATTCCTTGACAAAGCAGGGCAGTTTGATCGTTTGGTTGGATTGTTGTGGATCTCTCAAAACTGACAAGGGCTTCAGTGTAGCGAGCTAAATGAGTCAGTACACCTCCTCGTTTGAGCCAGGTCATGTAATCTTCAGGTTGAATGGCTAAAGCCCAATCAAAGCTGACCAGGGATTCGGCGTAGTTACCTAGGCTGGCGAGGAATTCACCTCTGCTGCACCATAATTTGTGACGATCTTGCTGCGTTAATCCTTCGCGATCGCAGGGAAGTTCGATAGTATTTATCATTGTGAATGTCTCTCTAATTGCCCTCTGTATATAAGTCAGCTAATAACTCGGATTTTTATGCAAATCAAAGATTAATTTTTGTAGGGGATGATTTTGAAATATTATCTCTTTCCCTCCAGCCAAATCCGCCAGGGAATAAATAAATTACCTGTCTAATAGCTGAAGTCCATTAAAATGGACTAAAAATTTTTCTCCTCAGTCGGTTTTCAACCGACTTTAGCTATGAGACAGTGGTTTTAACCACTGGCGGACTGGTGGACTGGCGGACTGG
>DNXU01000048.1:0-12411 GCA_003505715.1 Cyanobacteria bacterium UBA8803 | reverse complement strand
GGACTGGTGGACTGGCGGACTGGCGGACTGGTGGACTGGTGGACTGGTGGACTAGCGGACTGGCGGACTGCGCTGGCACATCCTACTAGTGCGATCGCCTCACTCTGTATTTGACTCAGGCAAAAATTCAGACTTTTGTGCAAAACTGCCAAATATGAAGTTATGTAACGAAAAGGATAACTTTGGGCTTTTACAGCAGAGTAAAGATCAGAGGCAAGACTTGCAAACACTATGGATGATCTACTCGAACAGCTAGTCAAAGAGGTGCAACAGCATCATTTTTAAGGAGGAGCATATCAGAAATCGACCTGACGCTAATTTTCAAGCCATAGCTTTGGCAAGATTTGCGGGAAAAACTGGGGATGAGCTTGCCAAAGAATTCAAAATTCCGCTGCCAACCCTAAGCCGTTTTTTTCAGCGCTGTTGCGAGCAATTTCGTTCTCTATTCAGGGAATATTTATAAGGACAATGTTAGTAAATACTCATCCAGCCATTATGAATTCTCAAATTGAACCATTGACCTTGACCGTGCCGCTAGCCTTGGCAGCTCACTCGCGAGCAGAAAAATTTTACCGCCACCAATCCAATCCTGGCAAGGCCAAGCAGGTTTATCTTAATACCCTAGCGGTATATGCGGTAAACTTTTACCTCCACTGCCAGGAATTTGACACGGAGTTAGAACAAAGCGATAGTTGGAACCCGGTGCTGCAAACGCTGTTGGATGTAGCAGATTTGGAGGTGCCAGAGTATGGTAAGTTAGAGTGCAGACCTGTATTGCCGGGAGCAGAAGTAGTGAGAATTCCGGCTGAGGTTTGGCAAGACCGGATTGGTTACGTGGCAGTGCAGCTGGATGAATCGTTGCAGGAAGCTACGCTGCTGGGATTTGTCGAAGCAGTCAATTGTGAGGAGTTCCCCCTGAGGGAGTTGCGATCGCTCGAAGAGTTGCCGGGATACTTGAATAACATCAAACCGCAAATTGACCTCAGTCAGTGGTTGGAGGGGGTTTTTACCGCAGGTTGGCAAGCTGTGGAAGACTTGTTAAAGCCACCTCAAACCGAGCTAGCTTTTAGTTTCAGAAGTTATACCGCCAGAAGTGCTGCTGTTAGCAGAGGCAAATTGCTGGATCTAGGATTGCAACAAGGAGATCGGCAGATCGCATTATTAGTTGATTTAGCTGATTTGGCACTAACAGCATCACCAGAAATGGATATCTCAGTGGAGATACGCCCTCGGGACGGCCAAACCGAACTACCACCAGATTTGCAGCTCATTGTTTTTAATGAGGACGGGAAGGCGATGATGCAAGCTGAAGCTGGCAACTGCGAGACTCTTAAATTTGAGTTTAGCGGCGAACCGGGGGAACAGTTTGGCGTTAGGGTAGTTTTGGGAGAGTTCAGCGTTACTGAAAATTTTCTGATTTGATTGATGCTGCAAACGTTTCTTTTTTGTACAAAGGGCTACCAATGGGCAAGTTAGTTGTACTGGAGTTGGATGGAAATTTTAAAGAACAGGGCGTGCGCGTTACCTTAGAAGTTGGGGAAGAAAGCGCTCCTCACCAGATCAAACTCAAGGGTGGCTTACCTGCTAATCCAGACCTTGACACCCACATCCAAAATCATTGGGAGAACTATCGTTCTGTAGAAAAAGTTTATCGCATCAAACCCAAAAAAATTACTCACACAGGGTCGCTCCAGCAGCAGATTAAGAAATGCCAGGAATCTGCTCACCAACTGCGGGAGAGTCTGAATAGTTGGCTCAACAGTGAGGAGTTTCGCCCCCTAGACAGGCGATTGCGAGCAGAATTAAGCCGAGATGAGGATATTCGAGTCCTGATTCGCACGGAAGATAGCCAGTTACAGAAGCTACCCTGGCAGGAGTGGGAGTTTTTTAAAAATTACCCCAAAGCTGAACCTGCGCTGAGTCCTTTAGAGTCTGAACCTGCGCCCAAATTAACCGCAACCTCTCTTAACTCCCAGGCCAGAATTCTGGTAATTCTAGGTCATGATGATGGCATTAATGTCGAGGCAGATCGGCAGTTGCTCCAAAGTTTACCGAATGCCGATCTAGTGTTTTTAGTCAAACCTCAAAAGAAGGAAGTGGTCGCTCAGTTGTGGGAGCAACCGTGGGATATTATTTTTTTCGCAGGTCACAGCGAGACTGAAGGTGATATAGGTCGGATATATATCAACTCAGAGGATAGCTTAAGTATTGACGAGCTGTGGTATGGTTTACGGAAAGCGGTTGACCGGGGGTTAAAACTGGCTATTTTTAACTCTTGTGATGGGTTAGGATTATCGCGACAGCTTGATGATTTAAACATTCCCCAAATGATTATTATGCGGGAATTGATCCCAGACCGGGTTGCCCAAGAATTCCTCAAACATTTTCTCCCCGAGTTTGCTAGGGGTCAGTCGTTATATGGTGCGGTGCGGGAAGCGAGACAGCGGTTGCATAGCGAACTCGAAGACGATTTTCCCTGTGCGAGTTGGTTACCAGTTATTTGTCAGAATCCCGCTGAAGTACCGCTGAATTGGGAGGATTTGTTTGCAAAACCTCAGCTGGAGATTGAGGTTCCTTTGCCAGTTTCGCCACCCACATCTTCCGGATTGCGGTGGCGTAACCTTAAACCAGTGTTGTTAGCAAGTGTGGTTGTCACTAGCTTGGTGATGGGAGTGCGATCGCTTGGCCTTTTACAGCCGTGGGAGTTACAAGCTTACGATGCCTTGATGCGATCGCGTCAACCGGAACTCCTAGATCCTCGTATCCTAGTTGTTGAAGTCACTCAAGAAGATACAGATCGGTATCTCTATCCACTAAAGGATACTAAAATTGTCGAACTTATTAGACAACTGGAGGAGTACAACCCCTTAGCCATTGGTTTAGCTATACATCGCTATCAACCGCGACCAGAACTTAATGATTCACAAAGCCGCGATCGTTTGATCAAACTTTTTAACCGAAATAAAAACTTATTTACTATTTGCAATTATGGCTCTTCTGCCCAAGATCATGCTCCGCCGCCGGAATTTTCAAAAGAGCAATTGATGTATCAAGTTGGCTTTAGCGATGTACCAAACGATCTAACCGATTCTAATAATTCTACTGTCCGCCGTCAACTCTTATCTTATGACCCAAAGCTGGCTAGTTTCTCTTCTCCCTGTACCACTCCCTATAGTTTAAGCTTTCATTTAGCCTATCGATTTCTTGATGCAAAAGGCATTAAGCCTTTGCGAACCATTAACAATAAAGAGTGGCAATTTGATAAAGCTGTTTTCAAGGGATTGGCAACTCGTACTGGGGGCTACCAAAATTTAGAGGGGGGTAGAAGCGAAATACTCCTCAATTATCGTCCTGCTGATAAATCTGGGCAAATTGCTAAAAAAGTTTCTCTAACCCAAGTTTTAGAAGCACAAGTAGATCCGACGCTCATCGAAGGTCTAATTGTGCTGATTGGTTATAGCGCCCCAATTGCTAAAGACTATATTAATACTCCTTACGGTGAAATGGCAGGTGTTTGGATTCATGCCCATATGGTAAGCCAACTGCTCAGTGCTGCTATGGGTGAGCGATCGCTTTTGTGGGTTTTGCCTCAGTGGGGAGATTTCCAGTGGGGTGATGCACTCTTTATTTGGTTTTGGTCTTTAATAGGTGGCGTACTGGCTGGGCGCATTCGCTCAATCCTATATTTAATACTAGCAAGTGGTGTTACTACCTTAATTTTGTACCAAATTTGTCTCATCATGTTCAACCAAGGCGGTTGGATGCCCCTGGTTCCATCAGGATTCTCTCTCTTGGTTACGAGTAGTGGGTTAGTCATTTATACTATTTCTCAATCTCGACAAAAACCACAACTAACTGAACTTACTTGATAGCCAACAATCTTGCCGCAAGATCTGAGCAGTTAAAATAACTATGCAAAAATTATCTATTGTTTTCGCTGCTACTCTAACATTTATTGGCCTCGCAGCCTATCCTACCTTAGGACAGGTTTCTCAGGAAATTTTAGTTAGTCAGGTTCCGCCCTCTCCACCTTCAACACCACCTGATAATAAAACAACATCAGCGGGAGGACTGGACGGAGCTAGCCACTCTTGTCAAAGCAAAAACCAGGCGCTTACTGCTCTGATACCTGTTAAAAATCCAGTATCTACAATATCGGAACATCCAACTTTTTGGTTTTATATTCCCTATGCGGCTAAAGATATTCAAGATATCAAGTTTACAGTGAATATCCGCGACGAGCAAACAGGAGAAGAGACAACATCACTTTATCAAAATTCGATCCAGTTACCTGACACGCCAGGAGTTATCGGTATCTCACTACCATCAGTTCCGAAATATGCTCTTGCAGAAGGCAAGTTCTACCGTTGGTACTTAAAGCTTTATTGTCATGGCAACACCAGCTTGCAAGCTGATTTTAGTGTTAATGGATGGGTGCAGAGAGTTCCACGAACGCCTGAGAATGAGGCAAAAATTGCAGCAGGCAACCCAGATATTTGGTATGATGCTTTGACTAGCGTAGCGCAGCGTCGCCTTGCTAATTCACAGGATAATAAGCTTAACGCTGACTGGGCTAACTTGTTAGAATTTATTGAGAGGAAAGACTTAGCTCAAGAGCCACTTATTAATCCCGTAGTGCTACCCGATCAATAGAGTTACCTTGAGAATAGAATATCTTTTTTGAGCTAGAAGTATCAAAGCCAATTGCCAACCAGAATATAGTTAGCCCAGATATGGGGAGAGTGTCCTTGGTTGCGAAGAGAAAGTTGAGCCATTTGAAGTGCTTTAGCCTTGGTTATGCCTGATGCCAACAACTCTGTATAAAATTGTGTCATCAGTTCAGTATTACGCTCGTCTTGTGCTGTCCATAAACTTGATATAGCACTGCGTGAACCTAATCTTACTGCAATTCCAGCTAGTCCTAAAACAGCTTTATTATCTCCTTGGGCAGTTTCACAGGCACTCAGAACAAGTAATTCGAGAGGTTTTGTCTTATCTTTGCCACCTAATTGAACCAAATCGGCAAAGTCTTTGCTGTTAATCTTTTCCTGATAAGCAGCTATAAAAGTTTCTTCGGGATCTGAGCTAAACTTGCCATGGGTTTTGATATGAATGGCGGAAAAGCTGTCAGATGCAAGATGCTTTTTCAGGTTTTCCTTAGTGAAATTTTGATTTAAAATAGGTGGATTAGATTTGGCAATTTGGCTAATTGTATTTAGTTCTGCTTCTAAGCCATAAATAGGCTCAAGGTTTAATTGAGGTTGTGGGATACCCACTCCTCCAGTTAAAACATTTAAATTTTGAGGTGTTGGCTTAGGTGCAAAAATTTGCAATCTTGGTGCTATAGCAATTGCATAATTTTGCAATAGATATTTTTGTTGATTTCCATCGTAAAGAACTCCCATAGGAATATTCCGCAATAAACCATTGGGGACAAACACTAAAGTTTCAATTTGCTTATTCTGCTCAAGATCGAGAATCAGAGGTTTAATCAGCCAATTATAAACCTCTGGCGACTTCTTTTTAACTAGAGGAGTCTCATCTTCATTAATTAATGCTATTTGTAATTGTTTCAGAGTTGTCTCAACAATATTTTTGGGTTGAATGGTTTCATAATATTTTAATTTTTGTTCAGGTAATTGCAGGATAATAGCGGTTTTATTGTCTAAAATAATTGGGTAAATGATAGCCGCTTTGGGATCGGTAATCGGATTGGTAGTTTGGTTAATTTTAACTAACTTCTCTGAGCAGCCGAGAAAATTTTCTAGTTCAGCAAGTTGCAAATTATCAATTTGCTCAATAGCCTGCTTGAGATGCTCTTGAGTAGGTTTAGTACCACCATCAGTTCTCAAAAGCAAATCCACCAACTCTCGATAGACAGGTTCCACACGATCTCGAAAAGAAAACTGTACCTCCGGATCAGTGGGGAGCAAATTACTGCGGATAGCATGGAGATGTTTGACAGCAGCGGTATAATACTCAATTGCTTCTTCAATTTTCCCCTCTTGTTTCAGCAAACGGCCTATCTGCCATTGCCAACGATACTCAATATCTGAGGTACTCATATCTAGCGATAATTTTAACGCTTTTTTAGTCAAATTGATCGCATAATCTAGCTGTTTATTTTGCTCATAAAGTCCACCTAAACTACCAAGAGCCAAAGATTTAGCCCGATTGTCTTGGATGCTATCAGCTGCTTTAAGTGCAATTGCTAAGTGTTCTGCAATTTCCCCTATATCTACCATTGAGCCTTCACCTTGTTTTTCTTGCATCTCTCTCAATTTCATTAAACTTTCGGCAAAATTAATCCGAGAGATAACTGCGGCACGGCTGGGGATCAGATTATCCAAAGATTGATTAATTTCGGGTAATAGTATCTGAGATTTGGCTAATTCCTCTTTTTCATTCTCCAATAACAGGCTCAATAAATTCAATTTTGGTTCAGGCTTTGCTGTTGATATCTTAGCGAATTTTTGGTATGAGTTTTTAGCTAAATCAAAATATTTTTGAGCATTTTGTTCTTTCCCTATAGCTTTGAATTTTTGCCATAAGGCTCGTTCAGTATTACCTAAATCTAGGTGAATTGCACCGATTAATTCTGGTATTTCTAATCTTGTCGCCAAGTTTAAACTTTCATTTAATATCTGCTGGGATTTCGTTAATTTACCAATTTGTCGGAAAACTTTACCTAGACTTAGTAATCTGGTCGCTTTCAATTCTAAGTCAGTTGTGGAATCTATAGTACCTTTTAACTTTTTTAACAAGCGTTTGGCAGGAAGGTAACTTCCTAAGACTGCCATGGCTTGGACTTGGTTGAGGGAGTTTTGAATTTCTCCATTGCGATCGCCAAGTTGCTGATATACCTTACCTGCTGCTTGCCAAGTTGCCAATGCTTCTTCAGCTTTTCCGGTTGTGAATTCCAGGCGACCTCTAATATCTAAGCTAGGAGCAAGAACCCTTTTGTAATCATGATCTTGCTCCTGACTTGATGTGAAGTTATCATTATATTGTAACAGACTTAAACTTTCTGCAATTGCTGCCTTAGCTTCTAGCCATTGTCCAAGTTGCTGATAAGTTAAAGAGAGATTACTTAAAGCCATGGCTTGATTTAGTACATGGTTCTGAGTTTTGAATTCTTCAGCACTTTTTTGCCAAACTATAGCAGCAGCTGCATATTGACCCTGTTCGTAAAGACATTTGCCCTCTTCGGCTAAACTCCTCCCTACACTGCCCGTACTTTGTGCCGCTTCCCTAATGCAAGGAAGGGAGGGGGTTAGGCTTTCTGGAGTAATTGCTACTCCTGGCTTTACTGACGGCAAGGTGGTTAAAACTAGGGTCAGTAAAAATAGAATGGTGAGAATTAGCGATCGCCAACGATTAATTTGAACCAAATGCCCTCTTCTAGGGAGAAGAATAACCTTTTTTCTGACCATATCCAACTTCGACAAGCTCAGTTACCAATAATATCTCCTTGTCGTCCTTGCAGTAACCCCTCTTGCAATCCCTGCTCTAATCCCTTCCTGATTCTTGCCATTAATTAATTCTAAAGCTGGCAGCTAACTGCTGGTAACCAAGAAGTTTGAGGTGTCACAATAGGTGCTTGGGCTACCAGTTCTACCGTACCATCAGTGTTAACAATCCAGCCTTGAGCTTCTAGTATTGTTTTAGGTGGGGAATGATTGGGATTGCCAGTAGGTCCTAAATTGCCTGAAGATTCTCTAGGAGCTTCAGTTGTCGATACCGGAGCAACTAACCCAACCTTGACTATATCAGTACTCAACGGCATATCAGCACGAACTGCCAACCCACCACGCCCTTCTACAACAAATTTATTCGGGCTTTGCTCTCTCCCAATACCGGGACAAACTTGGGCAATTCCATCAGTTAAAAAATCAGTTGGTAAGGCATTTAAGCGAATATTATCTCTTGTATCAATTTCCCTTACCCCACTGATTCCTAACTGAGATGCCGCGCTCAAATCGCTTTCTGGCGTTCTCACTAAACGTTCCGGTAAGCTAAAGCCAAATATACCAGCAGCTGTGACGAAAATATTGCCGCCCCTTCCTTGAATTGCTGTAGCCGCAATATCGCTATTTTCAGGTAAAATAGCCATGACAAAATTGCCAGCAGTAATAATGATATTACCGCCATTGCCAGTACCCAGAGCCTCGGTCAAAATATTACTGTTGTAGCGCAGCAATATATCACCTTCTGCGTCGAGCAAAATATTCCCCCCTTCGCCAGATTGGGTTCTGGCTAGCAGGTTACCCTGGGTATTTAGAAAAATGGCACCTGCGCTAATTTCTAAGTTGCCGGACACCCCCGTCCCCGTACCGCTGACGCTGATTTCCGAACCGTTTTGTACGGTTAAGCCTTGGGTATTAATTCTGATATTGCCCGCACCTGATGTATTTGTGGCTTGTAGTTTTGCCTGATTATTTACGAAAATATTATTAGCAGTAATTTCCAGATTCCCAGCCGCACCGGAACTACTACCGCTCACAGTTACCTGTCCGCCGTCTTCTACATTTAACTGTCCCGTTTTAATAATAATCCCTCTGGCATCGCCAGCACCGCGACTGTCAAAGAACAAGCTACTAGCCAACTCACCAGCAGTCCCGCTTACCTGCACTAATTCCCTAGCATTAATATCGAGAATCCCTCCCCTTCCCGTACCAGAGGTTGCGGCTGATACTTGTCCCCCATCACTAACAATTAATCGGTTAGTTTTAACCGTCAATATCCCCGCATCACCCACACCAGATGAATCGAAAAATAAGCGGCTGGGGGTACGACTATCAGGGGAAATACCAGTTACTTCTACAGATTCAGAAGCACTTACATCGAGAGTACCAGCACTACCCAAACCAGAAGTACTAGCAGATACTTCTCCTCCATCTCGCACTGCTAAGGTTTTAGTAGCAATTGTCAAATTACCAGCATTACCAGAACCAGAAGTATCGAAAGACAAGCTGCTAGAAATTTGACCGTTAGCAGCAGTACCAATAATTTCAACAGAATCAGCATTGCGAATAGTCAAATTTCCAGCATTTCCCGTACCAGAGGTACTAGCAGAGACTCGTCCCCCATCTTGCACTACTACTCTTTTTACATCAATTTCTAAGTTGCCAGCATCGCCAACTCCTGTAGAATTGGTGAATAGCCCGCTAGGGACAACACCATCAGCCGAAGTCCCGATCGCTGCTAAATTATTGGCCTTAATTGTTATAGTTGAGCCTGCGCCATCAGCAGTAGTGGAACTCCCAATTCTAGAACCATTTTGAACGCTAATTTTATCAGCGTTAATATTTAAATTCCCAGCATTCCCAGCACCAAGGGTATCCGCTGCCAAGCCTGCTCCATCCTGTAAAATTAGCTCACCTGTGGGTACGTTGACAATTAAGTCACCGCCTTTACCCGGCGTTACAGTACCAGTCCCCAAACCTGCAAAGCCACGCAATGCCACTAACTCAGTCGCATTTACTCTCAGGATTCCCCCATTCCCCGTACTGTCGCGAGTTGTTCCTGTGCTGATACCAGCGCCATCCCTAACAGTTAACTTGCCAGTATTAATAGTTAAATTCCCCGCATCACCGCTACCATTGGTTGCCGAACTTACGCCTGTATCGATACCAATAAAATTATCAGCGATCGCATCATCGAAAACCGGAATAAATTCTCCCGGTTGATTGCCAATAATTTCTACCGAATCAGAGGCATTAATAGTTAAATTGCCCGCATTACCACTACTACCTCTTAAGTTGTATGTTGCAATCCCAGTGAGATTATCCATCCCAGACTGATTGCGAATACTTAACCGACTAGTATTAATAGTTAAGTCTCCAGCATTACTGGTGTCGGCTGTAGTGGTAGATAACCCAGTTCCACCAGCAGCTTCCTTAAATAAGGCTATCAAAGGATTAACAGGGTTAGTTGTGCTTACACCACCAAAATAAATTATTTCTACCAAATCAGCAGCATTTAGATTGAGATTGCCCCCTTGCCCTTGTCCAGATATCCCACCTGTCCCAACGATAGAAAAATTGGCAACTTTAATTGATTCAGCAGAGAGATTAATATCACCCGCTATCCCCGCATCTGTATTCCTACTGAGGCTAGCAACGACGCCATCATTAATATCAAGAATACCGTTGAGGCTGTTGAGAGTAATATTACCTCCTAATAAACCAGCGGATTCAAGAGTAGAGCCGGGATTGAGATTAATGTTATTGTGAGCTGCAACGATAATATCTCCTCCATTGCCAAAAGCAGAAGAGGCATCAATAGAGGTGTTAGTCTGGGTAACGCTTCCCCCAGCATTTAACGCGACATCACCTGCATCGCCAGATAAAGCAGAAGTAGTAATTAAATTATTTGTCAACTCCATATCGCTTTGAGCATCAAAGGTGATACCGCCACCATTACTGTTCAAACTACCAGTATTGATATTAGTATCATTAATTGCAATTAATTGACCAGAGATGTTGACACCACCACCAACGCCTGCACCAGTGGTGATGCTAGTAATAGTACTATCATCGATACTAACCATACCTTCGTAACTTTTGAAGGTAATGTTTCCCCCGGATACACCATCAGAAGCAATAGTAGAACCTGGAGTAAGGGTAATATTCTCCTTGGCTAAGAGAGTAATATCACCCCCATTGCCTATATCAGAAGAAGTGATAATTGAGGAAACTTGCTCTATTGTAATATGGCGGCGAGAGTCCAGGGTAACTGAACTACCATTACCACCCAAGCCAATTCCATCAATCCCTAATCCAATTAACGACCCGATCGGGTTCTTAGTAATAGTAATGTCTCCACCTGGTAAAGAGAGGTTAGGCTGATACCGATTGGTTAACAAGACAACACCATTGGGAGGCTCTATGCGGATATCGTTAATAGTAATATCTGCGCTGGTCGCTACAGGATTATTGTTGGGAGGAGGTACTAGTAAACCCAACTTATTAAAAAACTGATCAATAGGAGGAATCTTAGGGAAACCGTCATAACCACTCATCCCAAAAGGTTGACCAATAGCAGCTAAGTTCATCCCTGCCCGTATATCAAGGGTAGGTTGGTCTCTACCATTGATTGGGAGCTGAGTACCATCCGATAATTGGACAGTATCTATAAGAAAATCTACACCCTCTATCCCTGTTTCTGGCCCTGTGATAATTACAGCCCAAATGTTTACTTTACCCCCAGCCAAGATGTGCAGCGAGGTTCCCTGATAACCAATAAATTCTACATCTCCCTGCGACCGAATAATGGGATCGTAGAGACTAAATAAACTCCCTAAACTCCCATCTAACTGTTCAATCCGAAAACTACCACCTGTCCAATAATGAGCATCTCCTCCCACAGGCTGACCAGAGCGCAGTATCATATTGCCCAGAGAAAATAAACCGCTATCTATATGGCTTAAAGCCCAAATATCAATAGCGCGATCGCCTCTAAGGAGCAATTCCCCTCCCGCTGCTGCAATAAAAGGATGCCCTACACTATCTCGCACCCGCACCGTATCCCCAGCTAAGAGAGTCAGATTTCCTGTTGTCCATAACTGACTCTCCTCTAAATTCAGATTCCTAGCAGCTGATATAATTGCTGTTTGGGCTGTGACATGGCGCACCCGCACATCCCCAGCAACACCCTCAACTTTTACCTTACCTTGAGGTGCTGAAATTGCTCCGGTACTGATCGCACTCCCACCCGATAAAGTGAAATCTCCTCCCACTGCTAAATTTCCTGCATTATGAATTTCCGGCGGCTGCGTTCCATATTGCAAACCAATTGGGACATTAATTGTTAGTAGTGGTGGGTTTTGCGGATTCGTCGCGCTGAACTCGCTACCATCGGGAAAGATAAAACCGTTCGCCGTACTCGCGACAAAGGAACCCCTAATATCTAATTGAGCATTTTGTCCAAAAATAATCCCATTCGGATTGAGTAAAAATAAATTGGCCGTGCCATTTACCCCTAACGTGCCTAAGATATGAGAAGGGTTATTGCCCGTAACTCGACTGAAGATATTTTCAATTCCCGTGGGATTGGCAAAGTAAACCCGCTGTAAGTCGGCAATATTAAACTCAGAGAAACTGTGAAAAAGATTAGCACCACGAGTCGCTCCCCCTTCAATCAGTTCAGCAGGAAGGTTATTGATATTAACATGGGGCGCGATCGCAGAACCTTCAGCACCTAAAGTCTCATCAGCGGTAATCTGAGCTAGGGTATAGTTGTCAGAGCAGGCGATCGCGCTCAGCATTGCCAGCAAATTCGCCAGTAATTCCCAATACCAGCCACAGTTCCTTTGAATCATCCTCAACATTGCACCTCACCTTATATATATAACTCAGCTGAAATTCCTGGATTTTATGCAAAAGTCTGACTTGAGAATAGGGTGAGGGG
>DNXU01000283.1:33877-36535 GCA_003505715.1 Cyanobacteria bacterium UBA8803 | reverse complement strand
GTGTTGACTATTAGTTATTGACGGTTATTGGTTGAGCGCTGAGTAATAACAAACAACAAACAACAAACAACAAACAACAAACAACAAACAACAATTAAAGTACTTGAGCTCTGAGCCAAGCTATTGGTAAATATATTAGCTTTCGGGACTTGGGGACGTAAGCTCGTTGGCGAAAGACATCGTACTGGTTGTGCTCAATTTGATCCAGAATGCCTTGGTAGAGCATTAAGGCAGACCAGACAGGCCACCGGGAATCGCGATTGAGTAAGCGGATGCCTTTTTCTGCCTGAAGGTAGAACTTACGAGCTCGTTGAATTTGGAAGCGCATTAACTCGCGCCAACGGCGATCTACTACCCCATTAAACAAGTCTTCTTCGGTGTAGTTAAATAAGGCCAGTTCTTCTAAGGGCAGGTAGATCCGACCTCGGTTGGCGTCCTCGCCGACATCTCGGAGGATATTAGTCAACTGATTGGCAATGCCGAGAGCGATCGCTTCTTCCGCAGGCACACTGGTATCAGAGGAACGTTCCCAGGGACTTTTGCTACTAGATTCATCTACCCCTAGAACAGCACTCGACATCAAACCGACTGTCCCAGCTACTCGGTAGCAGTAGAGTTTAAGTTCATCAAAGGTTTCATACCGACTGCGGTACAGATCCATCCGCTGGCCAGCAATCATATCCCGAAAGGGTTGAATATCCATCGGAAAGCGTTGCAGCGTATCGACCAACGCCACATCAGGGTCGTCTATGGGATGTCCGGCAAAGATAGATTCTAGCTGTTGTTCCCACCGATCCAATGTCTCGGGTGTCGTTAAGGCAGATTGAGGACCATCTACTAGTTCGTCAGTTCGCCGACACCAGACATAGATCGCCCAGATCGCTCGACGTTTTTCTTCGGGCATCAGCAGCGTGCCTAGGTAAAACGTCTTGGAGTACTTTGCCGTAATCTGACGGCAGAATTCGTAAGATTCCGACCGAGAGGCCAGTGTTCTCATGCGTTGAGGTAAGGGCAGTTGGAGCATTCTTAGCAGCGTCGGAGAGAGTCAGTCATCAGCTTTGGGCACTCAGCTTTCAGCGCTTAGTACCGGTTGAGAGGGAGTCGTGGTTGGCAGCGGATGCTCGATCTCCGATTGCCGATTGCTTCCTGAGGACGGTGGGCTGATTGCTGATGGGCGATCGCGATTTATGGCCTGCGATGTCAGCTTACCAGAAAGTACGGCTCCTTCCATACTGGCTAGGTAACGTTGCATGGTGTAATCACCAGTTAAATAAAAATTACTAATGGGAGTTTCTTGAGACGGACGGTGCGCCTGTCGTCCTGGAGTTGCCTTATAGACAGAACGAGGAGTCTTGACAACGTGATATTTCAGTAGTTGGGCGGGGTCATCGCCCTCAAAGTGGTTGGGGAATAGTTTTTTGAGTTCTGCCATGGTGGCATCTACAATTTCCCGATCCGATTTGCTAATCCAATCTTTTGCTGGTGCTAAAACCAATTCCAGCATAGAGCGGTTGGGGTTGGCGTATTCCCGGCAAGTGTTGCTCATGTCCGCGTAGACGCTTAACAGGGGCGATCGCGAAAATAGCAAGTGGTCGATATTTGTGAGCTTGCGGTCAAACCACAAATGCAGGTTAATAACGGGGACACCTTCTAACCCATTAAGTTGTTTGAAAAAATCCATCTCGCACCAAGAGTCTGGCAGCATCAGCTTTAAGGGATCTACTGGCATTGCCGACACGTAGACATCTGCCGTTACCACTTCCTCTGCTGCGCCATTCAAGCCACCAATCAAGAATCCCCCCACTGTATTATCGGGATTGAGCAAAAATTCTTTAACTGGTGCATTCAAACGCACTTGCCCGCCTCGCTCGGTGATATAGTCTACCAGGGGTTGGCAGAGGCGTTCGGTGGGGGAACCATCCAGAAACGCCATTTTAGAACCGTTCTTTTCTTGAAGAAAGCGATTCAAGGCAGTCAGTACCACTGTTGACGAAATCTCATCAGGGTTGATAAAATTTAGTGCCTTGGACATGGCGATGAATACTTCCTTCTCCACGCGGGGCGGCACGTTTTGTAGCTTCAGCCATTCAGAGAAGGAATATTGATCCATCTCTTCAACATACTTCTGCCCCTGGAGCATGGCCGGGATCAGACCCAACCCGAACCGAATCTTCTCCGACCAAGTTAGCATGTCGTTGTTGCGTAGAATCGCCACAATGCCATTGATAGGAGCGGGTAGATCTGGAAAATCGAACCGGGAGTAAGTGCCTGGGGCTTCCGGCTGATTAAAGATCATACTGTGTTCTTTCCACTGGAGCCGATCTTCAATGTCCAGTTCTTTAAAAAGTTGCAGCATATTGGGATAGGCACCGAAAAAGATGTGCAAACCCGTTTCGTACCAATCTCCGTCTTCATCTTTCCAAGCGGCAACTTTACCGCCCAAAACGTTCCGGCGTTCTAGGACAATGGGGCTATGACCCGCATCCGTGAGGTATTTGGCGCAGGAAAGACCTGCGAGACCCGCTCCAGCGATCGCAACTCGCATTTGATGGTAATACTCTTAAATTAGGTGCTTGTTCGGTGTACTCTCGTCCTCATTATACTTTGCATTCCGTTACATTTCGCACCTAAAGTTAGAGATGAGGGATGAGGGATGAG
>DNXU01000283.1:27592-33823 GCA_003505715.1 Cyanobacteria bacterium UBA8803 | reverse complement strand
GGGATGAGGGATGAGGGATAAATTACTGTATTTTACCCAAATGAGAACTTTTTTATTCTATGTTGTCCCTCTCCCTGTCCCTGATGTCAGAGCTTTCTTGATCTCTCCAAGGCTCGATAAATCATAGCAGCGACCTCGGCACGGGTGGCGTGCTGGGTGGGATTGAGCAATTTAGAGGAAGCCTGGTAGCCAACTACCCAACCTGCTGTTTGGGCAGCTGCTACTTTAGGGAGCGCATAATCCGGTACTTGGTCGCCATCTTTGTAACTCTGTAAAATTTTGGCTGGTGTCGAGGGTGTTTTCAAATTTAGAGCAGTGGCTAGGGCAACCAAAACCTCTACGCGAGACACGGGTTGGTTGGGTTGAAACTTTTCTCCGGGATACCCTTTTAACGCTCCGGTTTTGGAAACATCCCTAATGGCAGCGGTTGCCCAGTAATTAGCGGGTAAGTCCTTAAAAGCGATCGCCCTATGTTTATTTTTTTTGTCAACTAGGTTTTGCAGTATAGCGGCTAATTCCCCGCGAGTTGCCACTTGATGAGGTTTAAAAGTGCGATCGGGAAACCCAGCCACAAGATCCTGTTGGGTGAGGGATGCGATCGCCTCTCTTGCCCACTCTTGCTCTCCAACATCAGAGAATTCCACCGATGGAGTAGGAACAGTAGGTGTTGGTTTTACCGAAGTTCTATTTAGGGAGGGAGTTTTCTGGGATGTTCGAGGTTTAGGCTGTCTTGGTGGGAGGGAGAGGGAAGAGGGCAAGGGTATCTCATCTCCCTTGCCTCTCTCCCTAGTTTGGGGATCGGAAGTTGCTTGAGGAGAGGAGGACTCTGGTGCTATTGGGGTTGGCTTGGGTGCCTGCTTTGGTTCTGAGGTAGAGTTGGGTTGAGGGAAGGGGGGCAAAAACCTAAAGTTTTTGAGGTTCCAACTTTCATCCTTTTTGCCCAGCGCCCAATATAGTATGCCGCCGATAGTCGTGAACGCTACAATAATCGCAATCCACTCATCAAGATCGAGGGGTGGTGGGGACTTAGGAGAAGAATGATTGGGCATGGCGATTGTCCTTAGAATCTTCTAGTTGCATTTTTATACTCCTACTCTGCTCAATGCCAATTTTCCCCTAATATCCAACACCATCAGGAGTATTTCTGTTAACAAATTTAGTCTAACAAGCCTGCTAATTATCAGAAATAACTCTTACTCTCTCACTGTTTAGGAGTTCAGTAGTTCCCTATTCTGCTTCATCGGGTATTAGCGAACCATTCAGTAATGCCATCTGCGATCACTGCTGCCAGTTTCTGCTGTTCTTGGGAATTGGTAACCCATTCAAATTCCACCGGATTAATCATAAATCCGAGTTCCAACAATACGGATGGCGTGGTATAAGGGCGAGTGAGAGCCAGGTTATTCCAAAATACACCGTAGGAAGGACGCCTTAATTTTCCCACCAAATAATTATGTAAAAACATTGCTACGCTATGGGCTTGGGGGTGATACCAAAACATTCCCACTCCTTTGGTATCGATCGCATCACCGTTGTCAGGTAGAGAGTTGTAGTGAATGGAAAGCGCGATCGCGGGTTTAAGCTCGTTAATCATCTTGACGCGATCCCCAAGCGATACATCCCGATCGTCCTCCCGCGTCATATACACCGTTGCTCCCTTGGTGATTAACTCCTCCCGCAGCAGCTTAGATACGACCAAATTGACATCTTTTTCAAGATATCCATTAGGCCCGCTTGCCCCTGTTTCTGCACCCCCATGTCCGGGATCGAGCAGTATTTTAATTCCCGCTAGTGGCTGATTACCTCTGCCCTCACTTCTCAATTTAGGTGGATGGCGTAAGGTTAAAATCAAGGTCGTTCCTTCATATCTGAGGTCGTAACCCCACTGCTGCTCGAATTTGAGATGGAAATTATACTGCACCTGGGTGGGTGCCACCTGTTGCCAGTCGAGACGTTTTACCAAGGGATCGTCATCAAGATGAATGGTATCCGTTTGGGCTGTAGTGTTATAGAGAGTTAGGGTAAAGATGCGATCACCTTGTTGTACGCTAACTGGGACTGGGGTTTGGAGGGGAAAGATGACCTCAGTTGCCCCCTCCACCTGACGGGCACGAATACTGCGAATTAAGGATATAGGTGGCATGGCACTGGGAAGAATTTGTACCTCTTCAGCTTTGATCCAAGCACCGTAGTCAAGGCGTACCCAATTGCCTTCTCGCCCGGTAACTGTTGCTTTAGTCCCTTTAGGTAATGGTGTGAGGCGAGAATAGTCAGTAGAAGGCCCAGTACGAGCCACACCTGCATCGACAATGACTTCAGCAACGTCGAGTTGGGCAGGGGAGAGAATGGAAATGTTTCCTGGCACTCGCTGGCTAATGGTTTGGCCATTCAAGGTGAGATGATATTCCGGTTGTCCCAAGTTAGCGGGTGCCTGTGCGGTTGTACAACCCCGGTATTGTCCCGTAGAGAAGTTTCGGTGGAATGTCTCTACAACTGGTTGATTTTTGGTGGTGAGGACGGCAGAGTTGGGAGGTAACTCAACATTCTGGGATTCAGCCTGTAAAGGAATAGTTTGATTGCCGAGGCTGACTGAAACTGTCGCATTGGGGGTAGCGATCGCACCAAAACAGATAAGTTCCCCCGGTAATCTAGCAATATCGACTGTTGGGATTAAGGAATCTTCCGCAAACCCTAACCCTACGGGCACCTCTGGCTTGGTATTGAGGCGCGTGACCTTAATTTTGACCTCCTGGTTTTGATAGCGCAAGGTAAACAGATTGTCGCCTAGTTCTAAAGGGAAACTGGGCGCGAAATGCCCAGATGGAGAACGAGCGATCGCTTGACCATTTACCAGTACATCTCCTACGGGGGGTGCAGTACCGATCAAGAAAATTTGGTCAACGGTTGTCTGATGGTTAGCGGGGGGATAGGCTACGTAAAGCTTTTGCTGTCCCCAAGCAGCAGACGTAGTAATGGTAACAGACCCTAACACAACCAATCCCAGAATGTTTCTCATGCTTTATTAAGTTTCTATTAGTAGGGTGCGTTATGCGAAAGCTAACGCACCATTGCTACTATATATGGTGTTTACCCTGAGCATAGCCGAAGGGTAGCATTGGTAAATTCTTCCCGCTCTTCCTATTCCCTATATTCAATCCGATAACAGGTTAGTGGGCAAACCATCAATACTCTTAAGGTTTTTCGCTTCCCAGTAATCATAAATTCCCTGTTCTCCCTTTTTATCCGCCCATTCTACAAGGGTTTGCCTTTCTTCTTTAAATTCGTAAAGAGGTACGCCATAGCCACAGGATGTTTGGATCGATTTAATATCAACCACAACGATCTGGCGCTCTCCTGGCAGGGGATCAAATAAGGAATATAAGGTTGGCCATTCTCTATCTCTAGGGTGA
Source organism: Cyanobacteria bacterium UBA8803 (assembly GCA_003505715.1). GTDB lineage: Bacteria > Cyanobacteriota > Cyanobacteriia > Cyanobacteriales > Coleofasciculaceae > UBA8803. The sequence continues at coordinate 30,413 of DNXU01000283.1, read as the reverse complement.
ATAACCTGCCCTTGACCGTAAAGGCGTAAAATTAAAGGTTGCTCAGAAAAACTGCAAAACATGATGGTTATTCTCCCATCATCCTGCAAGTGAGCAGCTGTTTCGTTGCCGCTGCCAGTCAAATCCAGATAAGCAACAGTTTGGCGATCTATGCAGCGAAATGTATTCATACCTTTAGGCGATAGATTAATTCGACCTTGTCGAGGGGCTGTGCCTGTAAAAAAGACTTTTTGTTTTTTGATAAAGTCTTGCAAGAATGCGTTAAGGTCGGAGTAAAATTTAGCCATTGAAAAAACATTAAGAAAAAAGTAAATTCCCGGCTAAGACAATCACAGTTTGTTACTTTTTAGGTAAAGGCTGCTGATTCTCTATATATTTCAAAATATTTCAAAAAGCGGAATTGCGCTCAGTAGATTTTGGCACGGATGCGGGGATGAGAGTTTTGCCTTGGCTGCGGTCTACCAAATCTAGAGAGTAGAGGAGGACTAGTGCAGCTCAGCAGCAATAACCCGCCAGTTCAAAAAGCTAAAAAAAGCTTAGTCTAAAAGCTTTCATCCTTTCTGCATAGCAGCCTCCTCAGTTCTGCCTGCGCTAGGTTGGGGTGGAAACGCCATAGAAGAGCGATATGTGAGTTTGTTACAGCCAAGTGCCTGGGGAATATATCTAGAGGTAGAAGAAAGCCATGGGCGATAAAACTCGCAGTAAAATCGAATATTGTACAAGGATTGCCACGATGGGAAAAGGGGAGTGGCGATCGAGCATTGGGGAGTGGCGAAAAGGCAATATAAGCTCCCCCTTCTTGAGGTATGGGGTTTCCCTACTCCCTAGTCTGCGTGGGGGATGAAACTCCCAGCTATCCCTACTTCCTTTTTAAATGGGGTGGGGGGTTAAACCCGTCATAACAATAAATGAGTGAGGGGATTACTATTTTGAGCCATTGATGAGACAAGACGTGTTATTAGCACCGCATAATTTTTGAAGGCTATGGCACAATTAACGGGGTTCATCTTAACAATTTTGGGGCAATTAAAATTTTATGGCTAAGTTTGTCTTTGTAACGGGTGGTGTTGTTTCTAGTATCGGCAAAGGAATTGTTGCCGCTAGCTTGGGACGTTTGCTAAAATCACGAGATTATTCGGTCTCCATTCTCAAGCTAGATCCCTATATTAACGTCGATCCGGGAACCATGAGTCCGTTTCAACACGGAGAGGTGTTTGTAACGGCAGATGGTGCTGAGACGGATTTAGACTTGGGACATTACGAGCGCTTTACAGATACATTAATGTCGCGCCTCAATAGCGTGACTACTGGCTCGATTTATCAGGCAGTAATAAATAAAGAGCGTCGGGGCGACTATATGGGGGGTACGGTGCAGGTGATTCCCCACATTACTAATGAGATTAAAGACCGCATCCATCGAGTTGCCAGAAACACTAATCCAGATGTGGTGATTACGGAAATTGGTGGTACGGTAGGTGATATTGAATCTCTACCCTTTTTAGAAGCAATTCGGCAGTTCCGCAAGGATGTCGGGCGGCATAATGTCCTATACATGCACGTAACCCTGCTCCCCTGGATTCCCGCAGCAGGTGAGATGAAAACCAAACCGACTCAGCACTCGGTCAAGGAACTGCGCTCCATTGGCATTCAACCAGATATTTTGGTTTGCCGATGCGATCGCCCCCTACAGCCTGGGATAAAAGAGAAAATATCGGAATTCTGCGACGTGCCTGTAGCATCGGTAGTTACGTCGCAGGATGCTAGCAGTATTTATGAAGTGCCGCTGATTCTAGAGCAAGAAGGACTGGCAGAGCGAGTCTTGGAGTTGCTGCAACTCTCACAACGAGAACCGGATTTAACTCAGTGGCAAACCTTAGTCAATCGGATGCATTGCCCAACTTACAAAATTGAGATTGCACTGGTTGGTAAATATATTAGGTTAAGCGACGCCTATCTTTCCGTTGTAGAAGCCTTACGCCATGGCGCGATCGCGATGGGGGCTGACTTACACCTGCGTTGGGTAAGTTCCGAAGATATTGAAGTAGATGGTCCCCAAGCCTTCCTCAATGACGTTCACGGTATCGTTGTCCCCGGTGGTTTTGGTGTCCGGGGCGTGGATGGTAAGATTGCCGCTGTTGAATATGCTCGTACCAATCGCATCCCTTTCTTGGGCTTGTGTTTGGGAATGCAGTGTTCTGTCATTGAGTGGGCACAACACATTGCCAAATTAGAGGATGCTCATAGTGCCGAGTTTGCTCCCAACACCTTAAATCCAGTAATTAATCTCTTGCCAGAACAGCAAGATGTGGTTGATTTAGGTGGCACCATGCGCTTGGGATTATACCCTTGCCGAGTACTACCGAATACAATTGCGTCCTCACTGTACCAGAAGGAGGTCGTTTACGAGCGTCATCGTCATCGGTACGAATTTAATAATGCTTATCGCAATCTATTTCTAGACACGGGTTACAGCATCAGCGGGACATCCCCTGACGGTCGCTTGGTCGAAATTATCGAACTTCCCGATCACCCTTTCTTCCTTGCCACCCAGTTTCACCCCGAGTTTAGCTCCAGGCCTAGTGCCCCCCATCCCTTGTTTCAAGGGTTCGTGCAAGCCACTATCGCCAAACTAGAAAGCGAAACTGCTCTCATGAATCCCTTTCCAGCTGAAAATAGCGCACCAGCGGTAGCGACCTTAGGAGCAACTACCTCGGTTTCCTTAGTTTCTAAGGAGTTAGGGAACACTATGACTGCTCCTGTTACCATACAACCTTCGCCAGTAGAGGTATTATGAGTGCAAAAAGGATGAGGGATGAGGGAT
>DNXU01000283.1:26015-27512 GCA_003505715.1 Cyanobacteria bacterium UBA8803 | reverse complement strand
AACCATTAGCCATTAGCCATTAGCAAGGTTTCTACATGGAGCAAGCAACCGAGCATGATATCATAACTCAAAACTCAGCACTCAAAACTTCTAACTTGTTGGGTGAGGAGGCTTTGTGGCGTACTGGATAAAAATTAATTACGAGCGCAATGATTATGTCATCGATCTTGACCGGATCAGTGCTTTTGCCTCCGCTCCTAGTAGCAAGATAACCTTCTGGTTGCCCAACAGTGCCCACCAGATTATTATCAACCAGCAGAGCGATCCAGAAGGCTATCAGCAAGTTATGGAGTACATCAAACAGGTTTCGGCTCACTCTCTATCAGGGTCTTGGATTCAAGTCAGTTACGAACGCAATGATTACCTGATCGATCTCAGCCGGATCAGCAGTTTTTGTCATGCGGCTAGTGGCAAGCTAACTTTTTGGTTACCTGATAGTTCTATTCCGATTATTATTAATGAGCAAAAAGACCCAGATACTTATCAAAAGATTTTAGACTACATTCAGCGCAAAACGGGGTACTTACTTCCTTAGAGGGCATTAGTGGCAGCGAATTTTAGTAACGGATGTAAGATACATAATTTTAGATACACTTCAGCTGATCAGTTGCAGAGCTAGTTTGGCTGCACCTACCATTCCTGCTTGATTGCCTAACTCAGCTTTTAGTAACTTAAGACCTACACGAGAACTCGGAAGTACCCGTCGTTCAATTTCTCCTAAAGCAGCAGGGAAGAAAAATTCAGCACTAGCACTAACACCACCGCCAATCACAATCGCTTCCGGACTGAGGACGTAAACTAAAGTTGTTAGTCCTATGCCTAAATCTCGTCCGTAACTTGTCCAGAAGTCGAGAGCTAGCGGGTTACCTACCCTGGCCATGTCTCCTAACTCGGCAGGTTCTTTGCCAGTACGACGGCGAATTGAGCCAATAGAGAGATATTGCTCTAGAGAACCTTGATTGCCACTATTACAGGCAGGGCCATTGGGGTACAAACTAATTAACCCCAACTCACCAGCAGCTCCGCTATGACCCGTGAAAAGTTTGCCATCTAAAATAATGGCACCCCCAACCCCAGTGCCTAAAGTCAGCAAAATTAAATTGCGGAAGTAGCGACCCGCACCTAACCAAGCTTCTCCCAAACCAGCACAGTTGGCATCATTGGCTAGAATTGCTGGACAACCTGTTTTGGCTTCTAACCAATCCGCTAAAGGGACATCCTGCCACCCTACCAAGTTAATGGCAACTATAGCAATTCTACCCACAGCATCTGCTGGGCCAGGAGTACCAACACCAATAGCGATCGCCTGCCGATCCCCATTGAGTTGAGCGATCGCTTCCACCATAACTTCCACAACAGCTTCAGGAGTCGAGGGTTGAGGGGTTGTCACGACCACAGACTTTACGCAAGTCCCATCCTCACGAAATCGTCCCAACTTAATTGCCGTGCCCCCCAGATCGATCCCTATTACTTCAGTCATTGGTTGTTGGTTGTTGG
>DNXU01000283.1:22019-25866 GCA_003505715.1 Cyanobacteria bacterium UBA8803 | reverse complement strand
CAACAAGCAACAAACAACAAACAACAAACAACAAACAACAAACAACACTTAATCAGATATTTTAAAAGAATTCCAAAAGGCTTGGAAATCTTGTTCTGCGCGATGGTAATTGGTCTCTTTTTCTTGTAGATCGGTTTTGGTGATTTCTCCGTCTTGGTACTGTTTTTGGGCTAATTCAAACTCCAGTTTTTTAATCTGGTAGTCTTGTTTCTTGAGCGTCCCCTCCACCGAACCAACCCAGTTAGGAAAGCCTAAATTTTGGGTTTCCCAATCGGTATTGCCAATTTTAGTTAGGGCTGGTTCTCCCAAAACTGGTTTGCTTTTTTCGGTGAGGGTTTGAAAGCTGGCTAAAGCCTCCCGAATTTGCTGCGCCCTGTCTAGGGAATTTTGTAGAGAAAACCTCTCGTTGAGTGTGGCGTCAACTGGTTCGTCGGGGTGAACTGGAGATAGCGATAGGTTCTCCTGAGCTAAATTAGTACCAACGGGTGCGGTGGGTTCTGCGATGGAGTTTGTCCACCAAAAACCTGCACTCGCCAGGGGAATGAGTAACAAGCCCCCGGCTGTTAGTAGATATCGCTTGAGTTTCATCGGTTTCATCAATTTTTCTCGATTGCTTCTACAGCTTGCGATCGCTGTTTGTTGAATTATTCGACTCTACCGACAAGGGTTCCGGTTCCTATCGGGAAGAACGCCACCGAGGATTGATTAACTCACTCAACCCCTCTCCTAAAAGGGATAGTCCTACTACCAGTAGCGTCATGGCTAAACCTGGGAAAAGAGCAGTCCACCAAATGCCAGTGGGTAGAGCATCTAGTGCCTGACGCAAGTCATGACCCCATTCTGGGGTTTCTTCGGGCAATCCCAGTCCCAAAAATCCCAATCCTCCTAAAATTAAAATAGCGTCAGCGGCGTTAAGAGTGAATAGCACTGGCACGCTTTGAATCACGTTGAGAAATAGGTAGCGAGAGAGAACCCGACTAGGGGAAGCGCCCATGGCTTGTGCCGCTTCGATGAAAAGTTCGGTTTTGACACTAGCGGTATGGTTGCGGACAACTCGATAGTACTGGGGAATGTAGGAAATACTTAGGGCGATCGCAGCATTTAAGATACCTCGCCCGACTACAAAGGCTAGCGTCACTGATAGTAATAGCCCTGGTAGGGTATAGATGGTATCCATTAGAAACAGCAATATTCGATCTAGTCGGCCACCTAGATAACCGCTGACCAAACCTAATGGGACACCGATAATCAGGCTTAAAGTTGTAGCGAGAAGTACCACCTTCAAGGCGGCTTGAGAGCCAAACAAGGTGCGCGAGAAGACATCATAACCCTGATTACTGGTGCCAAACCAATGACTTGAGCCTGGTGGTTCGTGGATGGGGTTAATCAGGGAGGCGGTTGGATCTTGCAGCCATCCCCAAGCTTGAAAGGCGGGAGTCAGAATGGCGATGAGGATGAAGACAACAGTGATGACCAGTCCTACTGCCATTAGCTGCATGGAGAGGCTGGGACGCTGGAAAAAACTCAACAAGCGGGGTAATGATTGTTTAGCTGAGGTCATAAATTTTAGATTTTAGATTTTAGATTTTAGATTATTTTCTCCAATCTAAAATCTAAAATCTAAAATCGATATTAGGGATTAACTCAGACCCCTGCTGCGATATAACCTTCAATTACCTTACGAAACTCGCTTTTTTGCTTAACGCCTTTGAGTTGGGTGACTAGCTCTCGATCCTTGAAAAATTGTACGGTGGGTGTTCCTGTTACCTGAGCGTTGGCGGCAATGTCGGGTTCGGCTTCAATGTCAATCTCAACGAAGTGTATTTTACCATCAAACTCGTTCACCACTTTTTCCAGAATGGGTTTGAGGGTGTGGCAGGGGCCGCAGTTGGGCGAGACATACTTGACCATAATGAGGCGATCGCTTTCATGGAAGAGTTTCCGTAAAGCATAACCACCAATATGGCACGTCGCTTTGATATCAAAGGTTTCTGCCGTATCAGCAGCGGGTTTTGCCTCAGCTTCTGTAGTGACTGGCTGCTCGGATTCAGGTTTTTGATGGTATTCCTGAATTAGGTTATTAGCCGAGAGCCACCGTTCGGCCAACAGCGCTGCCATACAACCTGTACCCGCAGCTGTGATGGCCTGACGGTATTCGTGGTCTTGGACATCGCCAGCCGCATAGACGCCTGCCATACTGGTTTCTACCGATCCGGGTTTAGTCAGGATATAACCAACACTATCAAGTTCTAACTGCCCTTTGAATAACAGGGTATTTGGAGTATGGCCGATCGCGTAAAATAGTCCTTTGAGGTGCAGGTCATGTTGTTCGCCCGTTCTAGTATCCCGCACTCTCACGCCCGTCATCCGACTGTCCTCGCCGAACACATCCACTGGTTCAGTATTCCAGTGAACGGTGATTTTGGGGTTATTCAAAACCCGATCTTGCATAGCTTTAGACGCCCTCATCTGGTCGCGACGCACCAGCATGTGAACGCGATCGCCGTACTTGGTCAGGTAAACAGCCTCTTCTGCTGCCGAGTCACCGCCACCGACGACAGCTAATTCTTGATTGTGGAAGATGGGGGTCGCACCGTCGCAGATAGCACAGGCGGAGATCCCGTTACTCCAGTATTTCCCTTCGCTAGGTAATCCCAAACGTTGGGCGGTGGCACCTGTCGCAATTATCAAGCTGTGGGCTTTAACTTCCCTTTCCTGAGAACGGATGACAAACGGACGCTGGCTCAAATCCACAAAGGTTACATCTTCGGTATAGCACTCCGTTCCCCAGCGTTCTGCTTGGGCTTTCATCCGTTCCATTAGCTGCGGACCAGTAATGCCTTCAGGGAAACCAGGGAAGTTCTCGACTTCAGTGGTAGTCATCAGCTGACCGCCAGGGAGTCCGCCAGCTTGGAAGCCTTCAAACATCAGAGGTTTGAGGTTAGCTCTTGCCGCATAGATGGCAGCAGTGTATCCCGCAGGGCCAGAGCCAATGATGACGAGATTTTCTATAGTCGGGTTTGTCATGTTACTTATTTAAAGTCATAACGAGTACGCTTAATTTAGTATAGCGGTTTTTGGGCAGTAAGATCGCCTGAAAACATAGATTTTACTCCCTGCCCACCATTGGATTACTTTCAGAAGGGATAGTTGCGAATTTGGCGATTTGCAGCATTGCCCACCTGTGCCCAGAGACCTATTGGTAAGGCATGACCCCAAGCATCCACCTTGATTTCCATCAAAATAGGCGGTAACTGCTGCGGCTGGCTGAAAGGGGCTTGTCTAGTTCCACGCAAGTCAGCGTTAATTTGCTTTCGTTGGTCTTCAGGAATGTAGTAGGTTTCCAAACCGTACTGGATTAAACCCCGTTGGGCAAGACCTTGGAGGGCAACTCGATTAGGCGGGAGTTTAGAGGGGCGTTTGAGGCTGAGAGCCATAGGTTCCCAAGAGTGCGGTAATTCAGAAGGATTGGATGAAACTGGTGCCGCCAAAATTACATAAAAACGAGTACCTGGCTTAATAAAGGTTACGTCATTACCATAGGGTTGTTGCTTGGGCAATTCCTCCCAACCCGGAAGGTCACGCAAGGTATCCTGACTGGATATCTCATATCTCATGATTTGAGAGTAGCTCCGCAACAGGTCGTAAGGGTCTACAGGTGCGGTCTGGAGGATAACACTTTTGCCAATTAGCAGAGTGTAAACCGCTTGGGCTGGGACGGCCAGAATCAAAACAGTTTGAAACAATAACGGCACCAAAAATTGCCGAAAAGTTTTATTAGTCATTAGTTGTTGGTTGTTGGTTGTTGGTTGTTGGTTGTTGGTTGTTAGTTGTTGGTTGTTGGTTG
>DNXU01000283.1:20202-21935 GCA_003505715.1 Cyanobacteria bacterium UBA8803 | reverse complement strand
ACCAACAACCAACAAACAACAACTAACAAACAACAAACAACAAACAACAAACAACAAACAACAAACAACAAACAACAAACAACAAAATTAGCTTTTACTTCGGACATAGTGCTCAAACCATAGTCCGGCAGCAATGATACCGCAACCGCAGAACAACAAAACTAAGGATTTGAACAGTAAGTCAGTGTTGTACTCTCGCATCCGGCTAAAAATTTGTAGACTTAGCAGCACCATCCCTCCCCAGAAAAAGCGTCGTTCTACTAGTGCTAGCCCTTGGCGGATTAAACTGATCGCGAGTAAAAATAACAACAGATTGAAGATTAATACTGCAACGATCCCTAGAGTGCCCGTCCTTAAATGCCAGTAGGGAACCAGTCCACTAATGGCGATCGCAATAGCGACAAGAATGTTGTTGAAATCCAGAGAACGCAACAACCGCTGCCATTCCCAAATCGTGAAGCTACCTAAGATGAGAAGATCCACTAGGACATACCCAGGTAAGACTGAAGCATCACGAGTTGAGGGCATAAAGGAGGTATTCCACATGCCATAGAAGGATAAGAGAAAAAATAGGAGACTGAGGAAGGCGATCGCCAGGTTACGAGCTGTGCCTTCAAAGAGTTGGGTAGCGGAGGCACGCTCTCCCCAGAGAGAATCACGATATCCCCATAATAGGGCAGGGGGTAGGGTACAAGCGATCGCGGCAATCCAAGCTGGTGCAGCTAAGAGATTGAGTCGAATCAATATAGCTTCCAGAGAATAAACAACTGCGATCGCGCCGCAGCGAAAAATCCATCGGGAATGGCACCTGTAAGCCAGGGGAATAAATAGTAATGCTGCTACCACAGGCATGTTTTGCACCATCAACCGCAGCCAATATAATTCTCCAAACACCAAAAATTCAGGCTGTCCCTGTCCCCGCAGATAGCCCATACTAATCAAAAAGACTGCCAGCATTCCTAACCAGGTCAGCCGTAGGGTATAAGCCATCATCAAAACACCCAATCCCCAAACCAGATAAAACTGGTAAATCGGCTCGCTTTTGTGAAACATTTGAGACATCAGAGCCATATTTGCCCCTAGCGCCAATGCCCCTACCAGTAATAATCCTTGCCCCAAAAGGCTTTGCCATCCCTTGTTTTGGCGTCGCCATAGGTAAAAGCCAGCAGTATTGAAACCAACAAACATCCCCAGCAGTAACAGGACTTTTAACTCTCGCGGCCAAACTTGCCAGTTGGCTGCCACAAAGGTGATAATACCCAAACCTAATAGCAGGCTGCCCAGCACCAGCAAAATCGCGATAAAGCGTTTGCGGGCAGCGCTTTCCAACTCGCTAAATTGATAGCGATCGGCTAGTTGTTTGTAGATGGACGGATCGATCAATCCCTCACTCAACCATTGCTCTGCTTCTTGGCGCAACTGGTGACGAAATTTATCGGAAGGCATAACAGCGTTTATTGTCCTGCTCCCTACTCTTTAAAACTTGTAGCACTTGTGAAACAGAGATGGTTGGCTTGAGGAGGTGAGGGGGTGAAGGGGTGATATTATTAGGACTTACGCCAACGCCCCCCTAACCCCCCAAATCTGGGGGGAACAAGAAATTTCTTCCCTCAGGATTGGGGGTCGGGGGGCACAATGCGTAAGTCCTAATTATTTCCGGTTAAACACCCATAATATTATCTGTAGGGGCGGGTTTAGCGACCAATATTTTGGGCCCCGCAGATATGACTTAA
>DNXU01000283.1:18058-20118 GCA_003505715.1 Cyanobacteria bacterium UBA8803 | reverse complement strand
GTCGAAACCCGCCCTGCGACAGGTTTTATTGTTGACACCGTGCTGTAGCTAATAGGGGAGCTGCTTGTAATAGTTGTTGAGTATAAGGATGCTGGGGGTTGGTAAACAGTTCTTCAGTTGGCCTGAGTTCCACAATTTGACCCTTAGTCATAACTGCGATCGCATCACAGAAAAATCGTGCTACCCAGAGGTCATGGGTGATGAACAAATAGGTTAGATGAAATTCCTCCTTGAGCGATCGCATTAATTCCAGTACCTGGGTTTGGACAGAGGCATCTAGCATACTGACGGGTTCATCGCAGATGACTAAACTAGGGCGGGTAATCAAAGCACGAGCGATCGCTACCCGTTGTTGCTGTCCTCCGGATAAGTCCCCAGGATACCGATGGTAATACTCTTCGACTGGAGTTAACCCCACCCGTTCTAACATTTCCGCCACCTGACGTTTTGCCTCCGTGGGAGTTGTTAGGTTGTGGATGAATAGCGGGTCAGCAATACTATCTCCCACCATCATCAAAGGATTTAGACAAGCATGGGGGTCTTGAAATACCATTTGGAGCTGGCGACGCATGGCTCGTAGAGATTCCCGATCCAGTTGGGTTAAATTAGTTTGTTGAAACTCAACACTCCCTGAAGTCGGGCGAATCAGCTGTAAAATCGTGCGCGAGAGAGTACTCTTACCACACCCCGACTCTCCCACCAGTCCCAGCACCTGACCTGGATAGAGATCGAAACTCACATCATCCACTGCTTTAATGGTTTGCCGCTCTCCAGAAAACAACTGAGAAATAAAATTCTGCTCTAAAGTGTAATACTGCTTTAAATTCTTCACCCGCAATATAGGATTAGCAGCGGATTGATTGACGGCTCTAACAGATGAGTTATCTATTGCTACTACTCTCTCCGGTACCCCTGATAACCCATCCGTTACCAAATCCGCTGCCGAACGATCGCTAACAGCTTGAATATGTAGCGCAGCTTCTAGGAGCGATCGCGTATATTCGTGCTGGGGCTTGTGTAGGATAGACTCTACCGCACCCATTTCTACCATCTTTCCCCCGTACATCACGGCAATGCGATCGCAATATTCCCCTACCATTGCTAGGTCATGAGAAATCAGTAATAACGCCATTTGCCGTTCTCGGCACAGTCGGGTTAGTTCCTCTAAAATCTGTGCCGATACCGTGACATCTAAGCTGGTGGTGGGTTCATCGGCCACAATTAGCTTGGGATTAAGCAATAAGGCCAAAGCGATCGCGACCCGTTGCCGCATTCCGCCGCTGAACTCGTGGGGATACTGCTGCCAGCGGTTGGGGGGAATATTGACGGCTGCTAGCGTCTCCAAGGCTTTTTCCTTAGCCTGTTGGCGGGATAGCTGGGGTTGGTGTGCCCTTAAGGTTTCAAGGCAATGTTCGCCAATGGTCATGAGGGGGTCGAGGCGAGTCATGGGGTCTTGGAATACCAGTGCTACCGCTTCTCCTCGAAACTGGCGCAGCTGAGGGGAGGTTAAATCAAATACCGACTGTCCGGCAAACCTAACCTTTCCCTCAATCTGAGTAGATTCTGGTAACAACCGCATGGCTGCACGTCCCAGCGTTGACTTGCCACAACCTGACTCTCCTACCAATCCCAATCGCTCCCCAGCATTCAGAGTAAACGAGACATCGTCCACCGCCCAACGTGTCATGGCTGCCGATCGGCTGTTGGGGTAGGCAACCCGCAAATTTTCTACACAAAAAAGCGCTTCGGTCATTAATAGATTTAGTGGATACTAGGGAGCAAGTATGGCTATCAATTATAGAACTTACACACTAATCCGCTGAGTAGCCCCCCTAATCCCCGAACCTTGGGGGGAACCAACATGTCAGTAGACCGAAAACTTTTGCGATCGCGCACCATTCGTGACAAGTTAAGGCAGAGTGATTGTTGTCAATGAGAGAATATACTTAACTTCTCTGCTGGAAAGAATGATAATCAAAAAGAGAGAGGAGGGGGGAAAGGCTAGCACCGCTAACCTTTCCCCCCTCCTGGACTATTATCATTATCAATTAGGTTTCGGG
>DNXU01000283.1:3543-18007 GCA_003505715.1 Cyanobacteria bacterium UBA8803 | reverse complement strand
CCATTCGTGACAAGTAATTGACCACTTGTGAGCAACCAACCGTGACCACGCCAAAAAGACTGCTAGACCGATTGTGGAAGAGGAAGTTATTGCCTCTCAACTAGACGCCTTACTCACCCTTGCCATCACTGCCCAAGAAAACTTCTATCGTCAACTGAGGCTAAGAGACAGAATTCTCAACTTACCCTTAATGGTAGCGGCGACGTTAGAAGCCTTATTTCGGAAGCTTGGTAGTCTAGAAGATGTCCCTAAGGGACAATTAGCCGGGAAAATGGGAACAGTCATCGATTTAATGACCCTACTGCCTGTAGAGATTTGGTTTCAAGAAAATCCCAGGGCTTCTGATACGCTCTTTGAACGAGACATCTTAAAGCTAGTAACAGCTCATACTTTGCTTTTGCTGGATAGAGGCTTTTATCATTTCAGTTTTTGGCTGAAGTTAATTGAACAAAAAGTTCATTTTGTGACTCAGTTAAAGAAGGGAGCCTCCATTCAGGTTGAGCAGGTCTTTACTGATAGTTATGCTCTGCGAGACAGAACGGTACGTCTGGGGTCTGGCACAAAAAGAACCCCCTTCATTACCTTACGTCTGATAGAAGTTCGTTCAGGGAAGACTTGGCATTCTTATTTAACGAGTGTCCTTGACCCGACGATACTACCGCCCTATGTAGTGGCAGACCTATACCGACAACGTTGGAGAATTGAAGACGCTTTTAATACAGTTAAGAGGCTCTTGGGCTTGAGTTATTTATGGACGGGTTCCCTTAATGGTATTCAGCTACAAATCTGGGGCACTTGGTTATTTTATGCTGTCTTGGTTGATTTGGGTGATGCCGTAGCGGATGAACTCTCTTTACCGTTTGACCATATTTCTTTAGAGATGATTTATCGCGGTCTTTATCATTTTTCGGTTGCTCACCAAAAAGGTCAGGCAACTGACCCAGTCCAGTATTTCGCTGCAAGAGAAAATCAAGATTTAGGTATTGTTAAACAGCAACGAAAACCCAACGTTAAGTTAATTGTCGCTTCCTTTCCTGAGCAACAGCGAGGTTCTGACCAATTTTTTTTTCAGCCTCTTCTCAACTCCCCTTGACATCTGCTCTACAGCCTTAACTTGTTACCAATGGGGATTACCCAATTGGACAACGATCATTTATGCTCCCTTCATTGAAGGCTAAAGACTCTGTTTATGCCTTAACCAAAAGGAATAGGATTCGTTTTAATTTGTGTTTTGTTATACCCAAACTGACACATTACTTTTATGAGAAAACCCCCAACGCTTAGCAGCAATCGGGGGTTTTGGGTGTGTAAAGAGATATTAAAATTCAACTACCGAAAACGCTTATTACGGGAATAATCCTCCCACCCTCACCCGTTTTCCACTTGAGCCATTTTCAGCCCGCTCTCACAAATATTATGGGAATTAGGTTGCAACATTCCTTTACCAGAGGATTTTGACCCGATTCCACAGGAGTAGTACACCTAACACACCCCTAACCATCACGACCTAGAATCAAATACGTCCAAACAAAATTAAAAAATATAAAGAAGTAAAAAAATCTTATTTTTCTCTTGAATGGCTCTCCTTAATCATCTGGTGACAAATCTGGGTTCGGAAGAAACGAGAGATCGACATAGTATTTCTTAGGATTTCCTTCCTCTATGAATACAGTAATCTTAGTAATCTTCTCGTTCTCTATATAACTCGAAGGATCAGACCACAAATGGTCGCTCTTGAATATGTGCAGCTCGCCAGTCGATGGATTCTGCCACTGAGTCACAACTCTGGATCGATGTCTGCCAGTGACTGTCAACCAGGTGTCAGTCTGAACACTCTGGTACTCGGTTTCTATTGGCATACCATGCTGTTTTAGATATTTGTCTTTGCGCCCCTTCAGCAGGCCAGGGAGGAAAACGCCAGTGCCCATTAAAATGAATACTCCACCAATTCCGGTAAAGATGGAAAGGGTACTATCTGAAGAGTCTTCACCGCTAATCCTTGCATCTTGTGGGTTGGTCGGTTGGTACAAGACCTCGACTTTTTGACCCTCGGAGTACCTTGGTGGATAGCTACTCGATCCTACAAATTCAATTGTCTGGCCATTTTGACTCGTAAATTGAACAACGGGAGTGTAGATGGACTGTGAGGTTTGACGTTTACTAATGCTCCGTCTTTCTACAAGTTCAACCACAGTGCCTTCTGCCCTGGCTGCTGACGCAAGAAATGCGTTGTCGATGTTCTGAATAGACCATGTGAGAACAAGAGTTCCGATACCTATTAAGTTGAAGATCAAAGCGAAGGCATATTTAGGATTTATCGCTTTTCCCCAGAAGAAGATCACAACGGGGTAAGACCGATATGTCCTTCTCCGCCCGGTGAAGACCGCACTCCGTCTGGTAAGAACCTCAGCGCCTTCATCCTGACCTTCCACTACTCTGCCCTTGTTCAGCACGATGGCGAGGAGAGTGAGAGTGCCAGTCAAAAAGAGTAATCCACCACTTCCGGCAAGTGTGATTGAACCCCACCAAAGCGAAAAGAAGTTTCTAATCTGTGCATCTTGTGGGTTGGTTGGTCGGTACAAGACCTCGACTTTTTGGCTCTTGGAGTAACTTGGTGGACGGCTACCCACTGATGATTGAAATTCAATTGTCTGACCATTTTGACTTGTAAATTGAACAACGGGGTAATAGACATCGTTGTTCGGTGGTCTGACGACTTTAACCACAGTGCCTTCTGCCTTGGCTGCTTCTGCAAGATATAAGTTGGTGTTCCTATAAACGATCAACGCTCCAACAAGCGGTATGGTACCCAGAAAGATGAAGAACCCGGGAAGGGCATATTTTTTCGCTATAGCTAAGTAGGTTGACATAAGCAAGTTGAACCATGTAAAGGATTATAAACATCTGAAATCTTGCTTGATAAGGAATTAGCTCGATTTACACTTCTTTACAAATATCGGCGTTTCTATGTTGACCTACTTATTAAGGCGTTAAGCATAGAAATCCCAATCCTTTGCCCGTCACACCAGAATAAACTTTTTCTGGACAATTCCGATGCAGCTTTGCTGCTTGCTGGAGGTATAGCCTTCGTGGAGCATACCAAGGCGGAGTATTGGAACGAGTGCGATCGCCCCTCACTGTAGGTGTGGGTGAGTACTGTCAAGTCTTTGCTTATGAATCAGTGGGTAACGTAAAATTCAATAGGACTCGATTGAGCGATCGCACCAGGGTTGAGGTGAAAAAGCAGTGATGTGTGTCGGGTTTCATCCTTAAACCCAAACTACAAGATCGAACGATCGCATTAAGTTGAAGGATAGAATGCGATCGCTTTCATCAACACCTACACTCTATTCCTGCTGGCTGAACCCAAATATGCCGGCTGTAATCGCTTATCAGAAATTCTTCATTAAGCGGAGACGATACAGTCATCGATAAGCCTTATAGTGACCCAGCTCTAACAGAATTAATCTGGTACTTCTGGTCAGGAAAACATCATTATTTTAGAGAAATGATAGAAGAGGTAATAGTTTGGGGACTCAAGCCCAAGACAGTCACGGGAGATACTTGGTACTTAAGTCAAGAAAATCTCAAGTTTTTAAGAAACCAAAAATTAGGTTTTCTCATGGGTATTGCCAAGAATAGAAAAGTCTCGGTTCAGCCAGGAGTATACAATCAGGTTCAGGAATTGCCAATTCCGGATAACGGACTAGTGGTTCACCTGAAGAATTTTGGGAATGTAAAAGTATTTCGGAAAACGTTCAAAAACGAGGTCGAGAGGTACTATGTTATGTTCCTCCCTTGCCGGGAAGAACTTGAATATTTAACTCGCTATGATTTCAAGCAAATGCATTCAATTCATTGGGGAACTGAATGTTACCACAGAGCCATCAAGCAGCTCTGTGGCATCGAGCGATTTATGGTCAGAACAACTGATGCGCTCAAGACCCACTTTTTTTGTGCAATTCGAGCCTTTACCCAGTTAGAGTTGATGCGAGCTGAACAGCTAATTGAGAATTGGTATGAACTACAGAGAAATTTGTCTCTTCAGATTGCTCGCGAATTCATTTTGGAACATCTCAAACAGAAAATGGGACTGAACGCATACTAAAAGCTTACTGTCAATGCGTAAGTCCTAACTTCAACGTTATTTGCCATCACTCCAAATTGCTTAATCTAGATGTTCTTCATCTAGTTCTTCAAGCGCAGGTGGTTCATCCCCAGGGATGCGCAGTACCTCAACCATCTCCTGGATCTCGGTGGGTGGTGCTGGTGTTAAGCGAGAAACGCTCCAAGTGACGATGAAATTGATCGCCATGCCTAGGGTGCCAATGCCTTCAGCAGAGACACCGAAAAACCAAGGCGGCATGTCATAAAATTTCACGCCGACAATATAGAAAATCGTAAAGCACAAGCCCACGATCATGCCCGCGATCGCACCTTCTCGGTTAGTCCGTTTATCAAAAATACCCAGGATGATGATTGGGAAAAAGCTGGCGGCAGCCAAGCCAAAGGCAAACGCCACGACTTGAGCCACAAAACCCGGTGGATTAACACCAAAATATCCGGCAATAGCGATCGCAAATCCAACCATCACCCGACCCACCATTACCCGCAGCGATTCCGATGCGCCAGGATTGATCATGCGATAGTAAACATCATGGGCTACCGAGCTAGAGATCACCAGCAGCAATCCTGACGCTGTAGACAAGGCTGCCGCCAACCCCCCCACAGCGACTAAAGCAATCACCCAAGGAGCCAGTTTCGCCACCTCTGGTGTAGAAAGAACAATAATATCTGGGTCAATGACAATCTCGCTCGTCTTTTTATCGGGCTTCAACTCAATCAGTCCATCACCGTCTTTATCCTCAAAAGTTAATAACTTGGTGTTTTCCCATTTTTTAGCCCAGTCTAACTGATGAATTTCCTCAATAGTATGGTTATGCAACGAGCTAATCAGATTGTATCGGGCAAAGGTGGATAAAGCTGGTGCAGTGGTGTAGAGCAAGGCGATAA
Source organism: Cyanobacteria bacterium UBA8803 (assembly GCA_003505715.1). Classification (GTDB taxonomy): domain Bacteria; phylum Cyanobacteriota; class Cyanobacteriia; order Cyanobacteriales; family Coleofasciculaceae; genus UBA8803. The sequence continues at coordinate 12,994 of DNXU01000283.1, read as the reverse complement.
ATAGCAGCGCCCAACCTGCGGAAAAGCGTGCCGATCGCACATCAGGAACGGTGTAAAAACGGACGATAACGTGAGGGAGTCCCGCCGTTCCCACCATCAGGGCGATCGCAATAAATAAAACATCCAGCATCGACTTATTTACAAACGGTTTGGTGTATTCCTGGAAACCGAGGTCAAGCTGGATTTGGTTGAGTTTGGGAACGATATCGCTAAAGGTGAAAGCTATCTGGGGGATGGGGTTGTGGGTGAGGAGTAGGGAGATAGCAAAGGCGGGAATTAAGTAAGCGACGATCAGCACTATATATTGAGCGACTTGAGTCCAGGTGATGCCTTTCATTCCCCCCAGCACTGAGAAAAAGCCGACAATTACCATCCCGATCACCACCCCAGTACTGATGTCCACCTGGAGAAAGCGGCTGAACACGATGCCAACACCGCGCATTTGTCCGGCAACGTAGGTCATGGAGATGAAGATCGCAGCAATCACAGCTACTACGCGGGCAATGTTAGAGTAATAGCGATCGCCTACAAAATCCGGCACCGTGTATTTGCCGAACTTCCGCAGGTAGGGAGCCAGCAACAAAGCCAGCAGCACGTAGCCGCCAGTCCAACCCATCAGGTAAATTGAGCCGTCGTAACCTAGGAAGGAAATCAGTCCCGCCATTGAGATAAACGAAGCAGCTGACATCCAATCAGCCGCAGTAGCTGCACCGTTGGCAAGGGAAGGAACACCCTGCTCAGCTACAAAAAAGCCTTTGCTATCTTTAACGCGAGAGCGCCAACCGATGTAGAGATATAAGATGAAAGAAAGGATCACCAGGAAAGTTGTCCAGGCTTCAACTGACATTATTTACTCCTCCGGTTGACACCATATTTGCGATCGAGCTTGTCCATCTGCACGGCATAGACAAAAATCAGCCCAACAAAGACAAAAATAGAGCCTTGCTGCGCCATCCAGAAGCCCAGTGGTAGACCACCCAGGCGCAGATTGTTCAATGGTTGAACCAGCAGGATACTGAAGCCAATAGACACTAACGCCCAGACTATCAAAAGATTTCTGATTAACGCTGTATTCGCACGCCAGTAAGCCTGACGCTGATCTTGATTCATAGTTTTAAGTTTTGAATTCCTTGGAGAATATCCTATTAAACAGCTAGGTCTCACTCTCCACTTCACTTACTTAAATTTTTGTAATAAAGACATAAATGCTGTATAACTATAAATTTATTTCCAACTCCGGGCTGACTATAAAATTTCCCAACTTGATAGCAAAATTTTGCGCCCTTGGCGATCAACTTCGCGTCCTTTGCGTTTAAATTTAAGCATTTTATAATCGCGGCAAAATTGCTGGCAATAACTGACCCGGAACTTTGGAGAGAGCCAGATTTTGTCCTGCAATACCCCGTTCCTGATAGAAGAGGCGAATAGTTTTAATAATATAGGTCAGGGCAGTTTCGTAAGCATCCGATTGTGCAGCACTCGCACTACAAGCTTGTCCATGCTGCTCTAGGGCAGCTTCTAAATGGCTAGATTTGGCAGCCTCGTCTAAAGAAAACTCCGGCTCAGTAGCAAGCTGGTAATGGGCTAATCCGAGATTGTTACGGGTAGCAACCACATCGAAGGTGAGCGGTACGGGTGGCTCTTGCTGTCCTAATCCCTCGGCCAGAGCGATCGCTTTTTCGTAAGCCGCAATACAGTACCCTAAGTATTCTGCCCGTTGCTGGGGCACTTCCTGAAATCGGTCTGCTAGGTGCCAATAGGCGGTGCCCAAGTTATTGTGGGTGGCAGCGCAGGCAGCAGGAGCCGCCTCAGCTGTCCGGTAATTGAGGGCATCTTTATAAGCAACAACCGCTAGTTCTAACCAAATTTCCGATTGTTCGTACTGGGCAAGATTCCAATAAGCAGTCCCCAAGTTATTTTGAATCATCGCCCAATTCATGGGTTCGGTTTGAGTATTGTAATAGCAAAGGGCTTCGGCGTAAGCTCCAATTGCCGCTCGTAAGTTTTCCAAGGGTGATTGATGCTGAGCTAGATTCCAGTAAGCCGTCCCTAAATTATTCTGTGTAGAAGCATACTTGATCGGCTCGCTGTCGGCACTACGATAGCGGAGAGCTTCTTCATAAGCCCGAATGGATAGTTCTAAGCTTTCGATTGGCTCTTTATAGCGAGCTAAATCCCCATAAGCTGCTCCTAAATTATTTTGCACCATCGCGTAAGTTTGAGGTGCATCTTCGGCTACTAGTTTCGTTAAGGCTAACTGGTACGATTGAATCGCCTGCTCTAGATAGGAAAGGCGATGCTCAGTACGTTCGCAACAACGGCAAAGCATCCAGTAGAGATTGCCCAAGTCATTGAGAATGTCTGATACCTGAGGCGAGGTGTTGTCTAACCATTGCAGTGCCTGCTCGTAAGCTTGAATAGCGATCGCTAAGTTTTCCTCAGAGGTGTCTCCTTGTTCGATCACCTGGCGATAGTGATTACCTAGTTGTAGATAAGCATCTGCTGGTGACGCTGACTGGGCATTGGGAATTGGAGATGGGGTTTGGTCATAAGAAGTTGGCGGGAAGGAAAAGTCGCCCTTGTTCCCCTTGTCTCCCTTGTCCTCTCCATTACTAGATGGGGAGGATTTGCCCTTATCTCTTTTGGACAGTCCCCAATCTTTAGTCTCTAATTCCTCGTTGAGAGCAATGGAGTATTCTTCCTCATTACTGGGATACAGGTTGTTCCGAGCTAGTTCATCCAGAGACACTAACTCTGGCGTCTCTACTAAGTCCTGAGCTAGCAGCGTCCGCAGATCTTCTTTAAATGACCCTGTGGTTTCTTCTAAGGCTGAGGCATTAGGAGAAGCTTCTGGTTTAGCAGCACCAACGGGGGGTAGTGGGGTTGGTTCTCCTTCAAACTCAAAAACACCAGTATGCCATTGCCAAAATTCGGGGACAGACTGCGCGATGGTATGGAACCAAGGTCGTGGCAACCAAAGCAGTAGGGTTGCTTCCAAGCGCGGTAAATAGCGTTCAATAGCCTGTAAGCGCCTGAGGAACAATCGTTGCACCGATGGCGGTTGCCTGGTTAAGCGTTCTATCCCTAGAATCTGGAAGCCGATGCCCGGTGTAGTACTTTGGCATCGTCGGTTATTCCCTAGCCATTGCGTCATTTGCCCGAAGGGATTGGGGTCGCTAGGGTTGATATTCAGGCTCACCAGTTTGGCATAGCCTTGACCATCCATTAACCTCTTAGCTGAAGTTGTCCCTAACTCACTATGCAATTTCCCTGCCAAACGATTGCGCAGGCTCAGATCATCACACACTGCTACAAAAATTTGGCGACGCAGACCCAGACTCAGGGCAAGTTTCAGTCGTTGATAGATTTGCCGATTCCAGGTTGAAGCTTTAGGAGAAATAGTATCCGTTAGGGTCATGGGGGTCAATCCAGGAGTGCAGGCGCTAAGGTGGTGGCACGTTGTTACCGATTCAAGAAGATTGATAGTTCTGAAGTCGATTGCTATACACTCTTCTTCCTCTTGTAGCCTAGGTCAGGATTGGTTGAGGTTGAGACTCCCTGCACAAGGGTGCCCCCCATTGCTCCCCAAAGAAAGGGGGGAGTTAAATTTGGTTCCCTTCAACCTTACTTATCGTATACAGAAAGAGATTCTATACCATATGCCTTGTCACTCTATAAAAGTTCCGTTACATTAATTAACACAGGCTAACAATTACAAGGAAAGAAACGAGATGTACACCACCAACACTTCAGAAGGAATCCTGAATAACTACGCTCCCGAAACCTCCGTATATTACGCTGAATACCCCAATCAAGATCAAAAGCGCCGTTATGCTTTTCAAGGTGCGATCGCGCTTTTGTTCGTTAATTTTCTAGTTCTGACAGCGCTTGCCGTTAGCTAGTTAGGACTGACGCATAATAAAACTTGTCGGAGGGCGGGTTTCGACTGCGCTCAACCCTAGGTTTTGACTGCGCTCAACCAAATTCTTGAAGGGAAATCTACCACCAATCGTCGATTTTTCAACCACTGACGACCGAGTAAAAATTCTGTAACTCCGACACCAACATAAACAGGGATATCAAACTCTTGACCATCTATCCGAACCTTTCCCCAATAAATGTCCAGTATTGCTTCCCCCTGTGCTAGCCGTATCTTTTCTTTACGCAGATAAACCCAATCAAGTCCTGCTAAATCTTGATTATCAATTGCTAACCAGCCTGAAAAACCAGTATCCAGAAGCGCATCAACAGCTAATTCTAATCCATCAGTAGCGATCAACTCAATTTCAAAAAACAGCTCATCCTCTTCACCAAATTGACCTTGAATCATATAGTCCCACACACACCTGTTTCATTAATTTTAAACAGGACTGGGATAGCACTTGGGTACTTCTGACGTGCCATTTGTGTTGCCACTTCTTTATCCTGGTCAATAAAATAATCTCCACTATCAGGATCAATTGCCATAAACCAGTTGTAATGAGTTTCAATTAACTTAGGCTGAACTCGCTCAAAAATAAGTTGACAATGCTGATAAAGTGCTGCTCTTTCAGCTTTCCACTGGGCTATCTTTTCCGCAGACCACTGATATTGGGGAAATAATCTTCCTCGTCGCACCACACGAGTACTTTTCGATTGAGTTATGGTTTTCCCTCCTGTTCGATTAAATTTCCTATTTTCTAATTTAGATTATTCTTAGTTTTCCATCATCTTCTTGTAATCTTAATCAAACTTGATTTTCAGTTATCGCTTTTCTCAATCAGGTTTTCCCAATCGATGTTTGAGTAGTCCTGAATCTGCAATTTCTCTACCGTAGTTTCAAGCCATCTCAAATAGTCTGTCTCGTACAAACTCTGTCGATTTGTTTCTATTTCTATCGTCATCATCCCAAACTGGTTGGCTGATATCCTGTCCGGTGGCATCCTTGATGGTTCCCTATCTTCCACACAGAAACCTAAAATTCACCAGCTAAAGCTACATCACAGCGATCGCACAGCAAAGGATGCTCAGCAATTTTGCCCACCTGGGTTGAGTAGTTCCAGCAGCGATCGCATTTCTCTCCATCTGCTTTCACTACACCAACCCAAACCTGCTCTGACTGACTCTTGTACTCGGCATTTTCGATCACTTCCGGGGACTCGACTAGTTCCACCTGAGACGCTAAAACGAGATAGCGCAACTCGTCTACACTATTACCGAGGATAGTAGGTGCTTCAGTAGCAGGGATTTCCTGGACTTTGACTTCTTCAGCTTTAGCCTCTAGGCTGGCACTCACCTCTTCAATTAGGATCGGCTGATTCTCTTGCATCTCCATTCCCTGAGTTACCCACTCCGAACCCACAATCTCGGCTTTGAAGGATTGAATCTTCTCAGATAACTCTTGGCGGTTGGCAGCAAGGAGTAAATAGCGTTTCACGAACCAAGCACTGTATCCAAGGCCAATTAATTTCAAGAATAGAGGTAACAAAGGTAAATCCCCAATTGCATCCAAAGTTGCTAGCGTTACCTTCACAGCAAGGGATGCAGCGACAATTAAGCCAATGGTTAGTAGGGATCGTTCATTACCTGCGGACAATACTTTCAGGTAACCTGACAACTCAGATAATAACTGGGTTGCCGACTCCCCTAACTGCTGCTTTTGCTCTGGGGATGGGGGCGTCTCTTGCCAAATACTGGCACTCTCAACACCTTCAACTCTCACTGCTATGGGTGGGGGTGGCTCAATTGCTACCTCCTCTGGTTGGTGTGCTTGAGCTTTGACTCGGTGTATCCCCTGAGGATTCAACTCCTGCAACCGCTCTCTTAATGTGAGATCCGGTACATAGAGCAATACTTTAGCTTCTAAAGAAGACCCGATCGCCTTATTTGCTCTAGCTTGTTCCAATACTTTATTAACCTCAGTGCGGATGCCGCGTAAGGTTATCCAGAATTCTGCTAGTTCCCGATTGTGCCAAGCTGGATCTATCTGCACCCAACCCGACTCAAACACCGACTGATAAGGGGTTTTGTAGGGGAGGTACTGCCAGATATCCTCTGCCATGTGGCACAGTACTGGCGCGATCGCTCTAGCTAAATTCTCCAATGCCACTGCTAGTACTGTCTGACAGCTACGACGCCGCAGGGAATCTGGATGACTAATATATAGTCGGTCTTTGGCAATATCTAGATAGAAGTTGGATAAATCCACTACGCAGAAGTTCTGCACGGTTTGGAAGAAGCGGAAGAACTGGTAACTTTCAAACGCTGCCGTCACCTCTCCAAACACTTCCGTCATTCGGTGTAACATGTAGCGGTCTAATTGGGGCAGTTGCTCGTAAGGCACTGCATCTCGAGCTGGGTCAAAGTCGTGCAAATTTCCCAACAAGAATCGCGCTGTATTACGAATCTTACGATAAATATCCGACAGCTGTTTGAGGATGTTCTGACCGATGGGGACATCATTAGAATAATCCACCGAAGATACCCACAGTCGCAGTACGTCGGCACCGTAGGGAGGGTCAGTTTTCTGGTTTTTCCCGCCTTCGATGATGATAGCTGGGTCAACCACATTCCCTACAGATTTGCTCATCTTGCGACCTTGTTCGTCTAGGACAAAGCCGTGGGTTAATACTGTTTTATAGGGGGCGATTCCATTAGTGGCTACACTGGTAAGTAAACTGGACTGGAACCAACCGCGATGTTGGTCTGAACCTTCCAGGTACATATCCACTGGATAGGACAACTCCTCGCGCTGCTGGGCGACGGCGGCCCAGGAGGAACCGGAGTCAAACCACACATCCATAGTATCGGTGCCTTTGCGGTAGGTGCGACCGTTATTGTGGTATTGTTCTGGCAATAATTGGTCTACCGACATCTCCCACCAGGCATCCGAGCCTTGTTCGGCAATAATAGCTTGGACGTGGGCGATAGTTTCTGCCGTTAATAGGGGTTCGTTGGTTTCTTCGTCGTAAAATACCGGAATTGGTACACCCCAACTGCGTTGCCGGGAAATACACCAATCAGAACGCTCCGCTACCATCGGGGTGATGCGGTTTTGTCCTTGAGCAGGAATCCATTGGACTGATGCGATCGCTTCTAGTGCTGCCTCGCGGAACCCCTCCACTGAAGCAAACCACTGTTCCGTGGCTCGAAAGATGGTTGGCTGTTTGGTGCGCCAATCGTAGGGATATTTGTGAACGTAGGCTTCCTCTTTCAGGAAAGCTCCTGCCTCTTTCAGCGCCTCAATCACAGCTTGATTGGCATCCCCTAAGACGTTTAACCGGGCAAACTGGCCTGCTTCTGCTGTAAAATTGCCATCTTCATCTACAGGTGAGAGGATGGGTAATCCGTAGCGCTGACCTACTATAAAGTCTTCTTGACCGTGGCCGGGAGCGGTGTGAACTAATCCCGTCCCAGATTCAGTCGTTACATAATCGCCGCCGATGACGACAGGACTCTCGCGATCGTATAGAGGATGGCGGTAGGTGCAATACTCCAACTCCTTCCCCTTTACCGTAGCTTTCACCGCGAGTTCGATGTCCAAAGTGTCCGACAGGCGTGCGACTAATTCTGCTGCCACCAGCAAGTATTTAAAACCTTTAGGTGGTGCCTTTGCCTCCGGAGTTTCCGTCACTTCCGGCTTAGATGACTCCTCCTCTACCTCAGCTTTTTTCGGCGCAAAGCCTTTCGCCTTTTTCTTCAGGCGACCTGAAGGTTTGGCAGTTTCTGAGCTTGGCTCTTTAGATTCCTCTATTGAGGCTACCTCTTGTCCCGGTACTTCTACCACAGCGTAGATCAGGTCGGGATTAACTGCTACTGCCAAGTTACCAGGAATTGTCCAGGGAGTTGTCGTCCAGATGGCTACGCCCAAATTCGGTAAGTATGGCTCTAGAACCTCTTTAACGCTATCACTAGCTTGGGTGATGGGGAAGGCTGCATAGAGACTGCGCGAGGTATGGCCTTCGGGATATTCTAACTCCGCTTCCGCCAGTGCGGTTTGAGAACTGGGACTCCAGTGGACGGGTTTGAGACCCCGGTAAATGTAGCCTTTGAGAACCATCTGACCGAAGACCGCAATCTGAGCGGCTTCATAGGCTGGGTTCAAGGTCAAGTAAGGATGCTCCCAATCTCCCCAAACGCCATAGCGCTTGAAATCTCTAGCTTGTTCTGCTACTGCTTTCAGGGCAAATTTTTGCGCTTTGCGGCGCAGTTTCAGCGGGGTTAACTCTTGTCGTTCCTCCGGAGCCATAGCTTGCAGGACTTTCAGCTCAATCGGCAAACCGTGGCAGTCCCAACCGGGAACGAAGCGCACCTTACGGCCTTGCAGCAGCTGATATTTGTTGATAACATCCTTGAGAATTTTATTGAGAGCGTGACCGATATGCAGCGAACCATTAGCATAGGGCGGCCCGTCGTGCAACACGAAAATATCACCGGGATTGTTCTGTGACAGTCGCTCGTAAATTTGGTGATCTGCCCAAAACTTTTGCAGTTCTGGTTCCCGCTTTACAGCGTTTGCCCGCATATCAAATTGGGTTTGGGGCAGATTGACGGTATCTTTGTAGGTTTTAGCTTCTGTCACAGTCCGACTCTGTTTGTTGTTTGTTGTTTGTTGTTTGTTGTTTGTTGGTAAAGCAAGGATTAAGAACCAACGGCCAACAACTAACTACTGCTTTGCCACCATTAGGATTATTTAATGCTAGTGCAGCGCGGCAGAAATAACCCACCCTTTAAAAGGTTAAAAACTTTACTGTAAAAGCTTTCTTCCCTTGGAGCCTTGGAGCCTTCACAGCATTAGTCTTTCTCTACTATCAGCTTTCTACGATCCATTATCGTTGAAAAGTGACATTAGCTTCATCCCTCTGATGACTCTGGTTGATCGGGAGTGGTTGATTTTTTAGCGGCTTCTACCAGTTTAGGGTCAGGGGGATTGGGGCGAATGAGTTTGGGAGACTCGGGTTCGGTGGATGATTCTACCTCTGGTTCCTCTAGAGGAGTTTCCAATACCGGAGTTGGCTCACTCACTTCCGGAGTGGCTGCTTCTACTGTAGCGGTTTCGGGGGTCATCTGGCTCTCTTCTTGGTCAGTTTCTAGTACGGGAGTAGTTGGTTCTGTCACTTCAACTTCAACCGTGACTGTCTCTACTACAACGGTTTCACTGACAGGGGGAGTTTCCTCCTGAGTCAGTTCTGCTTCAGGTGTAGGTTCAGTTAGCTCTTTGAGATCGACCGTAACTGCTTCTGGGGTAGGGGTTTCATCCACCCAATCACTTTCCTCTTCTGGTAATGGCTGTGGTTCAGGTGGGGTTGTTGGTGTGGCAGCAGTGCGGGGTGAAGGTTTAGTTTTGCTAAACAGATTCTTGAATAAGCCAGAAACTTGCTGAAATCTGCCTGTTTTTTGGGTAGCAGGGGATGTAGGTTTTTGCTCTACTGGTTTTACCTCTGGGGTTGGTGGCGGAATTTCAGGTTCGGAT
>DNXU01000283.1:0-3447 GCA_003505715.1 Cyanobacteria bacterium UBA8803 | reverse complement strand
CAACTGGGGGAGGGGTTTCTTCTACTATTTCCTGGCTCGCTTCAGCAGGATATGTTTTTACTACTACTTCCTCCTCAACAGGAACTGCCACATCCTGAGTATCGGTGGTAACGTCGGTTGGGGGTGCCTCTACGCTAGGGGTTGGTTCTTTAGGTGCTGTTGTTTGAGTTTCTGGACTCCTTAAAACTATTGTCTTAACTGGCTTTTTGCGAAATAGACCTGTTAGAGGTTCTAGCAGCTGCGATCCCAACCCATCGAGGGAGAAACGTTTGATTTGTGCCTCGACTTGGGGGGAAATTTCCGTTCTTTGTTCGGGTGATGCCAGTTCGCGCCGTAAAGTAAGGGTTTGCCACCCTAACCAACCCAACACAGCTACGCTTGCCATTTGCCCTAACAGCACCCCACCAGTGATGCGTCCCGCACATACCCATAAAACTAGGGCATAGAACAGTCCTACACCGCTCCAGATGAAGTCGTTTTTGCGGTGGACTTCGGGGAAAAAGAACGCTGCCATGTAGAATGCAAAACTACCAAGACCGATGACTAACGCTAGGATGTATGGCAACATTTGGCGGGTACTCCTTACTCTATCTAATCTATTGAAGCTGCACTGGTCTGCCTAACCCTCAGCTATGGGGGAACCAAAATGATGGCAACACCCTTATTTTCAACAGTCAAGGTGCAATCCCGCAAATTGTAAAAATATATTACGATTGCTAACCATTTGTTGCAGGTTTAAAGAAGTAGCCGTTGCCACTCTGAAGTTAGATCCAGAACTTATCCATTTTGCCCCCAAAATCTGGGGGGAACTAGAAGCTTCTCCCCCCCAGGTTGGGAAGCCTAAGGAAGTGTCTGCGTAAGTCATGACACTTTTGGTGACTTGTACGGGTGAAGCATTCGGGCGAATAAATTCGTTAATAAACCGATGTACTGGTATCCAAATGCTTCACCCTGCCTCAACTAAAAGTGTTTCATAAGAGTACTCAGCAACATCCCCCAAAAGGTAGGTTATCTATCCAAAATTTTGCATTCCTCAAGAAACGCCACAGCATTCGGTAAGTGTAAAACCCTTCTATATTGAGAAGTTAAATTAATAATGCGTAAGTACTGTAAATTATCAGGTTTTTAGTCTGTTTTAGCAGACATGAGCTAGGAGCCAGGAGTTTGAACTCTGGACGGGATAGCAATCAGAGATGATGAATAAAATGCGATCGCAATTATTTGTTTTCTCCCTCGCCACGCACTCCAGCAGAGTCTTAATCTATTTTTTACAGGTCTCCTCAAAATATCGGGCTACTCTGAAGGGAAATCAACCGTATTACACATTCAGCAGAATTCCGACGAGACTTTTATGACACAACCAAGCTTTGGCGTTATCGGTTTGGCCGTTATGGGCGAAAACCTAGCCTTAAATGTTGAGAGTCGCGGGTTTCCTGTAGCCGTTTATAATCGCACTGCCGCAAAAACCAAAGAGTTTATGGAAAAGCGGGCCCAGGGCAAGATGGTTAAGGATACCTATTCTATTGAAGAATTCGTCCAAGCCCTAGCACGCCCCCGCAAAATTCTGGTCATGGTTAAGGCAGGCTCACCTGTTGATGCCGTGATCCAACAACTCAAACCCCTACTAGAGTTGGGAGATACTATCATCGATGGTGGTAACTCTCTTTATGAAGATACTGAGCGCCGGACTAAAGAGTTAGAAGCTACAGGATTGGGATTTGTCGGCATGGGTGTCAGTGGAGGGGAAGAAGGAGCCCTCAACGGTCCAAGCTTGATGCCGGGGGGTACTGAAGCAGCCTATAAAGACTTAGAACCAATTCTGACCAAAATTGCCGCTCAGGTGGATGATGGCCCTTGCGTAACCTACATTGGTCCGGGTGGTGCGGGTCATTACGTGAAGATGGTGCATAACGGCATTGAGTATGGCGACATGCAGCTTATTGCCGAAGCTTATGACTTGCTCAAGAACGTTTTGGGACTCGATCACCGCCAACTCCATGAGGTGTTTGCCGAATGGAACACTACTAAGGAGTTGAATTCGTTTCTGATTGAGATTACAGCGGATATCTTTAAGTACATTGACCCAGATACGGATCTCCCCCTGGTAGAGTTGATTCTTGATGCTGCCGGACAAAAGGGAACCGGACGCTGGACGGTGGTGAGTTCCCTAGAACTGGGCGTACCAATTCCCACCATTACTGCTGCCGTGAACGCTCGGATTATTTCTTCTTACAAGCAAGAGCGCATGATAGCCGCGAAAGCTCTCCCAGGGCCAACGGGTAAGTATGATGGGGATACTAAAGCCTTTATCAACAAAATTCGCGACGCCCTCTATTGTTCTAAGATGTGCTCTTACGCTCAGGGGATGGCGCTGTTGAGCAAGGCGTCTCAGGATTTTAACTACAACCTGAATTTGGCTGAAATTGCTCGGATCTGGAAAGGTGGCTGTATTATTCGGGCGGGATTTCTGGATAAGATTAAGAATGCTTTCAACGAAGATCGCGCTCTGCTCAACCTATTACTAGCTCCTGAGTTCAAGCAGAGCATTTTGGATCGCCAGGAAGCTTGGCGAGACGTGCTAGCGGTGTCGAATAAACTCGGAATTCCGGTTCCTGCCTTTAGTGCCTCTTTAGATTACTTCGACAGTTACCGACGCGATCGCCTACCCCAAAACCTCACCCAAGCCCAGCGAGACTACTTCGGCGCTCATACCTACGAACGGATTGATAAACCAGGTGTCTTCCACGCTGAATGGACTCAGGTTAGCAAAGAATCGCTCCAAGTGGGTACGACCGATTAAGGTTAAGGATTTTTGGCCAAGCCCCCCGATCCACCCAAATCTGGGGAGAACTACATTTTAGCCTGTAAGGGCGAAGCATTCGGGCGACAATTCCTAACTACAATCCCAGGTTTACCGCTCCTAATGCTTCGCCTTGCAACTACTACAGTCAAACAAGAATAAAGCAGGGCGAGTCAACTTATGTTATCGTTTTCGCTACTATCTTGAAGTAGCGACTCGCCCCTACATATACTATTGCGACTCGCCCCTAAAAATACTATTAAATATAAAAGGTTACTCTGGTATTGGGATTGCAAATCAATGGGCAGCATACTGCTGGCATAGCATAATTCAGCTAATTAGCCTAGATGAATTTAATACATATGGCTGATTCATAACTAATGAGCAAATGCAAAAATTATGCAATTAAACTACTCCCAGGTTTATCCCAACCATAACCTTGCCTAAGGTAGCTATATCACTCACTTAAAATAGGGAGAGAATCAACAACCAACAAACATTTCGCGATCGCCTCACAGAAGCTGCACAACTGTTTCAAGATGTATTAAACCTTAATCCAAAAGATAAAGTGGCTCAAATCTATCTAGAACGCACTCAAGAGTCTCTCTGCAAGACATGATATCACCCCCTCACTCCCTCACCCCCTC
>DNXU01000214.1 GCA_003505715.1 Cyanobacteria bacterium UBA8803 | reverse complement strand
AAACCCATTCCCCATTCCCCATTGGCTACAATAATGTTCTGGGGCGTACCCGGTTGGCTTCATCAACTAGTAGAATCTTGTCGTCTCCCGTGGTGAGATGCGCCATTGAGCGCAGTACTTTTTCTAATCCCAGGCGCAACTTAATTTCTTCGAGAGGTTGTCCGAGAATTGTCACCGTTGAGGTTGGTGAGAGTGCCTGAGTAGTGATGAGATGTAAGGCAGTTTCTAAGACTCGTTTGCTTAATTGATAGTGTTCCATGCCCTCCAAAGCGATCGCTTCTACAACTAGAGCCGCATTCTTCAGTTCATTCATGCCGGGTTGAGATTTATCTCGGCTGGTGAGAATACGGGCAACTTCTACCCGCGATCGCGTAAACAAACTAGAAGATTGCGGTACTTGTTCTAAGGCAGTAACCGCTTGATGGGGATTATTTTGATGCACCAGACAACGGGCCAAACCGAAAGCCGCAGAAACGTAACCGGGGTCAGTGCGCAGTACTATGCCATACATTTGAATGGCAAAAGGAAAATCACCAGCCTTTTCTGCTGCTAGGCCGAGCGCTAGTTTGGGAGCTACTTCTCCAGGTAAATCGAAATAGACTTGATCGAAGGCTTTTTTAGCTTCTTGGGCTTTTCCGGCAGCCATAAGCGATCGCCCCCGATACCAGAGTATCCGCCAGTCCCAGGGGTCATTCTCCTCAACTTGAGCTAGGATTTTTTCCAGTCGCTTCTCATTGCCACCCAGGTCAATCAGACTATTTGCCAGTCGCAGCTGAGCTTCCTTAGATTGGGGAAATTGATTAGTTATCTGAGTTAGGCTTTCGATGCGACGGTTTAAATCAGTAATCGCACTAGCATTTACCACTGCATTAAACGCGGGATCGGTGGCATCTAGCAGGGGGATAGGAAGGTGGTAAAACTCCGGCGAAATCGGTGTAAAATCATTGGCAGCTGTTAGGGGGAGTAAATCTCCACCAAACAGAGTACTGGTCGCCGGACGGGGAGTCCCCGTTTCCAGAGCCACAACTTCTCGCAGCACCCCCAACAATTGATCTGCCATCTCATCAGCTGATTGGAAGCGATCGTCGGGATTTTCTGCTGTGGCCTTGAGCAGAAACCGATAGAGGGATTCCTGCTGGGCAAACAAGGGTTCTTCTTGAGGGCTGGGCAAACTGTACTGATGGGTGGAGCCAAAGCCTTTAATATCGCACAACAGCACCGCCAAGGTGCGCCCGACTGTATAAAGGTCAGAGACAACTGTTGGTCCAACTTCTGCTACTTCCGGGGCGCTGTAGCCAACGGTGCCGTAAATATCACCTTCAGGGTCGTCAATACGGCGCACGCCACCCATATCAATTAGCTTGACATCGTTGCCTTCCAGCATGATGTTATCGGGCTTAAAGTCGCAGTAAACTAACCCTTGGGTATGCAGGTAGGCGAAGGCTCCCAGGATGCGGTGGATGTAAGCGATCGCCTCCGCTACAGGCAATAGTCCCCGTTCTTTGCGGATCTGCTTGAGCGTCTTACCACCGACATACTCCATCACAATGAAGCCTTCGGTGCCATGATTGACAAAGTTGTAAATACCAACAATATTCGCGTGCTTGACTGCGGCTAAAAACTTCCGTTCAGCGACGGCGACAGCTGCGCTGGCAGCATCTTCACTATTCAACAGTCCTTTGAGAACAATATAACGGGACAGGGTGTTATCGAAACCCAGGTAAATCCAGCCTAATCCACCGTAGGCGATCGCACCCTTGACCTCATACTGCCCAGCGATGAGATCCTTCCCGTTTAAGGTGGGAATAAAGGAATATTTCTGTCCGCACTTACTACAAAAACCCTTCTCCCGACGCAAGGGATTATTACAGTTGCCGCAAAATCTCTTATTCTCGGGCACTTTCGGATCGGTCAGGATCAGTTTTTCGGGTTCTGTAGAAGGTAGTTCGGGAATCGAAACCAACCCCGCCCCTAACTGCTTGCGGCTACTGCGCCCAGAGGTGGGACTGGTGCGACGGGAACCTCTGGAACGATTAGTTAAAGGAGAAGACCCCGTTCCCGTGGTGACAGAGGAACTTCTGCCCGTGAAAGTTTTCAGTTCTTTCTGGCTAGTGGTTGATGACTTCAGCATCGCCAAGCCACAGACATTGCAATACCCATCTTCAATAGTTCCAGTACAGCCAGGGCGTTGACAATGGGGGTTCATAAGTTTGTTGTTTGTTGTTTGTNNGTTGTTGGTTGTTGGTTTTTGGTTTTTGGTTTTTGGTTTTTGGTTTTTGGGAATTATATTGAGTACGTTAGTATTTACCTAATTACTATTTAATTGTTTTTCATACTTTGTAACGAGAACCATCGCCTTGGCTAAATCAGTAGGACGGGTATACAGAATTTGTTTGGCCTCGGTAGCGAGGTCAGATAAAATCGGGTCTTCTGCCCGTCCCCTGGCTAGGGCTTTTGCTTTGAGTGCGTCTAACCGACCCCGGAGTTCGCGACGAGTTTCTAGGGGATAGCGGTTGGCGATAAGGGTGCGTTGTTCGTTCGCGATCGCGGCTTTCATCTTTGCCGTCCAATTGTCTAATCCTACCTGGATCGGGCTAATTAATCCTTCCGCAAACTTAGCTTTTAAGCGGGATAACCACTGGTACATGGCTTCCAGCTGGTCGTTGGGTAAGGGAGGTTGTAAAGAGGAACGATCAGTGACCTTTTCCATACTTTCATCATAAGCCGTCCTTGCCTGGTGGTTCAATTCTGTTAGCTGTTGCCACAAGATATCAGCTGATGCTAAGCCGTCTTTGACTTGATTGTATTGCTGCCAAACCTGAGCGAGGCTCTTTTTGGTTCGTGCAATGAGGGGTTGGATTTGTTGCTCAAACTCATCTCCTACTCCCAAGGGATCTCTGGCAATGCGATCGCCTAGGGGGGCGATCGCCTGCTGCACTGCTTGCAATTCGGCGAGATCGACCATGCCCAGAGTCTGCCCTCGTTGCTGTAAAGTCTTAATCTCAGCATCAGCTTGGGCTAGTTTTGCTTCTAAATTAGACCAAGCTAAATCAACTGCCAAAATCGTGTCTCTGGCAATGTTAAAGGTGCGGGACATTATGGCTAAAAGGTTATCTGGTGTTACCTTGTAAATGTTTTCCGTTGCACTGAGCAAACCCCTTTGTGCCAGAGGCACCTGTACAACAGACAACTGAATAGATGCTCCAGTTAATAACTCCTCAATTGCTTGCAGTTTCTCACTACTTGCCAGGAATCGCGGCACTTGTTTGCGTAATGCTGCCGCCTGGTTAATTGTTGCTAGCAACAGATCTAAGTGCTGAAAGACTTGACTTATCGCATCTAAGGCAGCAGTAACCTGTACTGCTGTAGTGCCAGTCAGTTGAGCCTTTGCTAGTCCGGCTTCCCCTGCCAACTGTTTATAGGTAGCAAGTTCCTGAAGGGCAAACATATTCTGGCTGGCTAGGTCTAACCGTGTTTTCCAATCAGCTAGTAAGCGATCGATCTGTTCGAGTATCACTTGTGTATGGGGAATTGGATGTAATATCATGTCCGGTAGCATCTTTCCTGGTATAAAAAGGTTCGTAGTAACCACTTAAGTGGTTACTACAAACAATATCGACGCAACCTATATCTTTTTTTTAACGCAAAGAGTACAAATAAGAGCTAATCAGGGCAGATCCAGGAACCTCCCCGCAGAGGAAAACGATTATCATCACCATTATCACTTGGGCAGTGCTGCTCCCAGGGCGGGTTTTGTACTAGCTCGATCGCTGATTACCAATATTAATCGCTAAACCCGCCCCTACAAGCCGTATAAATTAGGTAAGGAATTACCAATTACCAATTACCCATTACCAATCACCAAAAATACCGTTTTCCACCATCAGTACGGGAGATCCCTCTTGTGGGATTGAGTCTCGATCGGCTCACCCGTTCCAAAATCTGTATACTGTCGGATTTCCGGTTCGTGGAACGCTAAAACAATGTCTTGTTTCGGAACTCCCATCTCAACTAATCGATTGGCAAGTCCTTCTTCCGTACCATCATGTTGAATCCAGATTTTTCCATCCTTAATTTCAACCGCTAGAGTACAGCCAAAGTGGCGTTTATAGCCAATCCAACCCACGTATAGCAATAGGTAGCGATCCTGCTCTCCATCAAAAACAGTCTGAACCGCATATTCTCTGGCAGTTCTTGGCACTGAAGCACGCTTTTGCCGTTCGGAAAGGATTTGTCGAATATATTGTCGATATTGCTCTACACCCATTGTACGATCGCCTCCTTTTGTACATCATAAGTCAGCAATTGCAGTTGATATCGCTCAACCGAGGCTAAAATAAATCGTCGTTGAAAGAAGGTTTCATAAATCGAGTGCCGCACAGCCAGATAAAGCTGACGCTCTGGTTCAATCTTTGCCAGCGCATCTCGATAGTTGAGGAACTGTCCTAGGGCAGTATGAAAGTCCGACACATTGGATGAACTGGTAAAACTTTTAATTTCCACGGCGATTTTCCGGTTCTCTCGCTCCGCTGCCAACAGTTGTTCCGCTGCTAAATCGATCTCAAAATTCACATCATCCACATTGATTTCATAAGGATCGTCTGTAATGTGCCACCCTTCTTTCTCTAAGGCAATTCTCACAACATTATGGAACCGATCTCTAGCCATAGTAGTTGTCTTGCGAGAGAGGAATTATCGATTATTTTAATCAAAAAACTGTTCTAGTTCAGGATCTCCCAGGGCGGGTTTTGTACTAGCTCGATCGCTGATTACCAATATTAATCGCTAAACCCGCCCCTACAAGC
>DNXU01000397.1:10386-10702 GCA_003505715.1 Cyanobacteria bacterium UBA8803 | reverse complement strand
CGTTGTTGAACACCTTGAGAACAGCTATTGACTTACCGGAGAATTCACCAGATAAGATGGCAGCTCAGGCAAAAGCGCGTCAAAGCATTAATGATTTTGCCTCTCGCTATCGGCGAGATGCTTCTTTATCGCGCCTCAGTTCCTTTACCACCATGAGAACTGCACTGAATTCTCTAGCCGGCCATTNNAATTACAGCGCCTACCCCAACCGTCCTCTACCCCAGAAGTTGAAGGATCGTCTAGAGCAAGAATTCCAACAAGTTGAGAGCGCTTTGAACCGAGGCGCTTAAAAAGCAGTCCCGATGAAAAAATTTCA
>DNXU01000397.1:8470-10258 GCA_003505715.1 Cyanobacteria bacterium UBA8803 | reverse complement strand
TCATCCCTCATCCCTCATCCCCCATCCCCCATTCCCCATTTTTAAATCAGATTTAAGCAGGAAAAGGGGGAGCTTACAGCCATTTCCTGGCCAGATTCCCCTTTTTCCCCTGACTCGCTCTTTGGCAAAAACTGGAGTAAGTGTCCGGACTAGTTGCCGAAATCACCGAAAGCTGAAAATAAAGCCTAAATAATTTATAATTAGCGATTTAATATTTCTCTAAGGTTTGACAGTCTTAACAGACTGAAGACACTAGTTGTGTTCTGTTGTGGTGTTTATAGGAATGTCTAATGCTTTTCTCCCAAGGATGAGACATAGAGGAAGTCTTCATCACGCTCTGGCTGCCTTACTCTGGAGTAGTAGTAGCCTAGTTAGTCAGGGGTGGTTGGCTCAAACTGCTCGCGCTCAAACAGCAGCTTATTGTCAGTTCACTAAAGAAGCGATCGCCCAAAAAGAAAGCTTGCGCCTAGGTGCCCTGAAAGGCAACTCAGACGATAATAACCGCTACAAAGCTCTCTTAAAGCAACACGCGGATTACTTAAAGCAGTGTCGCGCTCGCACTTGGCCCGAAAATCAAGCAGTTTGGTTGCGCTTGTACTCCTGTGATATGCGCTCAGGTGCAATTGATGAGATTCTCGATCGCATCGTTAACCGAGGCTATAACAAGGTCTACGTTGAAGTATTTTTTGACGGTCAGGTATTGCTCCCCTCCTCTGATAATCCAACGGCTTGGCCTTCAGTGTTGCGGACGCCCGGTAGTGAGAGAGTAGATTTATTAGCTCAAACGATTCAAAAAGGGCGCGAGCGCGGTTTGCAGGTTTATGCCTGGATGTTTTCCATGAATTTTGGCTACACCTACGCCCAACGGCCCGATCGGCAGGGAGTGCTAGCCCTCAACGGTCGGGGCGAAACGAGCTTAACCTTTGTCCACGACCAATCCCAAACCTTTATCGATCCTTACCACAATCAAGCCAAAACCGATTACTACCAGCTCGTCCAAAGCGTACTGAAACGACGCCCCGATGGCATTTTATTCGATTACATTCGCTATCCTCGGGGGTCAGGCTCGGATTCCGTGGCCACCAAAGTGGAGGATTTGTGGATTTACAGTGAGGCGTCCCGACAAGCATTGTATAACCGTGCCTCCAACAATCAAGGCCGAGAACTAATTCATCGCTATGTCAGCCAGGGATCTATTAGTCCTAGCGATGTAGAAGCTGTCAAACAACTCTACCCCCAGGACGGAACACCACTATGGCAAGGTCGCACGCCCTCCGGTAACGATACGACCGCATCCCTAAACTGGCAACTGTGGCAGCTCAGCGTAGCTCATGCCGCCCAAGGAGTCTTGGATTTTCTCGCCTTAGCCACCCTTCCAGCCGAGCGTGCCGGGATTAAAGCAGGAGCAGTATTTTTCCCCGATGGCAATCAAGTTGTGGGTCAAGGGGGATACGATTCCCGACTTCAACCTTGGGATCATTTTTCCCCTTCCCTAGAATGGCATCCCATGTCTTATGGAGTTTGCGGTCACACGGGTTGTATTGAGGATTTAGTCAGGCGAGTCGTGAATAAAGCGTCCAATGGCACCCAAGTCCTCCCAGCTCTAGCAGGAACTTGGGGCAAGTCCGTCAGCAACCGTCCGTCCTTAGAAGTTCAGATGCAGGCACTGCGTCAGAAAATACCGAGGATTGACGGGGTGAGCCATTTTGCTTATTCCTGGCAAGACCCAGAGTTTGACCGCGATCGCAAATTCTGTCGGGTGGATTAATTGGTTGTTGGTTGTTGGTT
>DNXU01000397.1:781-8322 GCA_003505715.1 Cyanobacteria bacterium UBA8803 | reverse complement strand
AAAAGTATCCAACTGTAGGGGCGAGTCGCTGTTTCAATATACTAGCGCTAGCCTTTCAGGATAGCTTGACTCGCCCTGATTGATTCGTTGTCTCCTCAGCGATCGCTCGGTGTTGAAAAAATTAGACCTTTCTCGCTACCGTAATGGTAACAGAAGTTTCCTGCCGGGATGTTTAAGGGAGAAACCTCCTTGAGGGGTTTGCTATCCGGTTTTGAATGCTTTTATGGAACTCACAACTTGCCTCGCTCTTCTGGTTGATGATAAACCAGCAAACTACGGCCTAATTAACGACTTACTCAAGGATATTAAGACGATTCAAGTCGAATTAGACTGGATCACTACAGAGTCAGCAGCATCGGCAGTGATCGCTAATCAAGCCTACGATGTGTATCTAATTGATGCCGAGCTAGGAAAAATAACTTTGCTGCCAGAGTTACTAGATCGAACTTGCACTGCTCCTCCAGTTATTGTTCTCACTGATACTCCAGAAGCAGGTATAACGGCTCTCAGTGCTGGTGCTGCCGACTATTTGGTTTGCCAAGAGTTGAGTACCCTTGTTTTAGAGCGTTCCTTACGTTTGACCGTTGCCCGTGCCCGCACCCAGGCTCAACTGCAAGGTTGTGCAACCTGCTATCGAATTCAGTGCCAACAGACATTACTACAACAATCTCAAGAGTTACACGAACTCATCCTCAGCAATATTTCCGATGCCATCTTAATGGCTGATAACAGCGGTAATTTCACATTTATTAGTCCCAATGTAGACGTGATATTTGGCTATTCCCGATCGGAAGTTCAGGAGCTAGGAAATATTCGTTACTTGTTAGGGGAGTCCCTGTTCGATACCCATCAACTGGAAACCTGTGGAGAAATTCCCAATATCGAGCGAGAAATCACCGATAAATTTGGCAAAAAACATACATTGCTGCTTAGTATCAAGCACGTCTCCATTCAGACGGGGACAGTACTTTACACTTGCCACGATATCACCCAGCGTAAACAGGCCGAGCAAGAGATTGTCGCCCTCAATGCCGAACTCGAACAACGGGTGAGGGAACGCACGGCCAAATTAACCCAAGAAATTCAAGAACGCCAACGGGTGGAGGATTCTCTGCGGGAGAGTCAGCAACAGTTTGCCACAATTGTCGAGAATATTCCAGGGGGAGTATATCGCGCCGTTTACCATGCCGATGGCCGGATATCACTACCCTACCTGAGTTCCATTTATCACGAATGGTTAGGTATCGCTCCGGGTAACATAATGAGCGATCCGGAGTTAGATATGACAGCCTACATTCATCCTGAAGATCTCGATCGGTTCGCAGCAGCTGTAAAAGAGAAGTTCCAAACTCTGGAATTTGGCACCCTTGAATATCGTCTGATTTCCCAGGATGGCCAAGTGAGGTGGATTCAAGATAATGCCCGATTTTATCGGAATGACCAGGGAGATATTATTGTAGATGGGGTTGATATCGACATCAGCGATCGCAAGCAGGTAGAGCAAGAATTCCAACAGGCACAACAAGCACTCTATCTTCAGGAACAGGAATTTCGAGCCTTAGTTGAAAACTCTCCGGATGTAATTTCCCGATTTGACCGACAACTACGCCATGTTTATGTCAGTCCAGTAATTGAACGCATAACCGAAATACCACCTGCTGCGTTTATTGGTAAAACCAATCGAGAGTTGGGAATGCCAGAGGAACTAGTATCTTCATGGGAGGCAGCACTGCAAAAGGTTTTTGATACTGGGGAGTCCGAGTTAATAGAATTTGAGTATTCAACGCCGACAGGCACAATAAATTATCAGTCTCACCTCGCTCCTGAATATGCTCAAGATAGCTCTGTAGAATTTGTACTATGTGTGAGTCGGGACATCACCGATCGCAAACGGGCAGAAGCAGAACTGCGCCAAAGCCAGCTTTTTATTGAAACAATTGCTAATACGTCGCCGCAGCTTTTATACATCTACGACCTGACTATTGGGTGCAACATCTACGTGAATCGCCAAATTAGTGAGATATTGGGCTACACTCCAGAGGAAATACGGCAGGCAGGCCAACAGTTTTTTCTAGATACGATTCATCCGGATGACCTGCATATTCTCCAGGATATACTCCGTCGATTCTCTAATCTGTCAGATGGTGAAGTGGTTGAGGCCGAGTATCGAATGCGCTACAAACACGGTTCCTGGTGCTGGTTGCGATCGCGGGATGTGGTATTTACTAGAGCGGCTGACGGTTCTCCCCAGCAGATTCTGGGTACAGCTCTCGATATTACCGAGCGCAAACTGATCCAGATGCAGCTGCAAGAAAGCGAATCACAACTGAATGCAATTGTCAATAGCACGTCTGATGGCATCCTCATCGTAGATCGCCAAGGCAGCGTGCGTTTTGTCAACCCCGCTGCCGCTAAACTATTTGGCAGGCCACCAGCAGAGTTACTAAACCATGAGTTTGGACAGCCTATGGTAGTAGGCGAAGTGGCCGAGTTGGGAATTGTTCGTCCCGGTGGGGAACTCGGTATCGGCGAAATGAGTATCGCCCAGACCGAATGGCAAGGAGAATCTGTTTATGTGGTATCGTTGCGAGATATCACGGAAAGGCGACAAGCAGAGGAAGCACTGCGGCAAAGTGAAGAGCGCTTCCGCCAAATGGCCGAAAATATCCAAGATATTTTCTGGCTTTTTTGCCCGCAAACCCAACAAGTGCTCTACATCAGCCCAGCATACCAGAAAATTTGGGGATGCAGTATGGAAAGCGCCTATGCCGATCCGGACAGTTGGCTTGATGCCGTTCATCCAGAAGACCGAGAATTGACGAGCGTCAATTCTGCCAAAAACCAGCAGGGAGAATTCCCAACCAAAGAATATCGCATCGTGCGATCCGATGGCGAAATGCGTTGGATCTGCGATCGCCTTTTTCCCATCAAGGACGAATTGGGTGTAATCTACCGTATTGCAGGAATTTCCGAGGATATTACCGATCGCAAGCGAACAGAAGCCCAATTGCAACAGTATCGCGATCGCTTGGAAGAATTAGTAGAGCAGCGTACTGAAGAACTTGTTCAAATTAACCAACAACTCCAAGAAGAGATCCTAGAACGCCAGCGAGCTGAGTCAGCCATTCGGTTCCAGGCACGCCTGCTCGATCTAGTCAATCATGCCGTAATTGCTACAGATTTGTCTAGCACTATCACCTATTGGAACCGATTTGCCGAAAAGCTTTATGGTTGGTCAGCCACCGAAGCCCTAGGCCGCAACGTGATTGAGATGACTCCCGCCGAGATGTCACGGGAGCAAGCCCTCCAGATTATGGCCTGCTTGAGACGTGGTGAAAGCTGGTCGGGGGAATTTATGGTTGAGCATCGAGATGGCACTTGCTTTCCGGTGATAGTCACTGACTCCCCCATTTATGATGAAGTCGGTCAATTAATCGGCATAGTGGGCATTTCTTTTGACATTACGGAACGCAAGCAGGCAGAAGAAGCGCTGAAAAATGCGAATGCCGAACTAGGAATCGCTGTAGAAGCCCGCACCAGAGACTTGGGCAGTGCCATTACCCAGTTGCGGCAAGAGATTGCCAAACGCAAACAAGTTGAGACTGATCTGCGAGCTAGTGAAGCCCGCTATCGAGCTATAATAGAAGATCAGGTTGAAGTCGTTTGTCGGTTCCAACTTGATGGCACCCTCACGTTTGTTAATGACTCCTACTGTCGCTATTTTGGCAAAAGCAGAAATGAACTGATCGGAACTAACCTTTTATCACTGGTTGCGCCAGAAGATCGGGAATGGATTGAGCGTGGCCTAGTGGAATTTTGGCAGAAACGACCTGAAATAGAGATAGCAGAACACCGAGTTACAGCAGCGTCTGGTGAAAGCCGTTGGATGCAGTGGACGACTAAAGCCATTTTTGATGGAGCAGGTTACCTGGTTGAGTACCAATCAGTGGGTCGAGATACTACCGATAAGAAGCAAGCAGAAGAGACTCTGCGCCAACAAATGGAACGGGAGAAGTTACTCGCCCAGATCGCCCAACACATCCGACAGTCTTTGAATTTAGATGATATTCTTAGCACCACAGTTGTGGAAGTGCAACAACTTCTCCAAACTGACCGAACGCTGATTTTCCGCCTCGGCGTTGATAATACAGGTATTGTTACTCATGAAGCCGTTGCTCCAGGTTGGCCTAAAACCTTGGGCTATCGGTTTGAAAACGAAGAATTTCCGCCACAGTGCTATCAAAATTACTGTCAAGGCCACCCGAGAATTATTCCTGACATTAAAGTTGATGAGACCGCCTCCTGTCTGCTGGGCTATCTGCAAAACTTAGGAGTGAAATCCAGACTGGTGGTTCCCATTCTCCAGCGAGAAAAGTTCTGGGGACTGCTCATTGTTCATCAGTGTCGAGACATTCGACATTGGCAGGAGTGGGAAGTTAATCTGCTCGGGCAATTGGCAACCCAAGTAGGGATCGCCATCCAGCAAGCTGAACTCTATTACCAGTTAGAAATTGAACTGGCCGAGCGTAAACAGATTCAGGCTCAACTCCAACAAGCTAAAGAAGCTGCTGAAGCTGCCAACCGCTCCAAAAGCGACTTCCTGGCCAACATGAGTCACGAACTGCGCACTCCCCTCAATGCCATCCTCGGCTTTACCCAACTGATGGCTCACAGCTCATCCCTCTGTTCTACCCAAAGAGAACATCTGAAAATTATCAGCCGCTCTGGCGAACATTTGCTCTGCCTGATCAATGACATTTTGGATCTGTCCAAAATTGAGGCAGGCCGAATAATACTCAATAACAATAGCTTTGACTTGTATCGCCTGCTCAACACCTTGGAACAGATGTTTCAATTAAAAGCAGCGAAAAAAGCCTTGCAGATCCTCGTGGTACGAACACCCACCGTTCCCCAATACGTGCAAACTGATGAGAGTAAATTGCGGCAAGTTTTGATTAATCTGTTGGACAACGCCGTTAAATTTACTCAAAAGGGTACTGTTACCCTGCGTGTGGAAGGGCGGAGGGCGGAAGGCGGAGGATGGAGGAATCAACAGAAGCCAGTGGACGAGAGGAATAAGGAAAATTTTAGTTCTCCCACCTCCCCTTACTCCCTTTACTTTGAAGTAGAAGACACAGGCCCTGGCATTGTCGAAGCAGAAATCCACAATTTGTTTGAGGCGTTTGTCCAAACCGCAACTGGAAAACAATCTCAGTCAGGGACTGGCTTGGGTTTAGCGATCGCGCAGCGATTTGTGCGCATAATGGGGGGAGATATCACAGTCAGCAGTGTTTTGGGCCAGGGCACAATTTTTAAGTTTAAGGTTCAAATTAACCTTGCTGAAGCCGACCGGGTTGTTCTCCCACAGCGATCGCAGCGAGCCATCTCGCTTGCTCCCAACCAACTTAGTTCTCGCATCTTGGTAGTTGAGGATAACTTGGCCCACTGCCAACTGTTAAGCCACATATTAGAACCACTAGGATTTGAGGTGTGCCAAGCAGAAAATGGCCGTGAAGGAGTAGCTCTATGGGAGAGTTGGCAACCCCATCTGATTTTAATGGATATGCACATGCCCATAATGGACGGGTATGAAGCAACCAGGCAGATCCGAGACAGAGAAAGGGAGACAACGGAGAATTTATCCAATTCCCGATTCCCCATTCCCGATTCCCCATTCCCGATTCCCCATTCCCGATTCCCCATTCCCCATTCCCATACCGTAATTATTGCCATAACCGCTAGCGCTTTTACAGAAGAGCGCGATCGCTTCTTGGCAGCTGGCTGTGATGATGTGGTGATTAAACCGTTTCGGCAGGAGGAAATCGTTGAAAAAATAGCGCAATATCTGGGAGTGCGCTATCTGTATAAAGACTCACCCCCAGTGGACTCATGCCTGCCAATTTCTACCTATCCACCCCTGACCCCAGAGGCATTGGCAATTATGCCTGGTGAGTGGGTTGCTCAACTTTACCAAGCGGCCATTAGCCTTGATGAAGAGTCAATGCACAAACTGATCCAAGAAATTCCCAGCAAGCATTCCCTGTTGGTTACTGCCCTGGCTGATTTGATCGATAACTTTCGTTTTGACACAATAGTGGCTCTAACCAAACTATCTGAGCCATGACCAGCAAAAGTCAAAATACATCCTCCCAAGGTTATATCTTGCTTGTTGACGATCAACCTGATAACCTCCGCCTTTTATCCACCACGCTGACTGAGGCTGGGTATAGAGTGAAAAATGCCATTAGCGCTCAAGTAGCGTTCATGGGTATAAGCGCTGCTCTGCCGGAGCTAATTTTGCTCGATATCATGATGCCTGATATAAATGGTTACCAGTTTTGTCAACAGCTCAAGGACAAGGATGAAACTAAGGAGATTCCGGTAATTTTCCTGAGCGCTTTGAATGATGAACTCGATAAACTCAGAGCCTTTGAGTTTGGGGGAGTGGACTACATCACCAAACCGTTTCATGTGAAAGAGGTTTTGGCTCGTGTCAAAAATCAACTGACCCTGGTACGCCAGAAGCAAAAAATTACCGAGCAAAATCTACTGTTGCAACAATTAAACGCTCAGTTGATGGAGGTAAACAAAGAGTTGATACGCTCCAATAAGGATCTAGAGCAATTTGCCTATATCGCTTCCCATGACTTGCGATCGCCCCTACAAACGATGAAAGCGTTTGCCCAGTTGCTAGTTCAGAAATACCAAGATCGTCTGGACACCAAGGCTGACCGCTATATTACTCGCATTTTGGAAGCTGGTAACCGTATGGATCGGCTCATTCAGGACTTGTTGGACTATTCACGAGTCGGAAACAAAGCGATCGAGTTGGAACCCATTAATTGCGACAGCCTACTAGAGTTAGTGCTAGCAAATTTACAGGCAGCCATTGAGTCTAGCAGTGCTATCATTATCCATGATAAACTACCAACCGTGATGGGGAAAGGAACGCAACTCGCTCAGCTATTCCAAAATTTGATTGACAATGCCATCAAATTCCGCCGCCCTGACGTTCCACTTCAGATTAAGATTTCAGTACAGCAGAGACAAAAAATTTCCTCTTTATCTGCCCTAACTGTGGGTGGAAAGGTGAGTGAAAGCAGTAATCGCAGCACCCAATTAGTTGGAGAGAAGGTGGTGATACCCCAGGCAGAAGCTGAGTGGTTATTTGCAGTCAGCGATAATGGTATTGGTATAGAAACTCAATATTTTGAACGTATATTTCAGGTATTCCAACGCCTTTTCACTATTGAAGAGTACCCCGGCACTGGTATGGGTCTTGCCATTTGTAAAAAGATTATCGAACGCCATGGCGGATGTATTTGGGTTGAGTCTTCTCTAGATGTGGGAACAACCTTTTACTTTTCTATTCCTCTCAGATGAACTACCCATACCTACTAGTGCCAGAAGGCTCCTCTGCGGAAGGTTGAAGGAAATAAAGCCTGTACAATAAGCTTTTTATCCTTTAGGACTTACGCGCAGCCTCTATTAGTAGGGTGTGTTCTTTTTCAACTGGATAGTTATACCAAATCCGCTGCCAT
>DNXU01000397.1:0-727 GCA_003505715.1 Cyanobacteria bacterium UBA8803 | reverse complement strand
GAAGAAGAGGAAGAAGATCAGAGTGGTTATCGAGTCAGATTTGGTATTATTTCTACCAAGCTGCACTACTATGCCAAATCTATTTTGTTCATTTAATTTATAACGTTGTGCAACAGCATGATTAGCAAAACTGCAATACTATTAGCGGTAACCACAGTATGGGGTGGACTCTCTCCGACTGTCAGCGCTCAAATACCCCCAGCCCTTATTATTCCAACTACTCCAAAAGGTTTGACTGCACGGGTGTTGGGCAATCATCAAGGAATTACGAGCGATTTCCAGGCCATCTTCGCCCAACAAGCCGAGGCTCAACAATATATTGATGCGGTGAACTTAGGACAAGTAGCGTATTACATAGCACACACTTCAAAATTTGCCCCAACCATGGATGAGCTTGGCCTAGGAATACCAGCAGAAACCGACAATTATCGCTATCAAATTGTATTCCAGGGTAATGATACTAGGAAAGTTATCATAACAGCGCAAGCTAAAGACTCTAGACTCAAAAGCTACGCTGGGGCAGTCTTTATCTTTTCTATCGGTGAAGCTGCTACAGCCATTTCTGGGATTTGTGAAACGAATGAACCCTCTACCTCTCCCCCAGCTTGGCCAACCCCTCCCCTACGTCCCACTTCTGGAGTGCTATGTCCGGAAGGCGCTCATCCATTAAGCCGCTTCGATCGCATCAAAACCTTTTAATACCATTTTGGGGAATGGGGAATGGGGA
>DNXU01000173.1:38570-39796 GCA_003505715.1 Cyanobacteria bacterium UBA8803 | reverse complement strand
AGGAAGAATTAGAAGGGCAAGACAACGCCCAGCTCACAGCTAGGTCAGAGAAGATTCAGCACCAAGGGGAATTAGCATCACCTATAGATTGGGTGGCTAACCATCCGCTGATGAGGAGCCTAGAAGTAACACCCCCTCAATTTCAGCCAACAACTAGCGTGCAGAGGGGAGCCGAGTTGGGGATAATTCAGCCTTTGTCTAATGAGTGTCAAGGGAACACTATTCAGAGAGACATCGAAAACGAAACCTATAATGACATAAATCCAACCAATATCACAGCAGCTAAGTTGTTCTTTCAAGCTTACAACGAAGCAGTGCAAAAGGCATATACATACGCAACTACTGTGCCTAGTTTAGGAGTTTACGAGAACCTGAATGGGTATACCCAACTCTGGGTGAAAAAATGGAATGAACATTTGAGTGGTGGCCGTCCAAACTTGATGGCGGCTACTTTCGGTTATGTAATCGAATCACTAGTGAGTGAGCCAACGTCAGAATTTTGTCCCAAACTATCTGGAGGCTATTCTGTAGATGTTCAGGTTACTAGTGGTGGAACAAGGCCAGATCTAGTATTAAGGTTAACTAAAGGAACTGCTCATATCGCTTGGCTAGATCTGACTGCCTCTGCAAGTGCAGATCATATCTATTTAAAGGATGACTGGCCATCAAAAGTGGGTAACTTTGCCGAGGTTACTTATCCTTCTCTTGACCCTGCTATATTGGCCTTTATGAAACAGAATAAAGACAATAAGGGAGCGATAAGTGAGGAAGAATTTAAACTGAAATTAGCCAAAGCCAAAGAAGAATATCAAGTACAGAAAAAACAATGGTTAAAGATTGGCAGGCAGTTTCTTTACAGTAATTTAGTCAACGAGGTTACAGCAAGAGACAAAATCACCAAAAAAACTCGTAAAGTACCAAAAGAGTTACAGCGCTTAAATCCTGCCATACCCCGAGAATTTATTCGGAAACAACTAGATAAATATTTCGATACCGAAGAACCTATACAGGAGAAAATGGTTCCTAGTATTTTAAAGGCCATGGGTGTAAACCCAACGACTTGGGGGTATACAACTGGATACAACGTGAGTGAGAAAGCCGGTGAGGCATGGTTAATTGATAATCCTGTTACTTTGGATGATGACTAAGATCCGGTATTTGTCTTAAGGGCAGCACACCGGACATGATATAACCCCCCAAATCTGGGGGAACAAGAAATTTCTCCC
>DNXU01000173.1:19544-38557 GCA_003505715.1 Cyanobacteria bacterium UBA8803 | reverse complement strand
GCACAATGCGTAAGTCCTAGAAGATTGTCGATAGCTGCGTAATAGCATTAGTTTCATCAGTTAAGTTGAAGTGCTGTGATGGGTGAAAGTTTCAACAGAGAAGGGAGTCAGAACAAATTAGTTTTGGCGTTACTCAAGGGAGTCTCGCGATCGGGGATAGTTGGTATTTTGTTCTGGTCGAAATTAGTTATTGCAGCACCAGGACTTATGGCAGTGAGTATTGCCCAACAGCACAGGGGTAGCGAACTAGAGGCAACCCGTGCGGCTACAGCACCGCTGGATCGGGAGGGAATACAATTCTATCCGCCAGGAATCGCACAATCCCGACAACTAGCTCAGATCCCAACAGCACCNNCCTCCGCCTCTTTCAACCCCATCAGCACCCAATGGCAATCAGCCATCAGGATCGGAACCGCGAGTACTAGTAGCAGAAGTGGCAGTGCGCGGTGCAGAAGGGGAATTGCAGGAGCTGGTTTATAAAACCATTTCCCTTAAACCGCAAAAGATTACTACCCGTTCCGAGTTACAGGCAGATATCTATGCCATATTTGAAACTGGGTTTTTCTCTAAAGTGGAGGCACTACCGGAGGATACTCCTTTAGGGGTACGAGTCACCTTTGTGGTAGAGCCAAATCCTGTACTTAAATCAGTGCAAGTTAGCGGTAATCGGGTGGTGCCCGATAGCGTTGTGACTGCAAGTTTTTCCCCCTACTACGGCAAAATTCTTAATAATAAAGAGTTTTTAGAGGGGGTTAAGCAAGTCCAGCAGTGGTATCAAGATAATGGTTATACTTTGGCGCAAGTTAGCGAGACCCCGAATGTATCTCCAGATGGCATAGTGACTCTAGAGATAGATGAAGGAGAAATTAAAGGAATTCACTTGCAGATTATAAGTACTAATGGTATCAAACAGATCCCAGAAGGAGAATCTCTCCAAAACCTACTGGGAGAACCGCTAGAAAATTTTAATCCTAACTATAACTTGGCAGAGCATATTCAGTTAAAGGTTGGGGACATTTTTAATACTCGTCTTGCCGAGCGCGATCGCTCTCGGCTGAAAAATCTGGGCTATTTCTCAGATGTTAACTTTTCAACCGTACAATTTCTCGGTCAGAACATTGTGGTCTTTTATGTTACTCCCTTAGTAGCAGAGGCTCGACAGCTGGAAAAAGATGGGAATCGTCAAGCAGCAATTGCTAAATACGAACAAGCTGCATCTTTTTACGCTAAACATGGAGAGCCAGCTAAGCAAGCTGCTGTACTGCGCCGCATTGGCACTATTTATGCGGCTGAGTTTGAGGAGGTTATCCAAAAAGAGCGCGAAGCAGAACAACGCTTATCTGTTTTAGTAAGTAAAACTCAGCATTTCAACGACATATTAGGTTTGGATCTCTTGTTAGCAGTAGAACCAGCGACTGAAAATCCAAGTCTCCAAGCCAAACAAGAAAAAGCTATATCCTACTTTAAAGAAGCAGCAGCAATTTTTAGAGAGAGCGGTAATCCTTTCGCAGCAGCTCAAGAGCTTTATAATATCGGTCTTAGCTATCGCTTATTAAATGAACCGCAAAGAGCTATTGACTCTTTTAAAGCAGCCTTGGGTGTCTTGCAATCTGTAGCTTCACCACAGGCACGCTGGGTTGAAGTAGCGACTTATCAGCAGATGGGCATTATTTATCAAAATATAGGAGATGACAGTAACGCGATTATTTATCTGCAAAAATCTATATTTCTAGCACTCAACTTAGACGAAAATGATATTCCTCCGGGGAAATTGGGTTTTAAATTCGGCTCGAATGGCTCGATGCCAATTGATGAAGCTTATTTACAGTTTGATGGTGAAGATGGAGGATTAAGAAAAGAATTAGGCGAACCAGAAGAGCGAAAATCTAAAAATGCGAAGCAAATGCTCAAGCCTGCGATTAGCTTGGGTATTCTGTTCAGATCCAGAAAAATTAAACCCTTTTTGGATGAGCAGCAGCGACAAAAAGCGATCGCACTATTAGAAGCAGAAACTAACCAAGCCAAAACCGCAACTGACTCCTTGAGAACAGGCATGGCATTTCTGGTCATAGCATCTTTCTACGAACAATTAGGCGAGAGACAAAAAGCTTTGACACAAATGGCAGCAGCTGCTCAAGCGATTAAGCAAGTAGAAAAGCCAGAAATTGCCACGAGCTTACTGTTAGGTTTGGCTTGGCTTTATCGGGACTTCGATGAGAAACAGCAAGCCATCCCAACAATAGCAGAAGCTTATCAACGGATTCAGCAAGTCAAGGAACCAAAAGCTAACGTTGGTTTGCTGTTGGGCTTAGCTTGGTTCTATCGGGAATTTGATGAGAAACAAAAAGCACTGGCAACAATAGCAGAAGCCTATCAAAAAATTGAGCAAGTAGAAGAGCCAGAAATTGTCATTATTTCCTTGCTGGGGTCAGCTTGGCTTTACCAGAAATTAGACCAGAGGCAGTCAGCGATCGCTGCCATCGATAATGCCTACTCTAAAGCCGGAAACTTGGCAGGGGCAAGCCCGAAAGATGCTATATTTTCGTTGTTAGGTGTAAGCTGGGCTTATAGTGAACTGGCCCAAGAACAGCAGACAGTTACTGCTATGAAAAAAGCCTTTTCCCTATGGCGGGAACAGGTGAAAGAACATCCCACTGATTTGGACTCAAATGTCATAGTGACTTTACCAGATATATTAGTTAGCTTAGGTAAGCTAAAGCTGGCGATCGCCTTTTACGAAGAACTCATTCCCTGGTATCGAGAGCTGGGACAAGCACCTGGTAAAACCGCTATCATTATTAGTAAAGTTGCCGATGCTTATGCTCAATCTGGCAATCAACAACAAGCCACCACTAAATCAGCAGAATCTGCCTCTCTGTTCCGCTTGGCAGGCGACTCTAGTGGAGAAGCACAGATATTTATTAAACAAAGCGAATTTCAACAAGAATGGGGTCAGTATCAGCAAGCTATTGACTCCTTAGATCGAGCCGCTAACGTATTTTTGGCAGCCCAAAAATCTGATGAAGCTACTTTGGTATTTAACAGCCTTGCTAAACTATACTATACCCTAGGCGATCGCGAAAAAGCACTCAATTCCTATAATCGTGCCCTGGAGCAGGCAAAGCAACAAGGCAATCGGGACTTGCAAGTAATTCTACTGGTTAATCTAGGACAGTTCTATCGCGATGGGCGGAAATACCAGTTAGCCCTTGACTCATTCCAACAAGCACGACAAATATTAGTAGATTCACAACAAGCCAGTGTGCTACTAGAAGAACTAGCACAACTAGGCGATGCTTTGACTTCTGGCACGGGGCTGCTGGAATTTATCAAAGAGGTTAACAGCGGAGAATCAGAAGCAATCGTTTTGGCCAAAATGAGCTTGGTTTATTTAGAAATGGGGGAAAAGGAGCAAGCTATCTCTACCTTCAAGCAAGCTGTCGAAATCGCCAACAAACAGAACAACTACGACATCGATCGGCAGATGTTTTTGCAAGGTGCTATTCTATACGACGCACTGGGCGATTTTGAGCAGGCAATTCACTACTTAAATCTGACTAAATTGCAGTTAGACTCATTTTTAAATTCAGAAAAACCAGCTGAAGAAGCCCGCATCTTAATCTTACTCGGTAGACTATCTGCTAAAGCTAATAAATCCCCGCAAGGCCGCGAATACTTACAACAAGCATTGCAGATTTCTCGCAAGTTAGGCAGACCTGCGATAGAAATTGAAGCTCTCTATGCAATGGCTAGCCTCGAAAGCCAGCAGAGCAATCTGAAAGAAGCGCTCAACCATATGGAAGCTGCGATCGCTGTTATTGAATCTCTGCGCATGAACATCGCCAGCTCAGAACTCCGTACATCCTTTTTTGCCGAAAAGCAAGATTATTACCAGTTTTATATCGATTTGTTAATGCAACTGCACCAGCAAAATCCTCATCAAGGATATGATGGTAAAGCCTTACATATTAGCGAACGCGCCCGTGCCCGCAGTCTGCTCGAACTCCTCAGCGAAGCTAACGCCAACATTCGCCAAGGTGTTGACCCTAAACTCCTAGAACAAGAACGTCTTCTCCAACAACAACTGAACAACTTTGAGCATCGCAAGTATGAACTTGTGAGTAGTCAGTACACTCAAAAAGAACTCGATGAGATTCAAGAAAAAATCGATACCATTCTCACCCAACTCGACCAACTCGCAGCCCAAATTCGGGTGGCCAGTCCCCGCTATGCCGATCTGAAGTATCCTGAACCTCTAACTTTACAACAGATTCAACAACAGGTACTTGATGACGATACCCTACTTTTAGAATATGCCCTGGGCGAAGAGGGCAGTTACCTGTGGGCAGTCACCAAAAACAGCATTACCAGCTACGCACTCCCTAAACGCAGTGAAATAGAAGCTGCTACTCAAACCTTTCGCCAATCTCTCACCCCAGATAGCGCCGCTAATTTAGAAACCGGACTACCACTGAGTCAGATGGTTCTTGCCCCTGTTGTGAATCAATTGGGTAATAAACGCTTACTGATTGTGGGAGATGGGGCATTACAATCTGTTCCCTTTGCGGCCCTGCCTATTCCATCGTCTCCTACCACCCCGCTTTTAGTTCAAAACGAAATCATCACCCTACCCTCGGCTTCTACGGTTGCTATTCAACGCCGACAACTACAAAACCGTTCACTTGCTACCAAAAAGCTTGCCGTTCTTGCCGATCCGATCTTTAATCTCAATGACTCTCGTCTGGCTGGCAGTTCACTGCAACCAACTCCTGAGACACCCACCAACTCTGCCCTAACTACCGCCACCCGTAACTTGGGTTTAGGGGACACAGCCAAGGTACTCGATCGTCTGCAATACACTCGCACCGAAGCTGAGAAAATTCTCGCCCTCGTCTCAGAAAATCAACGTCTGCAAGCCTTGGATTTTAATGCCTCCCGCACGACAGCGACTAGTCCAGATTTAGCCCAATATCAGATTATCCACTTAGCCACTCACGGCTTACTCGATCCCGTTAATCCGGAATTATCCGGTATTGTCCTGTCCCTATTCGACCAAAAAGGCCAATCTCAGGATGGCTTTTTACGCTTGCACGATATTTTTAATCTCAATTTACCTGCGGAGTTGGTGGTGTTGAGTGCTTGCGAAACGGGATTAGGGAAAGAGGTGAAAGGAGAAGGCTTAGTGGGATTAACCAGAGGGTTTATGTATGCAGGAGCAAGGCGAGTAGTGGTGAGTTTGTGGAGTGTTAATGATGCCGCCACCTCAGAGGTGATGGTCAAGTTTTATCAGAAGATGCTTGAGGAGGGGCAAAATCCGGTATCGGCATTAAGAGCAGCACAACTGGAAATGTGGAAATCGCTGAATTGGCAGTCTCCTTATTATTGGGCCGCGTTTACAGTACAGGGGGATTGGCGGTAGGGGGTTTTTAATACAAAACTGCTATTAGAGGGGTTTTCAATACAAACCAGCCAGAGAAGGTTGCAGATGTTGTGGCTCGTCTTACCTTTCGAGATCGGGCAGCGTGCTTTTTAGTTCATGTCGAATCGCAATCTAGTGCCTATAGTGAAGAGGATTTTCGGTGGCGGATGTTTCATTACTTTGCACGGTTGCACGAGAAATTCCATCTGCCTGTCTATCCCATTGCCCTGTTTACCTTTGACGAGCCATTCCAAGAGCAGGAGAATAGATATGTTGTTAGTTTTCCCGATCGCCAGGTTTTAGACTTTAGTTTTGTGAGTATTCAACTCAATCGGCTCAACTGGCGAGATTTTCTCAAGCGAGAGAATCCGGTTGCCTCGGCACTGATGGCGAAGATGCGGATTAATCCATCCGAACGCGGACAGGTGAAAGCCGAGTGTTTGCGATTACTTGCTACGCTTAAGTTAGACCCCCAGAAGATGGATTTCATCTCTGGTTTTATCGGCACCTATTTACCTTTGAGTGAGGCTGAAGAAGAGCAGTTTCGGCAAGCAGTTGAGTCTATGGGACTAGAAACAAAGGAGCGTGTGATGCAATTTGTTACTGATTGGCAAGAGAAAGGGCGTGAACAGGGTATGCAAGAGGGGTTGCAGCAAGGACTCCAGCAAGGACTGATAACGAAAGGGCGGGAAGATATTATTCGTATTCTTGAGATTCGGTTTGAAGAGATTTCCCAGGACTTGAGGGAGACGATTGGCAAGATCGAGGATCTTGAGGTGTTGGAGAATCTGCTGGTGCATGCGGTGACAATTCAATCCCTAGAGGCATTTGCTGCTGTCGCCCACGAAGCGTTGGCATCCAAGAACGCAGAACCGAGTTTGGATGAAGCCGATGAAGTTGGTGACATGGAGACGGAATCTGAGTGCGATGAATGAACAGCCAGAGAATTAATTCTCTGGCTAATAGATTAAGTTGGTTGCAACTCAGATCTGTCTTGAAAGTCGGGAATGATTCCCGACTTTCAAGTACAATTCAGTATTTGAGAACATCCTTAACCCTGTAGAAGTTGTTTGACTGTTGCCACCAGTTCCATTGGTTGAAATGGTTTAGCGATATAGGCATCTGCCCCCTGCTTCATTCCCCAATAGCGATCGAACTCTTCTGCTTTTGATGAACACATCAAAATTGGTAAGTTATGTGTTTTTGGGTCTGCTTTAAGGCGACGGCAAAATTCATAGCCATTCATCTGAGGCATCACAATATCCAGAATAATGAGATCGGGCGATCGTAGATCAATTTGCTCCAGCGCTTCAACACCATTGCTAGCAGTAACAACAATTAGGTGACTGTCTTGCAACAGATGAGCAATTATCTCTCGTTGTGTAGGGCTATCTTCAACAATCAAAACTGTTTTCATACCTCCTGACTCTCAGCCTGAGCAAGTTAAAGAACGTTAAATATACAAGGCAATGTCAAAACGAAACTATTGGAACGTTGAGGTGCAACAAGGCAGCGATCGCTTTTGCCAGCACTAGCCCAACCAGAGAACCTGGCACAACCGTTGTAAACCTTGCCTTTAAAAAGTTTGGTCAGAATTACCACCGTTGCCAAATCAACGGCTGCCCAATTGAATCCTTCCAAATGCGTAATGGTTTGCTCGGTTGGAAGGGCACATTAATATCCGTTAACCTTTATAACTGCATACCTGTATGCTTGACAATCTACAAAGTCTTGCATATAGACTAGCACTCATGTTAAGGTGTGGCAAGCAGAAATCGATAAGGAAGTTTTACCCTTTCGACTGCAATTGCCATCCCTAACTGCAAGTCTATGTTCACCAATCAGTCTACTCGCCAAGAAATTCTCCTGATTGAAGATGACACCAATTTTCGTTGGCGTTTGCTTCATTTCCTGGAAGATCGGGGATATGCTGTTCTGGATGCCGAAAACGGTATGCAAGGAATCAAACTAGCTCTGAACCATCAACCTGACTTGATTCTGTGTGATATTGGTATGCCTCAGTACAATGGGTATGACGTACTGAAGCAGTTACAAAAGGATCAAAAGACCGCCTCAATTCCTTTCATTTTTTTCACCAATCGTGGGGATTCGGAGTGTAGTATTGCTCTAAATGCGGGTGCTAATGATTGCTTGAGTAAAGCGCTTTCATTTGAGCAGGTTTTAGAACGACTATTGCCTCATCTAAGAAGTACCTCTCCTGTACAGATCCTCCCCAAACTAGAAAAATAGAGATGCTTGAGGATTAAGGATGAAAACAATTTTAGTGGTTGATGACAACGAGGGAATGCGCGAGTCTATCTGTGAGTTTCTGCGGTGGCGACGCTTTAATGTGATCGAAGCCAAGGATGGACAAGAAGGGTGGCAACTGGCGATCGAGCAAAAACCGGATCTCATTCTTTCCGACATTGAGATGCCCCGAATGAATGGCTATGAGCTACTGGAAAAGCTACAGCAAGATCTGGATGCAGCTATGATTCCAGTCATCTTGATTTCTGGTATGGCAACAGTCGATACACGCAATCATGCACTTCAATTAGGAGCCGCAGACTTTCTCAGTAAAATCGTCCCTCCCTATGAGTTGTTGCAAGTCGTTGCAGCGAAGTTAAAGTAGCTGTTCTGAGTGCCTATCAAGCCCGAATTAAATTCTATCTTTCATAATCATATGCCTCACAACCCTCCAGCAACTTGCAGCAGCCATGTCTTTACAGACTTCTCAGAGGAGCAGTTTGACGCAGTGGTTGAACTTGCAGATACTATCAGAGAACTTACGGATCAATTGATTCGAGTCCAACAAAGCCTCGATATTTATGAATTGAGGCTGCTCCGAACTGAATCTGAAATGCTGCAACTCTACGAGCAACCAGATTCCAATAAGCTGAAACAGTGGCAAGAGTTTATTGAGCGTGTTGCTACAGAACTCAATTCGCTAAGTCCTCCAGTTTAAGTCTGCCTCTTCCTTGTATATCCAAACAGTACAATGTTAACCTAGCTGAAAAGCTCTGAAGATAATTAGATACTCCCATGCCGTTTAAAGCCAGCCATTTCAAAGCAGATCTGTTTAAGGTTCTGTCTAACCCAGTGCGGATTCAGATCTTGGATGCTCTACGAGTGGGAGAACGTAGTGTCAATGATATCGCTGAGTGGCTGGAAGTTGAATCTTCATCGATATCTCAGCAGTTAGCCGTGTTGCGGAGCCGAAACCTGGTGACCAGCCGTAAACAAGGCAACTTTGTATTCTACTCTATTCGCGATCCTGCCATTTTCAAAATTCTGGATGCCGCCTTAGAGGTGTTTAATAACCATCTAGTCGATGTGCGGGATGCGCTGGAAAAGTTGGAATAAGCCCTATTGAGTTGAACGGTATGAAGGGAATTCAGAGTATAATTGTTTGGTATAGAACAGATCGAAAGCATTATCTGGTATAGCTTCTATCTTTATTCAGCAAAAACAGCAGTAACCACAAAAAAACTTGGCTTGAGGTTAGTTCAAATCATTTCACTTTCAGGTCTAACTTGCGTACTTCTCAGCTGGCAATCTGTAGCCGCTATTCCTCAGCAGATGACTGCCGAGATAGCTCAACAGCTAGCTAATTCTAATGCTGCTGAACAAGTTTATCAGGAAGCGATCGCACTCTATGAGCAAGGCACAGCAGAATCACTACGACAGGCAATTACTAAATTTGAACAAGCCGTCATACTCTATCGTCAAGCGGGCGATAAACACTCAGAAGCCGTATCTCTTGGTTACATCGGCTATATCTACAACTCATTGGGAGAAAAGCAGAAGGCATTGGAATTCTTCAATCAAGCTTTGCCCCTATATCGAGCAGTGGGGGATAGAGGTGGGGAAGCCACTACCCTCACTAATATTGGTGCTGTCTACTCCTCATGGGGAGAACATCAGAAGGCATTGGAGTTCTACCACCAAGCTTTGCCCCTATTTCAGGCGGTGGGAGATAGAGGTGGGGAAGCCACTACCCTCAATCATATTGGCAGTGTCTACTCCTCATGGGGAGAACATCAGAAAGCCTTGGATTTTTTCAACCAAGCTTTGCCCCTAAGACGGGCGATGGGGGATAGAGGTGGGGAAGCCACTACCCTCAATAATATTGGCGCTGTCTACTTTTCACGAGGAGAACATCAGCAGGCATTGGAGTTCTACAACCAAGCTTTGCTTCTATTTCAGGCAGTGGGGAATAGAGGTATGGCAGCCACTACCCTTACTAATATTGGTGCTGTCTATTCCTCATTGGGAGAACATCAGAAAGCCTTGGAATTGTACAACCAAGCTTTGCCCCTCACAAGGGCAGTGGGGGATAGAGGCGGGGAAGGCACTACCCTCCATAATATTGGCAATATCTACTCCTCATGGGGAGAACATCAGAAGGCATTGGAATTCTACAACCAAGCTTTGCCTCTATTACGGGCGGTGGGGGACAGAGGTATGGCAGCCACTACCCTCACTAATATTGGCGCTGTCTACTTCTTATCGGGAGAACATCAGAAGGTATTGGAATTCTATAACCAAGCTTTGCTCCTATTTCAGGCGGTGGGGGATAGAGTTGGGGCAGCCCGAACCCTCAATAATATTGGCAATTTCTACTCTTCATTGGGAGAACAGCAAAAGGCATGGGAATTCTACAACCAAGCTTTGCCACTATATCAGGCGGTGGGGGATAGAGGTGGGGAAGGCATTACCCTCAATAATATTGGTCGTGTCTACTCCTCATGGGGAGAACATCAGAAAGCCTTGGAATTCTACAACCAAGCTTTGCCTCTATTACGGACAGTGGGGGATAGAAGTATGGAAGCCACTACCCTCACTAATATTGGCGCTGTCTACTCCTCATCGGGAGAACATCAGCAGGCATTAGAATTCTACAACCAAGCTTTGCCCCTATATCGGGCGGTGGGAGATAGAGGTGGAGAAGCTGTTACCTTCAATAATATTTGCACTGTCTACTCCTCATGGAGAGATCA
Source organism: Cyanobacteria bacterium UBA8803 (assembly GCA_003505715.1). Taxonomy (GTDB): domain Bacteria; phylum Cyanobacteriota; class Cyanobacteriia; order Cyanobacteriales; family Coleofasciculaceae; genus UBA8803. The sequence goes on along the minus strand of DNXU01000173.1, from coordinate 28,138 downwards.
TCAGAAAGCATTAGAATTCTGCAACCAAGCTTTGCCCCGATATCGAGCAGTGGGGGATAGAGATGGGGAAGCCCTTACTCTCTATAACATCGCCTTCTTACAACGCAGCCAAGGCAACCTCAAAGAAGCCTTAACCCTGATCGATAGCGTTATCACCATTATTGAAGACCTTCGCACCAAAATTGGCTCCCAAGAACTCCGCGCCTCCTACTTTGCCACCGTCCAAGACTACTACGAGTTCTACATCGACCTAGTTATGCAACTGCATCAACAAAACCCAGATCGAGGTTACGATGCTCTTGCCCTCCATACTAGCGAACGCGCCCGCGCCCGCAGCCTGAGCGAACTCCTCACCGAAGCTAACGCCAATATCCGCTCTGGTGTTGACCCCAAACTCCTAGAACAAGAAGGCACCCTCACTCAACAACTCAATACCTTAGAACGTCAGAGGTATGAACTTTCCAGCAGTCAGTATACCGAAGAACAACTCGCTCAAATCAAACAACAATCCAAATCCCTACTCGTTCAACTCGACCAACTCGAAGCCCAAATTCGCCTTACCAGTCCTCGCTATGCCGACCTAAAATATCCCGAACCATTAACCCTACAACAGATTCAACAACAAGTACTCGACGATGATACTGTACTTTTAGAATATGCCCTAGGCGAAGAGAGCAGTTACCTGTGGGCAGTTACGAAAAATAGTATCACCAGCTACCAACTCCCCAAACGCAGCGAAATAGAAGCCGCCGTCCAAACCTTCCGTCAATCCCTCATTCCAGATAGCCGCACTAATCTGGACACTGGACTGTCTCTAAGTCAGATGCTGATTGCCCCAGTCGCCGATCGATTAGGCAACAAACGCTTACTAATTGTTGGCGATGGGGCATTGCAATCTGTGCCCTTTGCCGCACTACCCATCCCATCTTCTCCCACCACCCCGCTTTTAGTCCAAAACGAAATCATTACCCTTCCCTCTGCCTCTACCGTTGCCATTCAACGCCGCCAATTGCAAAACCGTTCACCTGCAACCAAAAAACTTGCCGTTATTGCCGATCCCATCTTCAATCTCAACGATCCTCGCTTTGCCAGCACACCTCAACCAACCTCTGAGACACCCACCAATTCTGCCCTCAATCGTGCCACCCGGAACTTGGGCTTAGGGGACACGGCCAAGGTACTTGACCGTCTGCAATATACTCGTACCGAAGCCGAGAAAATTCTTGCCCTCGTCGGAGTTAATCAAAGTCTGCAAGCGTTGGACTTTAATGCCTCCCGCACTACGGCGACTGACCCCAATTTAGCCCAGTATCAGATTATTCACCTTGCCACTCATGGCTTACTCGATCCCGTTAATCCAGAATTATCAGGAATTGTACTGTCTTTATATGACCAACAAGGCCAACCCCAAGATGGCTTTTTGCGCTTGCACGATATTTTTAACCTGAACTTGCCTGTGGAGTTGGTGGTATTGAGTGCTTGCGAAACGGGATTGGGTAAACAAGTTAAAGGGGAAGGTTTAGTCGGTTTAACCAGAGGGTTTATGTATGCAGGGGCAAGGCGAGTGGTGGTGAGTTTGTGGAGTGTTAATGATGTTGCTACTTCTGAGGTGATGGCCAAGTTTTACCAGAAGATGCTTGAGGGAGGGCAAAATCCGGTATCTGCCCTGAGGGCTGCACAATTGGAGATGTGGAAATCCCCAAATTGGCAGTCTCCTTATTATTGGGCAGCTTTTACCGTGCAGGGGGACTGGCGGTAGGGGGTTTTTAATACAAAACCGTTAGTAGGAGGCCACAATGTCGGAATATCCTCGACAGCGGATGCCAAGTTGAGAACTGACGGAATCTCAACTTTACAAAAAAGATTATTTCTTTACAGAAATAATCAGTATACTGGCACTTACTCCCCCCTTTGTATTTATACTTGATTTGCAAGTTAAAGTTAAAAGTAATGACAGTTGACTTCACTGTGGCTATTCGTACCTATAACGGCGAAAAGCATATTCCCAAGATATTAGAAAGATTGCGATCGCAAATCAATACAGACCAGATTTCTTGGGAAGTTGTCATAGTAGACAATAACAGTACAGATAACACAGCAAAAATTATTCAAGAGCATCAAGCTAACTGGCCTACATCCTATCCCCTGAAGTACTACCTTGAACCCAAACAGGGAGCATCTTTTACTAGGAAGAGGAGTATTCAGGAAGCACAAGGTTACCTAATTGGCTTTCTTGATGATGATAACCTTCCAGAATCTAACTGGGTTGCTGCTGCTTATGCTTTTGGAAAATCTCATCCGAAAGCTGGTGCTTATAGTGGGCAAATATTGCCTCAGTTTGAAACTAAGCCACCTAAAAATTTTAAAGATATAGAAGTTTTTTTAGCTATTATTGATCGCGGCAAAACGGCATTTTGTTACAACCAACATAAACAAGGAGTATTACCTCCAGGTGCGGGCTTGGTGATACGCAAGCAAGCTTGGCTCGAATCCGTACCCGATCAATTATTGCTAGTCGGTCCTCAAGGGAAATCTCTCGCGGCTAAAGGTGAAGATATGGAAATATTATCCTATATCCAAAATGCGGGCTGGGAGATTTGGTACAGTCCGGAAATCTGTATTTATCATAAAATTCCCTCGTGGCGAATGGAAAGAGAGTATTTACTAGGTTTAGTAGGTAAATCTGGATTGACTAGGCATCATATTCGGATGATTAGGCTGAAACCATGGCAAAGACCATTAGCATTTTTTCTATACTTTGCTAATGACTGTCGCCAGGTAATACTATACTTTATCAAGTATTTCAATGTCCTGAATCAGGATACAGTAGCTGCCTGTCAAATGATACTTTTTGTAAGTATTTTAATTAGCCCCTTCTATATTTGGAAAATTCATTGGTCAAAAAAATTATCAAATTAATTATCAAATTAAATTAGCTTGAGAAAATATCTTTTTAACTTAGACATTGCTAACAAGTAGTCCCCCACAAAGGTTTTGGTCGTGGTTTTTGTAAGTAATTACCAAACTAAGTACCGAAAAGACATAAATGTAACCCCTATTCAAACAAGAGGTATAGCATGAAGGAAATTTACGACGATCATCTCTCATTTACATTAATTGTCGAAACAGAGAATCTGGCAAGTTGCGATCCATGTGAAATAGAACATCTCTTTGATTCTCTGCTAAAGCAAACCCAGAAAATTACGGAAGCTAATGAAGTGATTATTGGCGATAATGGATTGATGCCATCAGATATTTTGGCTCGAATAGAGGAATTGATTCCCAATCTAAAACGAATTGAACTGAAACGAAAATTAAACTATTATCAAGCCAAAAATTTCCTGGCAAACTCAGCTACAGGAGAGATTGTTATTTTCTGTGATTCTGACTGTATTTATACACCTGAATGGTTGGAAAACATAATTGAATCATTTAAGATTAAGCCAGATGCTAATGTTATTGGTGGCGAAACAGTTATTGATATTAAGGATGCTTACACATTGGCAATGGGTTTGAATTATATGCTACATCGCCAATCGAGTGCCTTAGAGTTAACTGAGACGAAGTTTTACTTTCTCAATAACGCTGCCTTTCGCCGAGAATTTTTCTGTCAGAATCCTATACCAGATCATTTAAAAATATTTCGGGGTAATTGTAGTGTCCATTCCAGATGGATGCGAAATCAAGGGGTAAAAATTTGGCGCAATGCTAAGGCTAGAGCTTATCACCTCCCCCCTCAGAATCTGCGCTACTATTTTTTAAGGTTCTTACTGATGGGTCATGATAACTACTGGTTAGATCGTTTTCTAACAGTTCCCCTTGAAGCAAAGGTTAATCAAGAAGAAAAGGTAGAAAAATCGCGATCGGAACTAGGTTTGAAAGAGGTAAAGGCCAGTTCAAGTCATCAGAGGCTTTCACTCAACCAAAGAATAACTCGAAGAATTCAGTATTTCACGAAACAATTCTCTGTTTATAATCAAGAGTACAATCTTACCAAGAAGCAATTACTCTTAGCCGTCCCCATTGTAATTTTTACCCAAGGTTTAGTTACTTTGGGGCGATGGATCACCCAGTTTAATGCTCTCTTTAGTGAAGAACCACACTGGCTGTATAGATTAGCTTCTCTCTTGGATTGATCGCAGGCTCTTCCGGATCTGTGGTGATAATTAAATCTAATGGCTGGCAATTGGCAATTGGTAGTTGGTAAGTCCAAAATGAAAGAGTTTTTTTGTGTAATAAAGGAACAGCAGCAGCACTGGGACAGGCAATTCCTAAATTTGAACTTTTCCATCATTAAGCAATGTTAAAAGGAGTTCTGCTTCAGGTTTGTGCTATCTTGGTGCAATATTTCTCTATTGCACTAAGATGATAGTCCGAACTTTCTGCCATTCTGTTATCGCAACAGCTATATTAGGGCTACCTGCAAGCTTCTTCACTGCTAACCCTTTATTAGCTCAGGAGGAGGAGTTATTAACAGGGACTCTTGCCTTCACAGTCGAAAACTATACTAGTAGTAACCTTGTGGAATTTTACATCTCTCCTACGATGACAGAGAAGTGGGAGGGTACAAACCTACAGGATAGAGTAGGAGAAGTTGCCCCTGGACAAGGAGCGCAGATTACGGTTGATGACAATCGGGAAGACTGTCTGTATGATGTGATGGGAGAATTTGCTAATGGCGAGCAAGCGGTAGAACATCAGGTCGATCTTTGTGAAATTAATGGTGGTAGCTACGCCTTCTACGGCTCCAATGATCGCGTTTTTGATGTGATCAACCATACCAATAGTATTATGGAAGAGTTTTATTTTCAGCCAGCTACCGAAGAAGACTGGGGTGAAGATCTCCTTGGATCGGAAGTCATTAATCCTGGAGAATCTGTCTCAATTCCCGTTGATTCCGATAAGTGTATTTATGATTTCAAAGCTGTGTTTGAAGATGGAGATGTTTTAGAAGAAGAAGCCGATGTCTGTGAAAATAATGATATTACCTTCGAGGATAAGGAAGAGTAATAGCAATTGGTTAGCAGCATGAGACATTAACTACACACTTTACAAAAAGGCAGAATGACAATGAAAAACTGGACTTCTAGTAATATAGCTGTTTTTTTATTAACCCTAGTTGCTGGTTCTACACTGGCTATATCCTTTGCTACAGTTAGACAAATAAAAGCTAGCTCTGAAGATTTGAGACTTCAACAGCAGGAACAAACAGAACAAGCCAGAGTTATAGCCTGTAGAAGACAGCGGGGTACAAGAGGGCCTTGTGAGCCACCTACGCCCTGGTCTTAAATCCTCCATTCCGCACCCTGAAGTGTCACACTCTGTCACTTGGGAAATCGGGAATCAGGAATGGGAAGAGTTTTTTTCAGTAGCTTCTGCATTAAAACTTACCAATTCCTAATCCCCAATTAAGAGCAAATCCGTTTGTAGCCGCTTTCTTCCCTTCTGCCTTCTTGCACTAGGGATTTTGTCCTTGATTCTTTTTGCTATAAGCTGTGGCAGAAACTACAGATGTATATATCGTATAGTACATCTTGGTATCGTCATAAGGATTTAACTTGGTCTGATAGAGCTTTCCGTAACAAGCATTGGCTAGATCGAGTGGAGCAGTGCTGAGCGTTTCTCCCTCTTTATAGTTAATTTCCTGACGTACTTTAGCGACAATTTTCAGATAGCATTCCCCCTTACCTAATTCAGGAGTTTCTGGCGGTAATTCTTTCTCCAGTTCTGCTGCTTGTTGAAAACTGCCCTCAGCCTCAGTTAGTGCATCGTTGGTTCTTTCTAAATCGTAGCGATAGTTTTCTAAGTTAAACTTGGATAGATAAAGAATGCCCTGGTTAATAGCGATTTCGACTCGTAAAGTTTTATCTTCTTCTTGTGCTAGTTTATCGGCTGCCACTAGGAAAAAGTCAGACTGACGTTCTATCTTATCATCAATTCTGGCTGTCCAGCCACGCTCCTCTAAAGACTGAAAAATGCTGACTCTAGCTAAACCACTCATTGCAGCTGCATCATTTAAAGCTCGCCCTTTTTCGTAGTAGGATTTAGCTTCAGTTAGCTGACCCATTTCTTCAGAAACTTTCCCTAAAGCGACATAAATTTTGGGCTGATCGGGATTAAAGTTAATAGCTCTTTGATAGCTTTCTAAAGCACTGACTAGATCTCCTTGCTTTTGTAGCTTTTCTCCCTGGAGGTAATACCACTGACCAACTGTAGTTAAATTACTATTAAGTCCGTAACTAGCGGCTAACATTACAACCGAGAATCCAAATGTTGTTTCGGCGTGGAAGTGGGCAGGAATCCCGATACTACTAAGGATATTCTCAATTACTTTGTTACCCTTGTCTGTCAAAGCACCACCAGCAATCAGCGCTACCCCAGCTCCTTGACTAATTGTGCTTAATGTGCCTAGCACATCAAATCCCTCAGTTGAAAAGGCTTGAGCAGTATGAGTAGCCAAACTGGTAGCAAATAGCAGACAAACTCCTGTCAGAGTATTCCAAACCCAGTCGAAGCGATCGAATTTGTGAACGGGTGGTTGAGGTGGTTCCAGAAACCACCACCAGGATGACTCAGGGGGTTTCACGCTTTCCCGATAGTCGGTGAGGGGAAAATTGCTGGCGATCGCTTCAGCTTGAGTTTTGAGGCGTCGATCTAGTTCGATCAGGAGAGCATAACTTTTGCCAGTAAAATGGGCGTCCTTCTGCTGGTTATACTCAACGGCATCACGAGCTACTAGCAGTTCTACTACTTGCTCATCGGATGGTTTGTTCTGTGCCTGTTCAACCGCCGATAAGGCAACTTTATATCGAGCGATCGCATCGTCTATTGGTGACATTACCTGTTCTTCAGAATTCTTCATGAGACGATAGGCATCATCTAAGGGAGGGCAAAATCCGGTATCTGCCTTAAGAGCGGCACAATTGGAGATGTGGAAATCCCCAAATTGGCAGTCTCCTTATTATTGGGCAGCTTTTACGGTGCAGCGGGACTGGCGGTAGAGGCATAATAGCAGATGAGGCCGCAATCTCAGTAGAGGTATCTACGGTCAATTTTCTCCTGCACGCTCTCAGACTAAGTCCAAATCTTAAAATTAGCTCACTATGACCCGTACTAATCGTCGTCATTTCTTGCAATTTTTTGGTTCAGCACTGGCAGCGATTGGGTTTAACCAGCTATCGTTTCTCCAATCAGCCCAACGCTATAGTCAAGTTCTGGCTCAAAGTACACCCCGCAAACTTGCCTTACTGGTTGGCATTAATCAATATGCCGAGCAACCCCTAGAAGGATGCCTCAACGATGTAGAGTTGCAAAGAAATCTGCTGATTTATCGTTTTGGTTTTAACAAAAAAGATATTTATGTTTTACCAGATGCCAAAGCAACCAGGGAAGGCATTTTAACAGCTTTTGAAGAACATTTAATTAAACAAGCCAAGCCGGGAGATGTGGTGGTTTATCACTACTCCGGCCATGGTTCGCGCATCTTTGACCCTAATCCAATTGTAGTTGAGCCAGGGCAAGAAGGACTGAATGGGACATTTGTGCCAGTGGATGGTAATTTACCAGATGGCTATCCGGAAGTTGGCGGGTCTGTGAAAGATATTATGGGGCATACCTTATTTTTGCTAATGTCTGCCCTGAAAACTGAAAATGTCACAGTTGTATTAGATAGTTGTTTTTCCGGTGGGGCGATTAGAGATGCGCGGGTACGTTCTCGCAATGGTGGCAAGAATGTTTTAGTTTCTCCTGATGAAAAAACTTACCAAGAACAGTGGTTATCTCGGTTGAAAATGTCACCGGAAGAATTTGTGCAAGGCTACCGGGCAGGGGTTGCGAAAGGTGTGGTTGTAGCAGCGACTGCGCCTAACCAGCTGGCGCGGGAATTGACTATTAATGGCTTTAAAGCGGGCATCTTCAGTTATTTACTAACTCACTATCTTTGGCAGGAAGATAGCAACATTGAGCAGATATTCCAGAAAATTATCCCAGAAATTCCCGAACAGTTCGATCAAATACCCCGTTATGAAGTCAAGGTGGATAGTGGGTATCAACGGCAGGCCCCCTATTTTATTAAATCTCCCAAGCCTTCAGCCCAGGCGGTGGTGACGGGAGTGCAGGGTGATACTGCCGAGTTATGGTTAGGGGGAGTTGATTTGCGTCAGGTGGAGGCAGGAACGGTATTTACTGCGATTAAGGGCACAGGGCAGGTGAGAGTTATTTCTCGTGATGGATTAGTAGCACAGGCAAAGGTTGAGAAAGCGGTAACGGCAGGAACGCCGTTACGTTTTATGGCTTAAGTAGCATAGGACTTATATAAATAGGTTAGTAGTAAGCACTTTAGTGCTGGAAAAGGCTGGTATTTCCAAGGACTAAAGTCCTTACTACAAACAATATCTACACGACCGGATATGATGGTACTCAAACAAGTCTCCCTGGTAGGGATAATCAGTATCCTTTTGCTATCAGAATCGGTGGCAGCAAGACCTAGACAATTCTCCTCTCTGATTAAGCAGGGTTGGGGGGAAGCTTTTATTGCCCAGCAGCCTGCCACTAGCGAACAAGATGCGACTAGTGCGGCAGCCAAACGGGCTTTT